>NZ_QTMJ01000023.1:0-84215 GCF_003635485.1 Parabacteroides sp. AF19-14 | reverse complement strand
CCGTCTCTACAACTGGGTAATAACCATTCTCCTACCTTTTAGGCTACTTCCCAAGTAGCTTAATATTTCAACCGATGGTGATTTTCAGAAAAACCATTTTTAAAGACATAAAGTGTTGTTTATCAGGAGTAAATATGGTGCTCTTGGTAGGGCTTTGAATTGTCGTGAGGCTTGAGTGGAGATCCTGCTATAATCTTAGGAAAAGATAATCATAATGATGAATGTTTTGAGAGACGGTTGCTCGGAGAGGGGTACGGTGCGGGTTGGCAAGCGTCATGACTTGAAGACTGTACGCTGGTACGTGCTCACGCTTCCTACTACGGGTGTGGCACGACGTGACAAGATCAGCCCCGCTAAAAGCTTGGATGCCGAGCTTTCCCGGCGCAAGCGTCGTGGGGAGACGTTGTTCGAGTATTTCGCCCCCTCCTATGTGGAGGTGAGGAAGGTGGACGGAAAGATGGTCAACACGAAACGACCCCTGCTGTTCAACTACGTGTTTGTCCGGTCCTCGGTTGAGGAGATCTTCCAGATGAAGCGCACGCTTCCCCTATACAATTTCCTTCCCCGGGTCTCTTCCGGAGGCATGACTCATTTCCCTTATCTGTCGGATGACGAGATGGGGAATTTACGTTGGGTGGCGGAATCTTATTCCAACGAGCTTCCGGTGTACGTACCGGACAGCGACCGCTTGCTGAAGGGCGACCGTGTGCGTATCACGTCCGGTTATTTTACTGGTATGGAGGCGGAGGTGGTGATCCAGCCGGGTGGCGGTCATAAAGATGTCATGGCGCGTATCCTCGATTGCATGTGGGTCCCCTTGTTGGAGGTGAAGCCGGGCGAGTACGAGCTGATCGAGCTGAACACCAAGGGCAAGCACGTCTATACCCATCTGGACAACGACCGCCTGCGGGAAGGCTTGCACGATGCCTTGGGACGTTACCATGCCTCCGGCAACGTATCAGAGGAGGATACTCGTTTGGCCCGTGAGGTGTTGAGATCCTACGGTTCGCTCCGTGCGGAGACGGATGTGATGCGTTGCAAGATCTACTCATTGCTTCTTTCTGCCTACAAGTTGTTGGGCGATGAGGAGGAGTTCACACGTTTGCATGACACGATGCGTGGTATGCTCCCGGTGGTGAAAGCTCCGCAATCCCGTGCTTTGTTGCTGGTGACGCTCTACGGTTGCACGGACAACGCCCTTTACCGGCAGATGGCGCATGAGGTGGTGGATCCTTGGCGGGGTGAGTCCTCGCCCAAGAAAAGCAAGTTATCCTTGATCCGCCGGCTGGACGATTGCGATCGGTGGCTCAACCATGAAATAAGTTAACAGTAGACAAGTGACAATTGACAGTTTAAATCATAAATCAAAAATCAAAATGTCTTCCCTTCCTTCCGGCGTTCGTTTGGTGCGGTTGCTGAACGAGCATTTTAGTGAGATCATGAGCCGCGAGCGTACGAATATCGCTTCCATCCACCTGTATTGCACGGGTCCTTACTGGGTGGCGTTCGAGTGCTCTGCCTACCAGTTGCGCCGTGCGTTCCCGGACAGCGAGGTCACGCCGATGCGCTTGCTTGGCTACCCTTTTCCTGTGGTGATGGTTTCCGTGACGGATCGTTCGCTCCGCTCGTATGTCCGCAGGCACATCTTGCGAAGAGACGACATAGATTACAAATTATTAACAGCATCCCAACTCTCCCATGAGGACTACCAAGCGTGGCATGCCGGCGAGGTGAAGGGGTTGCCTTCATTAAGTGAGATCGTATGAGTGAGGTGCAAATTCTATTATTGTTATTACTGTCCGGATATCTGATCTCCGTGTCTTTGGGTATGGTGATCATCCCGAGGATCTTGGTGATCTCCCACAAGAAAAGACTGTATGATGTCCCGGATTCTCGAAAGGTACACACGACCCCGGTTCCCCGCTTGGGTGGCCTGTCGTTTTTTCCCGTGGTCTTGATGTCGTTTGCCTTGGTGATAGGCTTTCGCCTTTATCTGTGGCCCTCGGATCTGTCTAGCTTCTCGATCGAGATGCTCCATGAGTATCTTTTCTTGTTCGTGGGCATGACACTTCTTTATCTGGTGGGTGTCTGCGATGACTTGGTCGGGGTGGGTTACCGCTACAAGTTCATCGTACAAGTCGTGTCGGCCCTCCTGCTGGTGTTGTCCGGCAATTGGCTCGATACGCTGGGAGGCCTATTCGGGATCTATTCGGTCCCGGCCTTGCTGGGTGTGCCAGTCACGGTTTTCGCCGTGGTTTATGTGACAAACGCTATCAACCTGATTGACGGGATCGATGGTCTGGCCTCCGGTTTGTGCTGTATCGCCTTATCGGTCTTGAGCGTGTTCTTTTTCATTCAAGATCAATGTGTTTATGCCTTGCTCGCTATCTGTACGCTGGGAATCCTCATGCCTTTCTGGTGCTACAATGTCTTTGGCAATGCCAACCGCGGGCATAAGCTCTTCATGGGCGATGCTGGGAGTTTGACGTTGGGCTACGTGATCAGTTTCCTGATCATTCATTTATGCGTATCGAATAGTACCTCTACGGAGCGTTTGAATCCTTATTTGGTGATTGCCTTTTCCACGGTCTTGGTACCGTTGCTGGACGTGGTACGTGTGGTGCTGCGCCGCCTTCGTGAGCACAAGAACCCGTTCTTGCCGGACAAGAACCATTTCCATCATAAGTTGTTGCGCACGGGTATGCGGGTGCGGATGGTGATGGTGACGATCATTTGCGTGTCCGTTTTCTTTATCGCATTGAATATTGTATTGGTTAATCATTTGAATGTCAATTGTATATTATTTTTAAACCTGTCTCTATGGACGGTTCTTCACTTGGTGATCGATTGGCTGATCGCCCGGAATCGGCAGAAGAGGGAATCGGCATTCGACAAGAGGTTCTAGACAAGGATAACCGGAAAGGGCAATTCCGTCCTTCCCATAAATCAAAATACCATGAAGAAAATATTGAAAGGCTGGCTTATCGACAATTCGGTGACCACCGACAACAAGACGGACAAGATCCTGCTGCTGGCTTCGGCTGGAAGTTTAACTTTGGATGACGTGTTGGAGGAGATGTACAAGCAAGATACCGGTCTACGCCCGGAGACGATGCGTCACTCTGTGACCCTCTACCATCGGGTAGTAATGGACTTGATCCTAAACGGCTATAGCGTGAACACGGGTCTGTTCCGTGCCGTTCCCCAGCTGAAAGGCGTGGTCGAGGGCGGCGTTTGGAACAAGGAGAATAATTCCATCTACGTCTCTTTCACGCAAGACAAGGCCCTGCGCGAGGCGATCGCCAAGACCGTGGTTGAGATCCTCGGCGAGAAGTCTAATATCATGTACATCCTGGAGACCGAGGATCGCAAGACGGGCTTGAAGGACGGCAGTGCCACTGCGGGCCACAACTTCTTTGTCCGTGGCGCGATGCTGAAGGTGGTTGGTGACCACGAGTCGGTAGGCGTTACGTTGACCGATTCCAAAGGTGCCACCACGAAACTGACGGACGACCAGATCACCATCAACAACCCTTCTTCTCTCACGTTGCTCCTGCCGGCTGATTTGGCGGAAGGTGAGTACACGCTGACTGTGACGACGCAGTATGGTAGTGCGGGTCACATACTGAAAACGCCTCGTAGCGTAAGTACGCAAATTTGGGTGGGCGGAAAGCCTGCTGATGGCGGTGGCGATAGCGAGAGCCCGGATGAGATCTGACATATTTGGTAAATCGCTATTACCAGTACAGGTAAATCACTATTACCTGTACTGGTAAACCTCCTTTACCTGATAAGGTAACAAAGATTTCTCGGTTGAGTATGCTTTGGAAATAGCTTGTACATTGGTGAGATCACGGTGTGATCTGATAATGGGTGTAGGAATTATGTGAATAAAGTTCCTAATAACATTACATTGGACACAGATAATGTTAAAATCAAAATTGATTGTTAATATGACTAGGTTTAGGGTACTGCAAAGAGCCTCCCCTAGAGTGTACGCCTTGTATTGAGTTTGCATAATATTTAAATGATTTATTAATAGAGAGATGAGAGAACGTATTGTTGCCTTCGACTATTTAAGGGCTCTTGCTATTACCGGTATATTGCTATGCCATTTTTGTCATAATTATAATTCAATTTCATTTTTAGGACATTATTTCGGAGGTGTCTTTGTAACATTGTTTATCGCAATGTCTGGTATGCTATTTGGTATTATCGCAATTTGCTATGTCGCATTATATATATTAACTAAAATACCATTATTTAATACTATTAATAAATATAGGCTTAAAACTTTTGCTATTATCGGGCTTGGTGTTCTTCTTGTCGATTATGTTTTAGAATCAAGGAATATCCCTGGTTATATTTTTGTGTGGTTGTGGCTTTATTTATTTTGCTTTGTCTACTCATGCCAAATTATGGAATTTAGTAGACAGTGCAAAACGAATATTCTTGCTTTTATAGTAGGGATAATAAATATTAGTTATATAATAGCTCTGTATTACGGGTTATATGATAATTATAATCATGCGTTTCAAAAATGGTTTGGAGCAGTTTGTTGTATATTAGTTCTGATTTTAGGATTTAATATATGGAATAAATCTGTTCCTAATAAATATGTTTCATTTTTGTCTTTTATTAGTTTTGAGATATATTTGATGTTTGAGGTTGTTAGTGAAGGACGTTATTCCTTAATGCGTATTATAGATAATCCTTTTTTTGCTTTTGTAATGTATGTGATTTCTTGTGTATTATTGGGTTGTATATTGCATTTTATTGATAAGTATATGAAGAAGCTGGGTGCTGTGATAAGTTTTAAACCATGAAAAGGTACTCGTTTTAAATTAAATAACGTTAGTGATGAAATACTTGAAAAATCATATTTGTTGTCTGTTGTTATTTAAAAAGAAGTCATTTTTAATGAGTCAATCCTCAGTATTGTCCGGTGTGTCCTAAAGAGTATACGCTGTGAATTGTTCGATTACAATTTTATGTCTACAAATTCCGAAAACAATAAGCGGATAGCTAAGAACACGTTGTTCCTCTACATGCGTATGCTTCTGATTATGGGGGTGACGCTGTACACCAGCCGGGTCGTGTTGAGGGTTTTGGGTGTAGAGGATTTCGGCATTTATAATGTGGTAGGAGGAATCGTGACAATGTGTTCTTTTTTGAATGGCGCTATGTCGCAATCAACACAGCGATTTTTAGCGTTTGAAATAGGGAGAGGAAATCCGTTACGTTTAGCGGAGGTATTCAGTTTATCTATGACAATTCACATTGGGATAGCCTTGATTGTTTTGTTATTAGCTGAAACGATAGGCTTGTGGTTTCTTATTACACAGATGAATATTCCGGAATCTAGGATGGAGGCTGCTCAATGGGTTTATCAATTCGCTCTTTTCTCATTTGTTATCTCGATGGTTCAAGCTCCTTATAATGCAGCTATTATCACGAGGGAGCGAATGCGTGTTTACGCATATATAAGTATTGTTGAAGTTGTATTAAAGTTAGTGGTCGCATTTTTGCTGGAATGTATTTCATTTGATAAACTAAAGTTATATGGTGCATTAATCTTTTTAGTGACCGTTTTAATCGCTCTTTTTTATAGATGTTATTGCGTAAGAAATTTTCAAGAATGCCATTATAAGTTGTATTGGAGTAAGACGTTGTATAAAACGATCTCCAGTTTTGCGGGTTGGAGTATGTTTGGTACATTGGCGTGGATAAGTAAATCACAAGGTTTGAATTTGATACTGAATATTTTTTATGGTCCTGTATTGAACGCATCTTATGGAATCGCAAGTCAAGTTAATACGGCTATCAATAGTTTTGTCCAAAATTTCACAACAGCTTTGAATCCTCAAATTATTAAATCATATGCGAACGATGATAGGAACTATATGATTCAATTATTGTTTAGGGGAGCCAAGTTCTCTTATTTTTTATTGTTATTGTTCTCAATCCCACTTTTGATAGAAACAGAATTCGTTCTGAAATGTTGGTTAAAGGTTGTGCCAGGTTATGCTGTTGCTTTCACTCGTTTGGTAATAATAAATTCATTACTGGAATCTTTTACCTATGCGATGGGAACTTCAATTCAAGCTACTGGTAAAGTAAAATGGTATCAAATAATTGTAGGAGGTACTATTTTACTAAATATTCCTTTAGCGTGGATTTTGTTAAGATTAAATTATTCCCCTTCTGTGGTGTTTGTTGTGTCTATAGTGATTTCTTGTATAACATTAAGTGAACGTTTATTGATTTTGAAGATTTTTATTGCCATTTCATTAAAGCGATTTATCATACAGGTCTTTGGAAGAGCTTTATTGGTTACGATTCTTTCTTCTTCTATTATTGTATTGATAAAGGATATTTTGGCTAATAAATTAATAAGTTTTGCTGGATTTTTCCTCATTTTAGTATGTTGTGTAGGAAGTATTTTATTGATAATATACTTTGTCGGATTTACTTCATTGGAACGAGATTTCTTTTTGCGAATGATTAGGAGTCGCTTGAAACGATAAGTATGGAAACTGTAAAACGTATTTCTCTGATCGTATTATTGATAGGACTATTTTGCCTTGGTTTTTGGATTGGTTATAGTTATTGTTGCTTACCTGAAAAGTCGGATGGCTTCAGTAAAGCTGTACATGTCAGTTTTGATGATGTAGTATGGGTATTAGAAGACTTAAAGCAAAATGAACGGAGGTATGAAAGTGCCTTTGATAATGAGTTCTTGGCAGAATTGAAACATATGCATGAGGACTACGGAGCTTGTTTCACTCTTTATGTATTTGAAAAGGCCGATGGTTTTGACATAGGTGATATGCCTGTTAAATATAGGAAAGAACTTAAGGAGAACGCATCGTGGTTGAAGTGGGGATTTCATTGGATAAGTCCTGATTTTGATAAGAATATCAGTCTTGATGATTTTAAAATGTCTTTTTTTAATGTTCAAAATGCTATCAGTAAATTTGCGGATAGCAGCTCTCTATCGCATGTTCTTCGTCTTCACTATTTTTATGGGAATGATAGTATTGTATCATTTCTTGACTCATGTAATATCAAGGGATTACTTTGTGCAGATGATGATAGATGTAGTTATGATTTGACGAAGCGGGAGAATGAATTTATGCAAAAAAACTTCTATGTAAGGAGAGATGTTGAATATTTTAAGACAAATATAAGATTGGAGAATAGTTTATTTTTATATTATGATTTGGAGCGTTTGAGAAATAAGGATACATTGGTGATATTTACTCATGAATGGGCTTATGATACACGTTTACACAGATTTAATTATTATAAGTTATGTCTGAATCTTGAATGGCTGAAAAAAAATGGGTATAAATTTACTTTTTTAGAATAAATAATTATGGATGGTATAAAGCGTTTTATTGATTGTTATGTACCGGTTACAACTTGTACGTTACGGTGCCATTATTGCTATATTACTCAGCATCGGCTTTTTGATAATAAATTGCCAACTTTTAAATATAGCTCGGAGCAAGTGCGAAAGTCATTATCTCGAGAACGATTGGGAGGTGTTTGCTTAATTAATCTTTGTGGTGGAGGAGAGACTTTGTTACCTCCTGAAATGACAGAATATGTGAGAGCTTTGCTCGAAGAGGGTCATTATGTAATGATAGTAACTAATGCTACTGTCTCTAAGCGATTTGAGGAAATTGCAAGTTTTCCAGCAGAATTATTAAGCCGATTATTCTTTAAATTCTCATATCACTATATGGAGTTAAAAAGAAAGAATCTATTAGAACGTTTTTTCGATAACATAAAAAGAATCAGGGATGCGGGATGCTCATTTACGCTTGAGGCTACTCCTTCTGATGAACTGGTTCCTTATATAAAGGAGATGTGTCAGGCTGCATTAGAGAATGTAGGTGCTGTATGCCATGTGACTGTAGGACGTGATGAGAGAGACCCGAAAATGTTGCCTATTCTTACGGATATGTCGAAAGAAGAATATAAAAAGACTTGGTCTTTTTTTAATTCTCCTCTATTTGATTACAAGTTGTCTGTCTTTGGAAAAAAGAGGACGGAGTTTTGTTATGCAGGTGATTGGTCTTTTTATCTAAATTTGGGAACTGGCGTTATGACACAATGCTATTGCTCTTTTAAAAGCCAAAATATATTTGATGATCCAAATGTACCTATCGATTTTACTCCAATAGGGAATAACTGTCTTGAATATCATTGTTATAATGCCCATGCTTTTCTTACTTTGGGAAATATACCTGAGTTAAAGACTCCAACTTACGCCGATATGAGGAATAGAACATGTGATGATCATTCAGAATGGCTGAAACCAGAAATGAAGCATTTTATGTCTACTAAACTTTGTGATTCAAACTGTGAGTATACAAGGGAGGAAAAGGATCGTGTCAATGGTGAATTGCGTTGGAAAGTATACAGAGCGAAAATAAGAAAGTTTTTAGTGAAGTCTTTAAAAACGAATAAGCGATGAATTTTGCCCAAAAAGTAGATGCATTAAAATCTGTTATTAGATATCAATTGATTCCATTGATATCTGATTCTTACGTGTTTTTGGATTTGCCTTACTATACAAATATAGGGGATGCCTTAATCTGGGAGGGTACGGAAACTTTCTTAAGCTCTTTACCTGCTAAATGTTTGTATCGATGTTCCTGTCAGACATTCTCATATAGGCCGTTACCAAAAGATACGACAATATTATTGCAAGGAGGAGGTAATTTTGGGGATATATGGAGGAGGCATCAGGATTTTAGGTTAAAAGTAATTAAGCTATATCCCAATAATAAGATAGTTATTCTTCCACAGACCATTTATTATAAAAATGATAAACAGATGCTGTCTGATGCAGCTTTGATGATGAAACATCCAGATTTGCATATTTGTGCGAGAGATCAAAGATCTTATCGATTGCTTGAGGCTTATTTTGTTAATTGTGGGAGATTATTGTTGCCGGATATGGCGTTTTGTATCCCTAGAGACCGATTAGTCTCTTCATTGGTAAGATCAACAGGGAAGAATTTATATTTGAAACGTAATGATATAGAATTCCTAGAGGATGACTGTAGACAATATATAAGAGAGCCGGTAGAGATACGAGATTGGCCAACTATGGAGATAATACCATTAAGTGCTAAGATGTTGAATTTGTTCATTAAACTTTCTTTAAATAGGCTTTCGGATAATTGGGCATTATACCTAAAGAGATTACTTATCCATGAAGGTGTCCGTTTTATAACTTCTTATGATAAAATATATACGACTAGATTGCATGTGGCTATTTTATCCATATTACTAGGTAAACCCTTTGTCTTTTTTGATAATTCTTATGGTAAAAATAGTTCCTTCTACCTTTCTTGGTTAAGTGATTTAGATGAGATTAAATTTATATGGTGATAATATGTTGAAAGTTTCGATTATTATTCCAGTTTATAATGTGGCTTCCTATATTGAGGATTGTTTGAATTCTGTATTGAGCCAAACTTATCCAAATATAGAGTGTATCATTGTAGATGATTGCGGGCAAGATGATTCTATGTGTATTGTGAAATCTATCCTGACTGCTAAATCTTCTCGCCTAGAGGTAAGGATTGTGACTCATGAGGTCAATAAAGGTTTGTCTGAGGCTCGAAACAGTGGTATCCGAGAAGCTACGGGTGATTATCTATACTTTTTGGATAGTGATGATTATATAGCGGAAGATGCCATAGAGCGTATGGTTACGATGTTGGAGAAACATGCGGTAGATTTTGTGGTTGGGGATATCGCAACTTTCGGAGAGGATTCAGAACAGAAGGATTACCTACGTATGGAATCAGGCTATTTGTTCGGAAATAAAAAGATATCCCATTCATATTCGGAATCTCTGTGGTATATGATGGCTTGGAACAAGATGGTCTCTCGTTCATTTCTTTTGAAGAATGAAGTTTTTTTTGCCCCCAATATATATCATGAGGATGAATTATGGTCATTCAAATTAGCATTAGTCGCTAATTCTATGGCTGTTTGTAATAGGGTTACTTATTTCTATCGAATTCGGAAAAATGGTTCAATCATGAGTAATTTGACAATGAAACATGTGGAAGATATGCTTTTTATTTTTGACACCTGTTTGTCATTAAGCGAAAAGTATCATCGAGCATGTATTTACTCAAAGTTAAGAACATTTTATCTTACTTTGATATGTAATGGGTATAGACTAAATGACAAAGCATATGCGAGTGAGCTGTTACAATGTTTAGGGCGGAAGCATAAACGCTTTTTTTATCGAATAAATCTTCTATCTTGCTCTTGGAAGAATAAGGTTAAATATGTTCTATGCCTTATGCCGATCCGGATTTTATATGCCATGGCTAGAATATTACCTTTTTAAATCATATAATGGTACTATAAAGTATGATTGAGTCTTATTTTCTGTATTTATCATTGATTACTTTTTTATTCGTGTATTTTAGGCTGAGTAATGAATTTTCTTCTCTTTTTGCTTCTTCTATAGGTTATAGATCTGTATCTTTCAATACTTTCAGGAAAAAAACAAAATTGGTGTATGCAATTCCTATTATGGTATTGTCGTTAGTCCTAGGTTTAAGATATAATATAGGGACAGATTATCTTGCTTATGAAGAAATATATGACACTCAAAATGCTGACTTGTTATGGAATATATTGAATGAAAGAATAGAACCTTTATATCAAATTGTAAACCATATACCTTTTTTGTTCGGTTTACCTTATTATTGCATGAGTATATTGGTATGTTTTATTATGTTTTCTTTGTTTTATATTTCTCTTGATAAAGATAGAGATATGGTCAAATGGTATAGTGTGACTTTGTTAATTTCGGGTACGCTGTTTTCTTTTCTTAACATACAACGTCATGCTATAGCCTTTTGTATATTTTTGTTTTCTATCCGATATATTTATAATAGATCGTTGCTTAAATATTTGATTTTTATACTGATGGCAATGGGATTCCATTATTCGTCCTTCATATTATTGCCATGTTATTTGTTAGGCGTGAAACGTAAGATTCTTATTGATGATTGGCGGATTCAATGTATGCTATGTGTGTTGGTGTTTTTTCTGTCCAAACCTATATTATCGTCTGTGTTTGACCTTATTATAAATTATGCTCCCCAGGGCTATGCAGGGTATGGAGAACAAGTATTTTTCAAGGAGACAGGGCTCAGTGAACAAAGTTTCTTTTTGAATTTTGTGACTACATTGATTATTGCCATATCCTCCAAATATCTCCTTCATAGGTATACCGATGAAATTTTTGTCGTGTATTACAGATTATATTTTATGGGAATGTTGTTTACGACTATATTCGCAGATTCTATATTACTCTCTCGGTTGATCTATCCGTTCGTAAGCTTGAATTTTATCGTTTATGCTTATATGTACAGATATATCTTTCATCATATTAGGAAATGTAATTTAGTAATGATGGCGTGTTCGTTCTCTATCTTTTTTATTACAAATATTACATTTCTGCTTTATATATGGAACTCTGTGCATAAATGTTCTCCTTTCCAGTTTGTAGATCTTTAAAAAATAATAATATGGAAGTTACCATATCGGTTATTATACCGGTTTATAACTCAGAGCTTTTTTTGGATAGATGTCTATCTTCTGTTTTATCTCAGACATTTGTGGATTTCGAGGTGTTACTTATCAACGATGGCAGTACCGATAGCTCTGTTACTATTTGTGAACGATATGAGAAAGAGGATTCTAGAATACGTTTTTTTAATCGTTCTAATCATGGGGTAAGCGCTACTAGACAGTTTGGTATAGACCATTGTAGAGGAAAGTATTGCATACAGATCGACTCTGATGATTGGATAGATAAAGATTGCTTTGAAAAACTGATAAGTAAGGCGAAGTCTACTCAAGCGGATATAGTTTATATGGGATTAGTTAAAGAATTCGAGGATAGATCCGAGCCTGTAAGGATGTATAGAGCAAATGATATAGAGGATTATTTGTCTGCTGTAATGTGTGGAAAATGTTGGGGGGCTATAGTTAATAAACTTGTTTTGACAGATCTGTTTAGAATTAATGAAATTGTTTTTCCTGAAAATGTTTGTATGTGGGAAGATTCTATATTTTTAATTAAATGCTTGATGTGTGCTAAAAGTATAATGTTTTGTGAAGGAATATATTATCATTATACACAATACAATAGTAAATCTCTTTGTTCCACTATTTTTAGTTATGATGTACCTGCTCATATGATAGCAGCAGTCTCAGACTTGGATAGGTTTGTAGAGTCTATAGGGAAATCTAATAAATATAGAAATAAATTAGCGGTACTCAAACAGTTTGCAAAACAGAAATTGTTATTAGATCCTCATTTTAGGAATATAAGTGAATGGTTTTTAATATTCCATGAGTCAAATAAATACTTTGTTCCTTTTGTGTTTTGTGCATTGCAAAGGAAAATATTCTCTTATTATTAATAATAAATTACATATATACTTTTTATGTTATTTTCCGTATTACTTTCTTTATATCATAAAGAGAGCCCACTATTTTTACGTCAAAGTCTGACCAGTATCTTCACGCAAACGCTATTGCCTATAGAAGTTGTCTTGGTGGAAGATGGTCCTTTGACGGATGAGCTGTATGCGGTCATAAAAGAATTCACAAGCCAGCATCCTGAGTTAAAAGTGATTTCTTTGCCCACCAACCAAGGTCTCGGCAAGGCTCTGAACGAGGGGTTGAAGCATTGTTCGTATGACCTTGTGGCCCGTATGGACACGGATGATATCGCTAAGCCGGATCGTTTTGAGAAGCAATTGGCGATATTTCGGGAACATCCGGAAATTGATGTAGTGGGGGCTTGGATCGATGAGTTTGAAGGAGAGGTATCGAATGTGCTTTCCGTGCGGAAAGTACCGGAATGGCATGAAGATATCTTGAGGTTTTCCAAAGGAAGATGCCCGGTGAATCATCCGGTAGTGATGTTTCGGAAGTCGGCCGTGCTAAAGGCTGAAGGATATAAGCATTTTCCTTTGTTCGAGGATTATTATCTGTGGGTACGGATGCTGATGAATGGTGCCCGGTTCTATAATATACAAGAGAGCCTGCTCTTTTTCCGCTTTTCGCCGGATATGTTTCGGCGGCGGGGAGGATGGCGGTATGCTGTAACGGAAGTGAGGTTGCAGACGCTGTTTTACAAGATGGGTTTTATCGGCTTTTTCTCCTTGCTAAAGAATGTCTGTATTCGCTTAGTGACCCGTCTTCTCCCTAATGGCTTGCGTTCGTTGCTCTATAAGAGGCTCATCCGGGGGTAAATAGTTTTTTGTCCTCATCCACGGTATCGCTCACGGAAAGTGTCTCAAATATCAAATAACCCTATGCACGTCAAAAGAAATGATTCGAATGCGAAGAGCCGTATGAAGGGAGACTTTCACGTACGGTTCCGAGAGAGGCTGAGGGTGAAATTCCCTTGGTCTACTCGACAGCGTGCAGTCCGCCCATTTACCAATCTGCGGAAAAGCTTCGGTGGGTTTAGCAGCGAGAATGGTGGCCATGTCACGGCAGTCTATTTATCCATTGTCGAGACATGCAAACTTTTGAAGAAGCCTCCACTGGAATTTTTCAGGCGCTTCTTTGGCATGATCGCTGAAGGCCGAAGGGATTATGAACTCATGACACAAGAACTTCTGTGTTAAAATCAAATAAATAACAAATCAATTCAATGTTTCTATGACTCTAGAACCCCAGTAAATACTGGGGCTAAGGGGTATTGCCATAGGGATTGGATGCTTACATTACAAAAACGATTATAGAGGAAAGATAGTATTTGCGTGGGTTATTTGTTCTATGTTCGTGAATTTATGGAGAAATTAATGTATAGAATTGAGATCTATCGGACTAGCCTGCGTTCCAATACTATAAAAGTGATTTGTTATGATTGGAAAGCGGTAAGGGTCGTTTGTTGGAACGATGATTCCTGTACCGCCATTGGTCTCGGATACTTCGCCGTCGGGGGATAACCTTACTTTATGAGTATATAAAGGTGTCCCGCTCGCGTCTACTAGTACGACTTGCAATGTGTAATCTTTATCCGTGGGAACGGGGGCGGGTATAGGGAGTATATAAGAACCTTTAATCGTGGTTCCACCAGTTACAAACGCACTCTTGGGTATATTTACGATAATCTTATCGTTCGGATCGGAACTCATCGGCCCCATGATATAATCATTTGAATCTCGTTTGATCAAAGGGACGCTTTTGTTCTGTATCGTATATAATTCGATATGTAAGGCGCTTACGTCTACGCCCCCTATTTGAGTGGGGATGTTCTTGAAATAACCGATAACACCAGCTACACGACGGTATAGATCTACGTGTCCGGTACCTCCGTTCAAGATATTCGTGGTTAATTGGGAGAAACCGGCGAAAAGCTCAGAGCCGGCGATATCCGTACGGCCTTTTCCCGCCGCTAGTAAAGCGTTGGCATCCTTTAATAAGGTACCTGAGGTAGGATTGGCTTGAATCGCATTGGGCAAGCCGTAAGTCGCCCCGGAGGTGTTGTCTAAGCCGATTGCCAAGAATGTATATACTTTCGATGCTTGGAAGCCCTCGTATACAACTTTATAGGTCTGCTCTTTGGTGGAGAGACCATTATCCGCTCCAGTCGCATATTGCCAGTTTATATTCTCGGAGGCTACGCAGCGAGCGTTGTCTGTAGCCCCATCGAAAATATAAAGCTGAACTTGCCGGACATGTTGCAAATTGTCGGGACTGGTCAATACGGTGCGGGTCATCAATGCCGGAGAGGCATTGAAGATAAGTACGACCGGCTCTTTGTTGCTCCCCGGAACTGACGGGTCCGGTAGATCCTCGTTACTGCATCCTACCCAAGAGAGTAGTAATAGGGAACTGATTAGTCGGCATAACTTTGTGTATGGCGATGTGCTTATATCGATAGCTTTCTTCATTTCTTTAATAGTTTGAAAGTTTTAGAATTTGGGGTGTTTCGTCTTGGATATATACCTTGATTAGGTTGATTCCCGGGGATAGACGAAGCTGATATTCGTCTGCCGGATAAGAAACCGAGTCTATTAGTTGACCCTTGACGGTGTAAATCTCGCAGCGAGTCATTACGACGGCTGTGGAACGTATGATTACTTGGTTGGTTCCTTCCCGATAGCAATAGACCTTGTTCTCGGTGGATATATCGCTTTCGTTGGCTGTGACCGTACCATTTGTCAGATAGAAACGTCCGATGTTGGTGGAGAGAGTACCTAGATCTATTTTCATATCCGGATTATCCAGTGAGTACCGTTTGTTCTTCTCCACATCGAACAAACTCCAACCGGTCCACTCTCCTCCTAAAGCTTTGCGTACGGATAAACTTACTTCAGCGGGAATGCGTAAGTAGAAACCGAGCTGTATCTCCGTGGCGTTCTGAAGCTGTTGGATATCCAGCGCTTTTCCGTTTGCCACGCTAAAAATGGCGATCGCTGGGCGTATCTCGTTATCAATAAGGAGCTCTGCATCTTCTCCCGCGACATATTTATTATCAGAGGCCGGATTGAACCGTAGCAATGCATTGCTTACCGCTTGGCTTGTGGTGGCAGTCAGATAAAGAGCGGATGGATCCTCTTGGATAGAGGAGTCTGCGCTTTTCAATGTATTGTCCGGTCCGGGTGCGGATACTAACATAGACTCTGTATATTTGATGGTCTGGCTAGTAGCCGCTGATGCTACGGAGATGAAGAAAGATTGCGTAGGCGCTATCCGGGTGTAACCTGCTCCGTTATTCAATAATTGTCCGTTGGCATTAATATTGGAGTTATTACTATTTCCATCATATACTTGTACGGACTTTACGGCAGGGTTTTGATTCATGAATTCCGAGATATCCAGATGAGACATGAACATATTGCCAGCCAAGAAGTAAGTACCAGCCTGCTTATTGGTCAACGTAACTGAGATCGGGAAAGAGACGCCTTGGGTATTATTCTCGTAAATGAAACGTCCTATGCTTGAGCGGGTAATAGTCTCCTTGATTCCCGTTCCTTGATTGCTGGTATTTACGTATTCATATTCAGTATGCTCTTTGGGAAAACGGAAGGTGAGCGGAAGGCTTGCCGATCCTTGCTCGGCTTTCAAAGAGAAGCCTTTTCCCATTTCATAGACTTGCGCCAGCGCATTGAATGGCTGTGTCCATTGGGTTTCTGTGGGTGTGACCGTTACTTGTCCGTTGTTTAGGGTTTGTCCCTTTGCGTCGCTCGCCCATAGACGTTGGTAGATACGAGGATTGAATCGGTTTTGCGGGGTATTACTTGCGTTGAGCGAGGTGAATGGAGATGGATTTCCCGCTACGGGGATAAACATATCTCCGGTGACCATACTTTTTAAGGGAGCAGATAGCATATAATAACGTTCCGGCGTTAAAGTAAGGTCTACCCATGCCTTTTGATAGATCAATAAATGGGTGTTTGTAACTTCACCCCCTGATTCGAAGTAAATGTTATTGCATCCGTTTTGCTCTACACTGGTAAGGGTCGGGTAGATGTTACAGTTAGCGGGGATCGTAACATTGGTACAAGTCCATGGAGAGCCATTCGTCCAGTTGTTCCAGTTATTCCAATTGGAGTTTTCCGGACTGACTTTCCAAGTGGTATTTAAAGGATGTACCTCGAAAAATGGATTGGAGACGATCTTGCCTTTCTTGTCTTGAACAATAAGGTTGAATTGCCCGGCCACGGATATCGGGCCGATCACCCAGCTAAAAGTACCATCGCTAGCGGTGATTGAATAGCTGGCCCCGTTTATGCCTAGGGGTGTACAAGATAGTGTATAGCTATTGCCCATAATACCTTTGCCAGTGACTGTAATGCTACTGCTTTGGCAGATCGGACTGATATTCACGTTCACAAGATCTGTCTGATCGTTGGGGCATGATATCTCATCGATACAATCAGGTATACCGTCTCCATCGATATCATTACGGAAGAACAGGCCGTATAGTTTCATATTGTTCAAGAGATCTATGGCTCCGTTAACCGTGATCCGTATCTCGTCGAATTGAGCATGCGGACGCATGGTTAGATACTCCTTATCTCCATAGCCGATAGCGTCTAATCCCAGTACGCTCCAGTTTGTAAGTACTTCACCGGTAGCGGTACCTTTATAATAGGTAGATAGGGTCATCCAACTTCCTACAGATACTCCAGCTAAATATGTGGCCTTGTCGATGATCAATCCTATATTATGAGTGGCGTTGAGTACGCCTCCGACTTTCACGGCTATGTTAACGGATGACGCAACTCCGATTCCACCGATGGAGGTATAGGTGGTAGGATCGTTATCAATTAGGTTCGCAAGGTTCAGTATCGTACCGCCAACACTTGCAAGAGCATTGATCCCTGTGTAGGCGTAGTTGATATTTGCCCCAGTCTTATCGGTTGATATCATAGTCGTGCTACAACCTATCGGATTATCGTAGCAATTCAAGTTGGCCGGTTCTACGAATACGCCATAAATGCGCAAGGTAGAAAGGTTGGTAGAAAGCACACCGCTTTTCCATAAAGTTATTTCGTTGAAACTCCTATCTGCTGGCACTATAATGCTATAACGGACTTTTAGCGATCCATCGCTTCCGATTACGCCTGCCGATATCACATTTGAATTATCTATTACTTTCTCGTAGGTTTTAGTCTGGTTATTATATATTCTTATCTGGAAAAATTGGAGAAGGTTGGCGCTCAATAAAGTGGAACTGGTCTCTACAACGAACCCGACTCTTTTCGACGTACCATCACTGAATGTCCCGCTATTTTTCTTTACACCTATAATCTGCAAGTTATCCACAAGATTTAGGCCTCCGGTATATTCGGCGTAGGTACTCATGCTGGCATCAATAATATTCTCTTTATGGCTTATATTGCTTAGAGAGATCAAACTTCCGCTTGATTCGTTAATTTTTGTAGATAGAGATACATCGGTCACGGGCTGGTTACATCCGTTTGAGACGGTTGTCTGTATGCCTTTTGTAATTGTCACTAGTTCGCTATCACCATCTGAGGCGGTTGTCCGGAATACGTAGTCACCGGTTACTCCGGCAGTCATATTCGTAACTTTTCCGGTGGATGAGACTGCTACGTTCTCTCCCGTGGGTTGGCTTACGACTTCCCATTTTGTGATATCGCTATTTCCTGTAAGTTGGTAAGTGGTTTGGTCGGCGCATATTGTTGTATTTACGGTCAATCCGAAGTTATGATGATGAGTAACTTTCAATGGTTCATAGATGTAGCCATAATAGACTGATTTTACATTTGTACTTAAAACACTCGCAAAAGTTAGCCTAGCTTTGTTAAATGCTTGGCCTGCTATGACCGAAACTTGAACGACCCCTTGTGAGAGAACGCCGAGCCCCAATACTGAAGGCTCGAAAGTCGTAGTTGATGTGTTTCCTTTGCTATCGGTTAACGTAAGTGTGGTAGTGGCTAGTAGATTTATGTTTAAGATACCAGTATCTTTGTATTTAAATCCGACTTCTGTGCCTACTGGATAATCACTTGTCCAAGATAATTCAACATAGGTAGAACCAACGGGGGAACCTACCACGGAAAAATCTGTTAAGTCCGCATTAATAAGCCTACTGGTATTAGTAGCGCCTACAGTTGATCCGGTTACACTCAGCCCTGCTATCGAGTTATTGGTAGTCAAAGTCTTCTCTACGGCATCTCCCACGAAAGCGTATCTGATCTTTAACTCGCCGAGAGCGGCTACACCTACTCCGGTATTGATAAGTCCGACTTCGTCAAAATCTTTGGTGGACGTAACGGTAAGATAGGATACGGCCTCCTGTTGCCCCGGTAGTTGTATCAAGTGAAGGCTGAGAGCGCTGGTATTTTGTCCTTCTTTAACTAGAATTGTTTCTTGTAAGACCCCTCCTTTATAGAGCATAATACCTATACCTTTCAATACATCTAAAGATAGGATACTACTATTTCCTCCTGCTTGGATACAGAAACCGGCTGTAGTACCGGCGGGGTATACGTTTTTAAGGTCCTTGATTCGTACGACGGGTCCTACGGCTACATCGACTCCGGCTACACCACTAAATGTTGCGTAATTGTTTAAGTTCTCATCCAGCAAATAATCCATATTTGTCACGCCGGAAGCTACTTTCGCTACGTTTATTAAATTATTTATCATACAATCGGGAGCTACTAATGCTTTACGGGCTAATCCTTCGGCCATTTGTACGTTGAACGCTGATAAAACGAGCAGGATTATTATAGGTATATATTTTCTCATGATCTATTTAAACTCTGGTAATGCCGGATATATGTCTTGTATTGCAAAAGGACTAGTACGAAGCGGCTTCTATGCCGCTCCGTCTATTTTATTAAGTTTGTACTCTTTCTATTCAACAACTAGTTTGTGGATTAACTCCCAGTTATCATTTACACGAAGAGTAATGATTTGACCTTTGAAAAGATCTTCAGGTTCCTCTACCTCTCCACCACCGGGAGTTTCAGGATTGCTTGGTTTGGCTATCGTTTTTTCTCCGATAGAATACAGATGATTACGTACTAAACTATAACTGGAGGTTGACTCATTCGGGATGGTACTATTGTCTATTTGTACCACATTTGCTTGAGCGGCCGCTAAGTTTACGGTCCAATATTTTATGATCGTATTGCTATTATCTAATAATTGTAATTCTAATGTATTCTTGTTTTGATTCGCAAATGGTATAACGAAATTGCTAGCGAAGACGGTTCCCTTTTTGGCATTGAAATCTGCGTTCATGGCTGCCGGTATTACCCAAGTCGGAGATATCTCCGTTCCTGCGTCTTGATCATTTAACAAGCCATCGTCATTAACATCCATCGGTGTTCCTTTAAACCAGTCGCTTAAATTAATTTCATAGAGGACAGCGGCGTCATTGGCACCCGTGGAATTATGGAATTTAGCTGTTGCTGTTGCTGGAGTTTTACCGTTTACGACATATTTTACATTAGTGCTTCCTGTTTTTCTGAAGCTACTGTTGAAATTTGTCATATCCAATTGAGTGTTTTTACCAGAGGAAACCAAACGTAGTTTAACGGCGTCTTTATTGTCTACCTTGGCGGGAATATTCTTGAAATATCCAAATACGCCGGCAACTTGGCGATGTAGATAAAGCACGTTGTTAGCGACATTCGCTGTTAACGCAAAATTCCGATTGTTATCAACGGTAATCTTTTGGATAGATCCGGCAAAGATCTCTTCACCCTCTCCTGCGGTTGTACTCGTAACATGATTGAATGTGCTTGCGCCAGACCAACCTTTGGCAATGTCAGTAAGAGCCGGGGCGTGTGTATAGTTTGATCCGGAAGAGGTATAACCAACCGCGTATACTAAATAACTCCCGGGGTCTAAGCCAGTATTAGCTCCGCTTGTGATCTCGGTTTTGAGGTTTAATGTCGCATAGCGGCCATGATCCGCCGAACCATCATAGGTTGAGCCGTTATATATGATTCCGGAAGGAGAGGAGGCATCGCTCCACTGAGCATATTCCTTATCATAGACACAACCTGTGATAGCATCACTTGCCCCTAGAGAGAATATAGCCACCTTTACTTTGTCGATTGTTTGTGCGGCCTCCGAGCTATATAGCGGACGTCCAGCCTTTGTCGTCAGCCCATCACCGGTATTAGCTACACGGAGTACTAGTTCTTGCCCTACCGGAGAACCTTGGCTCGGATCATCCTTTGGATCACCATCATTACTACATGCAGAGAACAAGAACATGCCTGTCGCTGCTAAACATAAAAACTTCTTCATCGTTTTGAAAATTAAAGTGAAACATTAATTGTTAATTACAGATTTGTTTAGTTGATCACGAGACCGTGTTGTTGTTCCCAGCTGTCGTTTACCAACATGTAAATCCTGAAATCTCCGCTATCATCATACACGTATTTTAATACTGTCAGTTCATTCCTTCTCATAGCGATATTTATACCTTTGGGTGTGAGGGCTGGAAGATCGTGCTGAGCGGTAGCGTAGAAGTTTAGCCTTAACAGCGAATATTGATCTTTTCCGGATGGTGCCAGCATTGTTTTAATGACAGTTTCGGACGCCGTTTTCCAGTCAGATTGTTTATAGACGGATGTAGATTCTGAATAATTAAAGTGACGGTCTACTCGTTTGAAAAGACTGTCTATTGACTTCTCTGAATGAACGATCGCACGCGGCAAGTTTACTAACTGTACGATTAGCTTACCTTTTGTACGTTCCATATTTATTGTATAATGATAATTATCAACGTTATATATAAGTGTATCATTCGATAGGTAAAGATCGTCACCCTCCTTGTTTCCTACATGTAATGTCGCTTTCTCTGGATCATCTTTTAAAGCAGTCTCATCGGCTAAACCTCCCCATACCGTAAATACATATTTACCTAACGGCATATTTTCAGGAAACGTGATTTGAAATGTCTTTTCATCACCACTTACGTTAAACACATTCTTTTGTTCAACTATATTTCCCGTATTAAAGTCGTATAATGTATAATGAAGTGTCGGTATATATTCTTTAAACGGCAGATTTTTATCTTTGTGTTCTTCAAGCTCTGTATTATTTATGTTAAAATAGTTCTTGTCTTTTACCTCTATATTTATTTGTAAAGGAGGACAAGGTTTTATGTCTTCTTTTATGCAAGATATACATAGCCATAAAAATGTGAATAAATATATGTAATTTATAGTATTCATATTTGACTTGATAAAGTTTAGACGTTTTATATAATCAACAGGACAGTATGATTTAAAGTTTTTGATATATCCCGTTATTTTTTTATTTTTTGAAAAGATTACTAAGTGATAAATACTGTATTAAAAGGCTCTATGTTGATACGATTTATGCGGATTTTTATAATTTTAAGTATACACTCTTTTATCTCTTTTTATTATAAGGCATGAACCATTGGTAATGCTTGCCTGTTTAATATCTATTATTACGTTAATAAAATAAAGAATATGAAAACAAATGATTCAAAAACATCCGTAGACTCTAAATTGGAGGAGATGGAGGAAAAGTATCCCGTAGAGCAAATCGCTGTTAAAAATGAGAAGAAAATAACGGCCAAGGATGTAAAGGAGGCTGTGAAAGAGATTAATCCTGATACGGACAGCTTGGGTAGCAGAGGATAAAACGTATTTTAATTTGCTCAAAAGAATAATTATTAAGATTTATAGTATTATCTTTGCGGTTGCGGTTGTAATAAACCGAGGTATAAAGATTGGTAAATCTAGCAAATTAAATAATAAAGATGTATAGAACAAGAACTTGTGGCGACTTGCGCCTTGCGGATGAAGGTCTGGTGGTTACACTGGCCGGTTGGGTGCAGAAAACCCGCAAAATGGGAGGAATGACATTTGTCGATATCCGCGACCGTTATGGTATTACTCAGTTGGTATTTAATCAAGAGGTTGATGCAGCTCTTTGCGAAAAGGCAAATAAGTTGGGCCGTGAATTCGTGATTCAGGTTACGGGTACGGTTCGTGAGCGCTCCAGCAAGAATGCGCATATCCCGACAGGTGATATTGAGTTGATCGTTTCTGAATTAAATGTTCTGAACTCTGCGCTTACCCCTCCGTTCACGATCGAGGAGGAGACAGATGGCGGTGATGACTTGCGTATGAAATATCGTTATCTGGACTTGCGTCGTGCTTGCGTTCGTAAGAATCTGGAACTTCGTCATAGAATGGCGTTCGAGGTTCGTCGCTATTTGGATGAGCAAGGTTTCTTGGAGGTAGAAACTCCGGTTCTTGTAAATTCTACCCCGGAGGGCGCCCGTGACTTCGTGGTTCCTTCCCGTATGAACCCGGGACAGTTTTACGCTTTGCCTCAGTCTCCACAGACCTTGAAGCAATTGTTGATGGTTTCCGGTTTCGACCGTTATTTCCAGATCGTAAAATGTTTCCGTGACGAGGATTTGCGTGCGGATCGCCAGCCGGAGTTCACGCAGATCGACTGTGAGATGAGCTTCGTGGAGCAAGAGGATGTCTTGAATATGTTCGAGGGCATGGCGAAACATTTGTTTAAGGTAATCCGTGGTGTCGAGTTCAAGGAGTCGTTTATGCGTATGACTTGGCAAGACGCTATGAAACAATATGGTAGCGATAAACCGGACTTGCGTTTCGGCATGAAGTTCGTTGAGTTGATGGACATCATGAAAGGCCATGGCTTCTCTGTATTCGATAACGCCGCTTACATAGGTGGTATCTGTGCGGAAGGCGCAGCGAGCTATACTCGTAAACAACTGGATGCGTTGACCGAGTTCGTGAAACGTCCGCAGGTAGGTGCTAAAGGTTTGGTTTACGCTCGTGTGGAAGCGGATGGTAACGTAAAATCAAGCGTAGATAAATTCTATAGCCAAGAGGTTCTTCAAGAAATGAAGAATGCGTTCGGCGCTAAGCCGGGTGATTTGATTTTGATCCTTTCCGGCGACGATGCGATGAAGACTCGTAAGCAACTTTGCGAGTTGCGTTTAGAGATGGGTAATCAATTAGGTCTTCGTGACAAGGATAAGTTCGTTTGCTTGTGGGTAATCGACTTCCCGCTGTTCGAATGGAACGAGGACGATCAACGTTTCTACGCTATGCACCATCCGTTTACCTCTCCGAATCCGGATGATATACCGTTGTTGGACACGGATCCGGGCGCTGTTCGTGCGAATGCGTATGATATGGTTATCAATGGCGTTGAAGTGGGTGGTGGTTCTATCCGTATCCACGACAGCCAATTACAGGATAAGATGTTCAAGCTGTTAGGATTCACCGAAGAAAGAGCGCAAGAGCAATTCGGTTTCTTGATGAATGCGTTCAAGTACGGAGCGCCTCCTCATGGAGGTTTGGCTTATGGCTTGGATCGTTTCGTGTCTTTGTTCGCCGGTTTGGATTCTATCCGCGACTGTATCGCTTTTCCGAAGAACAATTCCGGACGAGATGTTATGCTCGATGCTCCGGGTGTCTTGGATCCAGCCCAGTTGGATGAACTGAATTTGATCGTTGATATCAAGAAATAATCCAATCTGAAATTCCATTCGAATGGGAATCTTATTCCATCCGAATGGAATTTTCTTTTCTTCCGAAAGGAATTACTTTTTCTCCCGAACATAAATCAAAGGATATTTAGCATGGTAAAGGTTAAAGATATATTGAGAGAAATAGAGCATTACGCCCCGCTGCCGCTTCAAGAAGGTTTTGACAATGCGGGTGTGCAAGTTGGCGACGTGAACCAGCATGCGACGGGTGTGTTGCTATGCCTAGATGTTACCGAGGAGGTGCTCGATGAAGCGATCGAGATGGGATGCAACCTGATCATCTCTCATCATCCTTTGGCCTTTAAGTCGTTTAAGTCGTTGACAGGCTCCAATTATATCGAGCGTTGCATGATGAAGGCGTGTAAGTATGATTTGGTGGTTTATGCTGCGCATACCAATCTTGATAATGCCGTAGGAGGCGTGAATTACCGTTTGGCAGAGTTGATCGGCTTGCAAAATGTACGGATCTTGAGCCCCCAAAAAGGCGCTTTGTTGAAGTTGGTGACGTTTGTCCCCGAGGCTTATGCCGAGATCATGCGGAATACCTTGTTCAATGCCGGTGCGGGAAGTATCGGGAACTATGATGCTTGCAGTTATAATTTACATGGCGAGGGAACATTCCGTGCCAATGCGGGATGCAATCCGTTTTGTGGTGAGATCGGCGAGGTGCATGTAGAGAAAGAGGTGCGTATGGAGATGATCCTTCCGGCATTCAAGAAGACAGCGGTGACCCGTGCTCTGTTATCCGTTCACCCGTATGAGGAGCCGGCTTTTGATTTTTATTCGTTATCAAACACATGGGAACAGGCAGGTTCTGGTGTAGTGGGAGAGTTGCCTGCCGAGGAAGATGAGTTAAGTTTCTTGTTACGGATCAAGGCCCTGTTTAACGTCGGTTGCGTGAAGCATTCCCCATTTACGGGTAAGCCTATCCGAGAGGTCGCTATCTGCGGAGGCAGCGGCGCTTTCTTGATCAAGGACGCTATTGCGTATGGTGCCGATGTCTTTATAACGGGGGAGGCGAAGTACAACGATTTTTACGATGTAGAGGACCAGATTCTACTGGCGGTTATCGGTCATTATGAATCGGAAATCTGTACAAAAGACATATTTTATAACATAATATCGAAAAAATTCCCTACCTTTGCGGTACATTTTTCGAATGTTAATTCAAACCCAGTAAAATATTTATAGAATGGCTACAGATAAACAATCAGCTGAAAAGGAATATACGGTTGAAGAAAAGCTTTCTACGCTGTATCAACTTCAGACGATGATGACTGAAATTGATAAGATCAAGACCCTTCGTGGTGAGCTTCCTCTGGAGGTTCAAGACTTGGAGGACGAGATCGCAGGACTGGAAACACGTCTCCAGAACTATCAAGCGGAGATCAAGGAGTTTGAGACTTCTGTTGTTGAGCAAAAGCATAAGATCACGGAATCTACCACATTGATAGATCGCTATAAGGCACAATTAGATAATGTGCGTAATAACCGGGAGTTTGATAACCTGTCTAAGGAGATCGAGTTCCAAGGTTTGGAAATTGAGTTCTCAGAGAAAAAAATCCGTGAATTCGGAGAGGCGGTAGACGCTAAGAAAAAAGATATCGCTGAACTGACTGAGAAGCTGGAAGGCCGTAAGGCTGACTTGGTTCAGAAAAAGAGCGAGTTGGAGCAGATCATTTCCGAGACAAAGCAGGATGAGGAGAAACTTCGTGAGAAAGCGAAGAAGCTGGAAGCCACTATCGAACCTCGTTTGTTGACCGCTTTCAAGCGTATCCGTAAAGGTGCTCGTAACGGTTTGGCTGTTGTTTATGTGCAACGTGGCGCTTGCGGTGGTTGCTTTAACAAGATCCCGCCTCAGAAGCAATTGGATATCAAGTTGCGTAAGAAAATTATTGTTTGCGAATACTGTGGTCGTATTATGATCGACCCGGAATTAGCAGGTGTAGAAGATTAATT
The DNA here is from genome assembly GCF_003635485.1 of Parabacteroides sp. AF19-14. Taxonomy (NCBI): domain Bacteria; kingdom Pseudomonadati; phylum Bacteroidota; class Bacteroidia; order Bacteroidales; family Tannerellaceae; genus Parabacteroides; species Parabacteroides sp. AF19-14. Next base: position 58,177 of record NZ_QTMJ01000023.1, on the reverse strand, counting down.
CAAAAGATCTATAAGTAATGGCTCTAGCTAAAACCGGCTAGGGCCATTATTGTTTTTAATACAAAGATGTTATGATACATACGATACGTTTATATATAGAGAAGTACCGGCTGTTATCCGAGGATCGTCCGGTTTTGGTCGGATTGAGCGGTGGTGCCGATTCTGTGGCTTTGTTGGGCGTATTGGTGCGTTTGGGATATCCGTGTATAGCGCTTCATTGTAACTTTCATTTGCGTGGGGAGGAGTCGGATCGGGATGAGGCATTTGCCTGTGAGTTCGCGGAATCTTTGGAAGTACCCTTTCATAAGATAGATTTCGATACGATCTCTTATGCCGGAGAGAAGCATCTCTCGATAGAGATGGCTGCCCGTGAATTGCGCTATGCTTGGTTTGAGGAGATGCGGGAGCGGCAGGGAGGGCAGGCGATCGCCGTCGCCCATCACCGGGACGATAATGTGGAGACGGTCTTGATGAATTTGATACGGGGCACGGGAATCCGGGGGATGAGCGGGATCCGTCCGAGGAATGGTTTCATCGTCCGTCCTTTGCTGTGCGTAAGCCGTGAGGATATCTTGGCTTGGTTGGCGGATCAAGGCTACGCCTATATGGTGGATAGCACGAATTTATCGGATGCTTATACCCGTAATTTCATCCGTTTGAATGTGTTGCCGCTTTTGGAGGAGATAAATCCATCGGCCCGGAATACCATCGCACGTTCCGCCGAGCATCTTTCTGCCGCAGAGACTATATATATATATGTATTGGAACAAGCCCGGAAAGAGGTTGTCGTATCGGATGATCGTTTTTCTATCGGGGCGTTGATGCGGTTTCCGGCTCCGGAGACGATTTTGTATGAGTTATTAAAAGAATATGGTTTTACCCGTCTGGTCTCGGACGATATTTTCGCAGCCTTGACCAAGGAGCCCGGTAAGCTGTTTTACTCTTCCACCCATCGTTTGCTGAAGGATCGGGATTATTTATGGATCACTCCTTTAGAGAAGAAGGAAGAGCGAACCTTCGTTTTAGATCCGGAAAAGGGTATTAATCATGAACCTATTGAACTATCTTTCCAAAAACTTGTTATAACTATAGGTTTCCCTATCGAGAAGAATAAGCGGATCGCTTATTTGGATTATGATAAACTCGATTTCCCTTTAACATTGCGGACTTGGAAAGAAGGCGATTGGTTTATTCCCTTCGGAATGAAAGGACGTAAGAAGTTGAGTGACTATTTCTCCGATCATAAATTTAGCCGGATTGAGAAGGAGCGCACATGGCTTCTTTGTAGTGGCGACGCTATCGTTTGGGTGGTAGGAGAAAGGACTGATAATCGTTTTCGTATAGACGAATCAACAAAGCGTGTGCTAATTGTGAATTTTTTGGGCTAAATCCTCGTTTATTGTAAAAATATTCTTACATTTGCGAAGATTTACTCCGCAGATATGTTACTAATGGTTCAAATTAGCTGAACAATCCGGTTATTACATGAAAATTATAATTAAATAAAGATACAATGATACCATTGGGCGTACATCGTGTTTGTATATGTGATCCGTGTGTATGTACCATTTATATTATTACTTTGCAATATGCAGAAATATAACATTCTAGAACTAAATGAAAAACTTCTTCCCGAACTTCAAAGTATCGCGGAAGAGTTGGGAATAAAAAAAGTTAGCAGCTTAAAGAAAGAAGAGTTGGTTTATCGGATTCTTGATGAGCAAGCGATCTCCTATGCCGGCATCCAGGCTGAAAAGATGAAAGAGAAAGAGGCTAAGAAGCCTGCAGAGGGCCGTAAGAGAGGCCGTCCGGCCAAATCTCCTAAAGTGGCGAAGGCTGAGACTGCCGAAACTGCAGAGAGTACCCAACAGGCTCCGGAAAAGCTAGTGACTGCTCCGGCTGACAAGAAAGAGCAAAAAGAGCAGCCTGAACGTAAGAAAAGAGTCCGTATCGAGAAAAAGGAAAAGGTAGCGGGCGCTATCGCTCCTTCCGAGGATAACAAGGAAGTGGTGGTTTCGAAAGAGCCGCAAACGATCTCTACGGTAACGGAAATCTCGGCCGTGGAAACTCCGGCGGTAGCAGAGAGCCCGGTGGAGAAACCGTTGTTGCCTCCTGTTGTGGCGGAACTTGAAACGGAAGAAGAAGCCGCTTTGCCGGAAAATACGACTCCTGTAGAGGTAGCGGAAGAAACCACTTCTCCACAAGCGACAGAAGAAGAGCCTAAGCGCATCGTATTCCGCCATCCGGACGCTAAATCCGTATTGGATCAAATTTTCCCGTTCTCCGCTCCGAAACCCGAGGCTAACAAACCTCAACCCGAGGCCGCTCCCCAGCAGAATAATCCTCGACAGAACAATCGACAGAATAATCATAATAACAACCGTAATAACAATAACGCTAATAACAACCAGCAGGCTCAAGAGAAAATGTATGAGTTTGATGGCATCCTTACAGGAACCGGCGTGTTGGAGATGATGCAAGATGGTTACGGTTTCCTTCGTTCTTCAGATTATAACTATTTGACTTCACCGGACGATATTTATGTCTCTCAATCCCAGATCAAGTTATTTGGCTTGAAAACGGGTGACGTGGTAGAAGGTTCGATCCGTCCGCCGAAGGAAGGTGAGAAGTATTTCCCGTTGGTGAAAGTGGACAAGATCAATGGACGTACGCCGGAAGAGGTTCGCGACCGGGTTCCTTTTGATCATTTGACCCCGTTATTCCCGGATGAGAAATTCATGCTTACGGCACGTAAATCACCGAAAGTATACGATAATATCGCCGTACGTGTGGTTGATTTATTCTCCCCGATCGGAAAAGGGCAACGTGGTTTGATCGTCGCTCAACCGAAAACCGGTAAGACGATGTTGTTGAAAGATATCGCGAACGCTATCGCTTACAACCATCCCGAGGTTTATATGATTATATTATTGATCGACGAACGTCCGGAGGAGGTTACGGATATGGCTCGTAGCGTGGATGCGGAAGTGATCGCTTCTACATTCGACGAACCGGCTGAACGTCACGTGAAAATCGCTGAGATCGTATTGAACAAGGCGAAACGAATGGTAGAATGTGGTCATGATGTCGTGATTCTTCTGGACTCGATCACTCGTTTGGCTCGTGCTTATAATACGGTACAACCGGCTTCCGGTAAGGTGCTTTCCGGTGGTGTGGACGCAAATGCGTTGCAGAAGCCGAAGCGTTTCTTCGGTGCCGCCCGTAATATTGAGAATGGCGGTAGCCTTACGATTCTAGCCACCGCCCTTACGGAGACTGGCTCTAAGATGGACGACGTGATCTTCGAGGAATTCAAGGGTACGGGTAATATGGAGTTACAATTGGATCGTAAATTATCCAATAAACGTATCTATCCAGCTGTGGATATCACGGCTTCCAGCACTCGCCGTGATGATTTATTGCAGGATGAGAGCACGTTGAACCGTATGTGGGTCTTACGCAAATATCTATCAGACATGAACTCTATGGAGGCTATGGAATTTGTTAAGCAACGGATGGAACAAACCGTTGATAATATGGAATTCTTGGCATCCATGAACGGTTGATAATATCCCATAAAAAAACACTATACTTTTGAGTTCAAAGCAATATTGTTTTAGCTCCAAAAGTATAGTGTTTTTCTATTAAAAAGTATAGTGCTTTTATTGCACCTTTTTAGGTCTTCCACGATGTCCCATATTTCGTTTTTGTGGGCTCGAGGATGATCTTTTATCTTCACTTTTACGAGGCCGTCCTCTGCCTCTTTTATTCATACCGTATTTTTCCGGCTCATACAAGGGCACTTCGCCGAATTCCGGGCTGACCGGTATCTTATAAACCTCTTTTTCCAAGAAATCCTCTATGCGCTTGAATTGTGCTTGTTCGTCGATCGATACGAAAGTAATCGCCAATCCTTCGCCGTTCGTACCCCGTGCCGTACGTCCGATTCGGTGTACGTAATCCTCCGGATCATGCGGGATATCGAAGTTCACGACCAACTTGATGTCATTGATATCAATTCCACGTGCTACGACATCCGTAGCCACAAGGATATCGATATGTCCGCTCTTGAATTCTTTCATGACCTCCTCCCTTTGGGATTGCTCTAGATCCGAGTGCATGGCGGCTACATTGAACTTTAATCTTTTTAAGGTAGACGCTAATTCTTTCACCTTCATTTTAGAAGAGGAGAAGATAATTACCCGTTGAGGGCGGCTTTGAGTGAAGAGATCTTGTAGAATCTTGAGCTTTTGTGGATCGTAGCAGATATATGCGGTTTGCATGATAGATTCGGGTGGGCGTGAGATAGCGATCTTGACTTCTTCCGGATCTTTTAGGATGGTTTTAGCCAACGTCCGGATCTTAGGCGGCATGGTAGCCGAGAACATGATCGTCTGGCAGTAGGGGGGCAGCTGTTTATGAACCTGCATGATGTCGTCATAAAAACCCATATCCAGCATGCGGTCCGCCTCGTCTAAGACGAAGAACGACACTTTAGACAAATCTACAGTACCTAACTTAATATGGGACAATAAACGTCCCGGGGTAGCGATCACGATATCCGCACCCATCTCTAAACCTCTCTTTTGTTGTTCCCAAGCGATTCCGTCGGTACCTCCATACACGGCTACTGCGGATACGGAAGGTATAAAATAAGTGAATCCTTGAATTTGTTGGTCTATTTGTTGAGCCAATTCCCGGGTCGGTGCCATAATGACCGCATTCACCGCGTCTGTCGGATGACAACCTTTGCTTAGTTCATTAATAACTGGCAAAACATACGCCGCCGTTTTACCGGTTCCGGTCTGTGCGCAAGCGATGATGTCTTTACCTTCTAAAATGACAGGAATCGTTAACTCTTGGACTGGAGTCGTTTCGTCAAAATTCATGTCATAAAGCCCGTCTAATACGGCATCTTCCAAATCTAATTCATCAAATCTCATCTTTTTACATTCAAATTCCCGGTAAAGATAAAGATTATTTAGAAATATTATGCAATAGGTAGGTTTCTCTTTGGTGATAAATAGAAAAATAAATACCTTTATCCCCGAGTTATACCCCAAAAACGAAAGAATTAATATGAATAGTCTAGAAAGCGGAAGTAACGTTCAGTCTGGATTAGAGATGATCATGGAGAAGAGTCCCGATACGATTGTATTAGTAGATCGAAATCTTACTCTTGTCAAGGTTATTTCTGCAAAAGACGATTATTATCATTATTTAGCGAATAACTGTATCGGAAAGCAACCTCAAGCGTTGTTCCCGGACGGGAAGAACTACGATCAATATGAGATCTATAGAGCTGCGGTTAAACGTGTTTTCGAGGAGCAAGTGAAAGTGGATTTCTCTTTTGAGGTCTCTTTTGAAGGAAAGAACTATTATTATCTATCGCAAGCAAGCCTTTTTAATGAGGAGCTTGTAATCGTTTATACACGCAATGTATCTTCTCTGAAAACAGAAAACAATCTACAAGAACTGATCAATACGATATTAGATCGGTTACCGTTGGGGGTTTTCGTGAAAGATGGGGATAACCATTTTAATTACCTGTATTGGAATCATTTTATGGAGGAAATAACGGGTATTGAAACCCGGGAGATCGAGGGACATGATGATTTCGAGGTGAATTATAATGCCTTGATGACCGCCGAGGAGCGTCTGGAAACCGATATGAACGTGATCAAGACAGGACTGACCGCTAGATTCAAGGGCAAGGTAAAATCGGCCTCCGGCGATTACCGGGATATAGAGGTCGCTAAATATCCTATTTCCCTAAATAATGGCAAGCCGCTTGTCTTGGCTTTATGGAGAGATATAACTTCCGAGTTGGCTACGGAGAATACTTTGAGAAGAACCCGGATCTTGACGAAAATGGCATTGCGGATAAGTGATATACGTACATGCTCGATTTTCATCGATCCGGACAGTACCCATAATTTCAAGGATTCCGTTGTGACCTTGAACGATTGGAATACCATGTCGGAAGATATGATAGAGGTGTCATGGGGGCAGTTTATCAGCCGGGCGCATCCGGATGATCAAGAACATTATCATAATATGTTTACCCGTCTTTGCCGAGGGGAAATCTCTGAGGCAAGGATCGAGGCACGTATGCTATTTCCCGGCAAGAAGGAATATGTTTGGAGAGAGGTATTTGCTACCGTGTATGAACGGGACGAGAAAGGAAGACCTTCGGTTATCCTTGGATGTTCAACGAATATTCAGGAACGGAAGAATCAAGAATTAAGCCTTGAGGAGGCGAAGGTGAAGGCCGAGGCCGCTGATAAGATGAAATCGAAATATCTGGCGGATATGAGCCATGAGATCCGGACTCCTTTGAATGCGATTACCGGCTTCTCTGAATTGATGGCTTTTGCTGATACGGATGAGGAACGTATGTCGTACTACGATGTGATCAAGATGAATAACCAATTGTTGATGCAATTGATCAATGACATCTTGGATATCTCGAAGATCGAGGCGGATGCGATAAAGATCACATATGAGCAATTAGATGTCAGTGAATTGATGGATACGATTTATGCTTCCGCCAAGTTACGGGTTCCGGGAGGAGTCAAGTTAGTTTTGGAGAAAGGGGCTGACCACCATATGTTCGGTACGGATAGCATGCGTCTGTTGCAGTTGATTAATAATTTGGTGAACAACGCTATCAAGAACACGAAAGAAGGTAGCATCACGATGGGATATACCATTCAACCGGATAATCAATTACGTTTTTACGTAAGGGATACGGGAATCGGTATCGATAAGGACAAATTGAAAGATGTCTTCGGTCGTTTCGTGAAAATAAACGACTATATGGAAGGTATCGGATTAGGACTGGCTATCTGCAAAGGATTAGTTGTTAAGATGGGAGGTTCGATACATGTTACTTCTGAATTAGGGGTAGGTTCAGAGTTCTCCTTTATTTTGCCGTCTCACGAATAGCGCTATTTGTAATAGCGTTTATAAATTTGGTCGTATAATCCACTGTTCTTGATTTGCTGGAGCCAACTATTTAGGCTATCCAGTAGGACAGGGGAGTCTTTACGGACCGCCCACGATTGCAATTGGGTAAAACTGACATCCGTTAGGATATCGACTTCCGGCAGGTTTTTCTGGGTCATGCGAGCGATTTGTTGGTCGCATACGGCATAATCGATATCGCCTTTGGCTACCATGATCATAAGCTGCTCGGTAGAATATAACTCATCTTCCACCACGTAGATCGTATCGCCTATCTCGTGTCCCAGATTTTGCAGACGCAATAAGGCCGGGGAATCTTTCGGTATGTATAAAGTCTTTTGGGCTAAATCCAATTGGTTACGGATAGGGGCTTGTCCGTTGTTCGCCTCTGCCGTACGTTGTACCAAGACTTGCTTGTTGAGAACGATCGGTTCGGTGAACAGGTAGTTTTCCCGCATCTCGGAGGTGATGGGTATGTTTCTTGCGATTACGTCGCATTTGTTGTCCGATAATTCCTCGAAACTTTTCGCTAAACTCATTTCCAAATGCGTCTGAACCTCCAATCCGGATAATTTAGCGATCGCTTGGCTAAGCTCGTATTGAAAACCTTGCACTGTATCGCCTGATACGAAATACCCGGATTGATTGTATTCGGTTATCATCCGGAGAATTCCTTCTTCCTTGATTTCCGGATAATCACGAGGTCCGATCTCTTGGGGACGTTGGTTAAGTCTCCAAAGCTGTACCATTGTCACTACAGCGACAATCAGTAGGAAAGCGTATAGGATAAGCAACTTCTTAGATCTCATGGCAATCGATTAATTATTGAAAGTCACGGAGATGCCCATTTTCAAGACCATCGGGTCCAACGGATAATGCGCAAGAGAGAAGTAATGCGGGTCAACGAACTTAGAGCCTAGATTGTATGCCATGATGAAGAAGCGAGCTTGCTTCAAATGGAAATTCGCATAAGCGTTGATCAACGGATAATTGCCAACCTTCACTTTCTTGTCTTCTTCCTGTACTTGGAATTGCTGGGTAGCCGGCTCGTAATAAGGAGCGTAATAAGCGGTGTTGTAGTATACGTTCGCACCAATCTGTACGGTTAATACTTTCGCCAACTTAAACGCTAGATATATATTCGAGTATGCGCTGATATCCGGCAACGGAAGTTGAGACTTCTCGCTAGAAAGCTGGTAGGCTACCTCATTTTCCCATCCGAACGCACGGTACATGATATCTTGCTTGATACGGGCTGAGACAACTTGGATGTTCTTACTGCTTTGCTCCGGCAAACCTTTGCCGTTGAAGAATACATAATTCTGGATACTTTCCACTCCTCCGGATAACTGGGTACGGGTGGATTCCAAGTTGATTTTCGCTCCGGCGTAAATCCTTTGCACATTTTTCAATGATAGATCCCACCAATAGTAACGCCCATGATGGTGACGTTGGTAAAACGCCGGGGTGATATTCTTGATATATCCTTCCGCCTTGATGGTAGCGTCTTTCTTGAAAAGCTTGAATTTGGTCTGTAAGTCTCCGCTCACTCGAACCTCTCCGGCGTCACTTCCCGCAAGTCCTAATTCTCCACGGACATTGTAGGTAAGAAGGCTACCACGGCGTTTGGATAATTCGCCTCCGATGTAGGTCGTAAACTCATCATATACCTCGGAAGTAGGGAAATTTAATGTACTCGGCTCAGAGCTTCCACGACCATCCGGACCGTAATCCAGTCCGGGAACTTGGGATGCCAATCTAAACCGGCGTTTCTCGAAAGTAACGAAGGCGGTCAGCCCAAACTTAGCCCAATCTTGGAAACCTTCCCGCAAGGCCAACGCAAAAGTATTCTTTAAATTCCAGGAGGAAGTCTGGTCATTCAAAGATGCGTCCATACCATAAAGATGAGTGTAGCAGGTATCGATCCCGGCATCATTAGAGATAAAGCGTCTGCGGTTATCTTCGTAATCGATGGTATGGATGATACTGGAAACCGGAATGAATACCTCTTTTATGTTCCCTTCCTCATCGGTTTCTTCCAATTCTTTGGTAAAACCGAGATTGTATCTCTGTGTCAGGAAATATTGTTTTCCACGGACACGGTTCCATGTGTCCGTGTAACGGACAGGGTATGATTTACTATCGATATTTCTTTGATTCTCGGCCAAGTCATCGGGATTCGTGATATACTGGTCATTTGTAAGTCCACCGTTCTCGTAGTTTACGAAATTGAAATTACTTAAATAAGCGTTTAACTCGTAACGGTCGGTGATATAACTTCCGAAAAAACGATAACTTAATAATTTATTACCGTTGGAGTTATAATATCCGCGGCTATAGATATAATCCATCTCGCCACCGACATTGATCTTCTTGCCAAAGTTCATGGTCAGTACCCCTTTCAGTCGGTCCATCTTATTCTGGCTGGCTCCTCCTGTCGTATAAGTCACTTGGGTATAGGGTACTTTGGTATCATAGAAATAAGCGTTTGTCGGGGTCGTGATATAATAATCATAAGCATCGGCGAAGATGAAATCACGTTCCTCCTTACGTTCGTTAAAAATACGGGTTTGCGCCGGCGATCCCACATTCGCCAGATAACCTACGGCCAATGAGTTCGCTTCCACCAACGTACTATTCCCGAAATTTAATCGATTGGTATCCATAGGAGCGATATAACGTTCTCCCAAAAGAGGCGTGAGCCGATAACCGATGATTCGTTTTGATTTCAGCGCTGCGCTATCTGTTTGCAGCAAGCTATCCGGTATTTCCTTGTTTGAGGATGATAAATTAGATAACGAGAATCCACCTCGTCCTCCCCGGCTCCCGGAACGTCCTTGCGCATGCGCGGAAGCCGCCGTTCCTATCAGAAAAAGTAATATGTATAGATAATACTTCATGGGTTGCAAAGATATAACAAAAAATAATGTGCCAATTATAAAATATGCCAATATGCCAATCAGAAAACTTAATTGGCATATCGGCACATCAATGAATGAGCTTCTTATATTTTCTGTATAATCTCCATTCCTTTCTTAATGGCAGCCTCGTTCATCGGCAACAAATGATGGTGACGCTCGGGCAAGGATTTCTTCAATCCTAGCATGACGTTCTCCAATTGAACCATCGGGACGATATTAAGCAACCCGCCTAAGATCAACATATTGAATGCCTTCTCGTTCTTCATCTCGGTAGCGGCGTCCATGGCATCTACCCGATATACGTTAATATCCGTACGTTTCGCCGGCGTATGGATGCCATAACCATCGTAAATCAAGATACCGCCCGGTTTCACCTTGCTCTCGAACTTATCCATGGAAGGTTGGTTCAAGATAATAGCGATATCATATTCATTCAATACGGGTGAGCTGATACGCTCGTCGCTCAAGATAACGGTTACGTTGGCCGTACCGCCACGTTGCTCAGGTCCGTATGAAGGCATCCAGCTAACCTCCTTGCCTTCCATCAAACCGGAATAGGCCAAGATCTTACCCATAGACAATACACCTTGTCCACCGAAGCCTGCTATAATTATTTCTTGTTTCATTGTCGTTTACCGTATTACTTATTCAACATTCTTTAAGTCGCCCAGCGGGTAGAAGGGGAACATGTTCGCTTCCATCCATTTATTGGCTTTTTCCGGAGTCATCTTCCAGCCGGATGAGCAAGTGGAGACGAACTCTACCACAGAAGTACCCTTACCGGCCATAGCGTTCTCGAAAGCCTTACGAAGCATCTTCTTCGCTTTCCGTACGGCTGCGGCCGTCTGTACGCTTTGGCGTGTTACCAAGCAAGTTCCTTCCAATTGGGCTAATAAATCACCGATCTTCAGCGGGTAACCGTTCAAGGCGATGTTACGTCCGTAAGGACAGGTAGCTGTGGGCATACCTTCCAATGTAGTCGGAGCCATCTGTCCGCCGGTCATACCATAGATCGCGTTATTTACGAATACGATCACGATATTCTCGCCACGGTTGGCTGCATGAATCGTCTCGGCCGTACCGATAGCCGCCAAGTCACCATCTCCTTGATACGTGAATACCATCTTCTCCGGATTCAAGCGTTTAACGGCGGAAGCGATGGCTGGCGCACGTCCGTGGGCTGCCTCGATCCAATCGATATCCAAGTAGTTATATGCGAATACGGCACATCCCACGGGGGAGATACCGATTGTCTTATCTTCCAGACCCATATCGGCTATAACCTCGGCGATTAGCTTATGTATCACACCGTGGCTGCAACCGGGGCAGTAGTGCATGGGATTTTCATTCATCAATCTGGGCTTTTCATACACCAGATTTTCCGGTTTAATTATATCGTTGAGTTCCATAATCTTTAATTATTAATGTATATATCTTAGGACATATTGCACCAGCCGCAATACGATCGCCGCTCCACCGCAATACAAGAATACGGTCTTATCGCTAACAGCGAAGTAACATACCACGGCAGCTATGGCCAGTAGCATAAAGACCAGCGTCAATATCTCGTCAGCTTTACTTCCTCGTGTCATACGGATCAGAATAATTTTTCCTTCAGCGCGTTCAATACCTCATCCGGGGTGAATACGATTCCACCCAATCGGCCAAAGTGCTCTACCTTCACCTTACCATTTACGGCTAGGCGAACGTCCTCTACCATCTGTCCGGCGTTCAACTCAACCGATAACATACCTTTTACCTTATCCGCATAAGCGGCGATCACTTTTGTCGGGAACGGCCATAACGTGATCGGGCGTAACAAGCCAAGCTTGATACCTTCCGCACGGGCGATCTCAACTACCTTCTGGCAAATACGGGCGGAAGAACCGAACGCGATCAATAGATAATCAGCGTCCTCACATTGGAACTCCTCGTAACGAACCTCGTTTTCCTCGATCTTGCGATATTTCGCTTGGAAACGGATATTGTTCTCTTCCATCTTCGCCGGGTCTAGCTCCAAGGAAGTGATGACGTTACCTTTGCGTCCGCCCTTCTTTCCTTGTACGGCCCAAGGACATTGAGCGATAATCTCTTCCTCGGTACGGCGGGGTTGATAGGGAGGCAATACCACCTTCTCCATCATCTGTCCGATGATACCGTCTGCCAAGATAATAGCGGGGTTATTGTATTTGAAAGCCAGATCAAAACCAAGACCGACGAAATCAGCCATCTCCTGTACGGAAGATGGAGCCAAGGTTATCAAGCGATAATCGCCATGACCACCGCCTTTCACGGTCTGGAAATAATCAGCCTGACTTGGCTGGATCGTTCCTAATCCGGGACCGCCACGCATAACGTTCACGATCAGACAAGGAAGCTCCGCTCCTGCGATATAAGAAATACCTTCTTGTTTCAAGCTCACGCCCGGACTGGAAGAAGAGGTCATCACTTTCTTTCCGGAGCCGGCTCCGCCGTATACCATATTAATAGCGGCTACCTCGCTCTCCGCTTGTAAGACTACCATGCCGGTCTTTTCCCACGGCATCTCTGCCATAAGGGTTTCCAATATCTCCGACTGCGGAGTGATCGGATAGCCGAAGTAACCGTCCACGCCATAGCGGATAGCCGCATGGGCGATGGCCTCGTTACCCTTCATTAATTTTATATCTTCTGCCATATCTTGATATAACTTTATATTTTTACTTTGTAGATCGTTAGACAACCGTCCGGACAAACTAACCCGCAACTAGCGCAACCGATGCATGCGTCCGGGTTCTTCATGTACACATAGTGATACCCCTTGTTGTTTACTTCTCGTGGGTGCAACTCCAGTACATCCGACGGGCAGGCTACTACGCAAAGGTTACATCCCTTGCAGCGCTCTGTGTTTACAACAACAGCTCCTTTTATTTTCGCCATAATACTTGTTTATTTAAAATCTAAATGTAACACATTTCTATTGAGGCATCAAAGTTAGTAAAAAATTACTCGTTGCCAAGATTATAACGTTTCATTTTGTTGAATAGCGTCTTTCTACTGATATTTAAAGCCTCGGCGGTCAGGGTACGGTTATAGTTATGCTTTTGCAGCGCGGACAGGATGCGGGCCCTCTCCGCCAAGGAGTTCGTATCACGGAGCGAGGTGTCTTCTTCCGCTTCCTGAGGAGCTGTCAGTCGCTCCATCTGGTAGCTTTTGATACGGGCGGGCAGATGTCCGGGATGGATTTGCCGGTCTACGCAGAGTATCATGGCGCTTTGTACGGCGTTCTCTAAATCCCGTACGTTACCGGGCCAGTCGTAGGCGCATAACTGATCCATAGCCTCGGGCGTGATGCTCTCGATCGAGAGATTGAGCAAGGAATTATGTTTGCGAAGGAAAAATGCGGCCAGCAACGGGATGTCCTCTTTCCGTTCCCTAAGGGGTGGAAGCTGTATGGTGAAGACATTCAGCCGATAGAGCAGGTCCAGACGGAATTTACCCAGTCTTACTTCTTCTTCCAAGTTCCGGTTCGTAGCCGCCACGATCCGGACATTGACGGGGATCGCTTTCTTGCCTCCGATGCGGGTAATCTTACGTTCTTCTAATACACGCAGTAATTTTACTTGGGCGTCTAGCGGGAGTTCACCGATCTCGTCTAGGAACAGGGTACCGCCATTTGCCCGCTCGAACGTGCCGGCTTGTGTTTCCTTGGCATCGGTAAAGGCGCCTTTCTCATGCCCAAAAAGCTCGCTCTCCATCAAGGTGAGCGGGATCGCCCCACAGTTGATCGCCACGAAAGGCTGGCTCACGCGTTTACTCCGGTCGTGTATCGCCCAGGCGATCAGTTCCTTTCCGGTTCCACTCTCTCCGTGGATCAAGACGGTAGCGTCGGTTTCCGCCACCCGTCCCACTTGGAGCATGACCTGCCTCAGTCCGCTTTTCTCACCGATGATACCGGTGTTCATATCTCCTAACTTGTTTTTCAAGTGCTTGATCTCGCCTTTCATCCGGCAATGCTCTACGGCACGGCTTACGGTAAGGAGCAACTTATCGTTGTCAAAAGGCTTCTCAATAAAATCGTAAGCGCCTTTCTTTACGGCATCTACCGCCAAGGAGACGGAACCGAAGGCGGTTATGAACACGACGACTTGGTTCGGGCATAGCCGTTTGATCTTCTCCAATGCCTCCACGCCGGTAAGCACCGGCATTTGCTGGTCTAGCAAGATCACGTCAGGACGGAAGGAGAGGAGGGCGTCTACGGCCTCTTGTCCGTTCGCGGCGGTTTGTACCTCGTATCCGTCTTCTTTCAAGAGCAGGGCGATCATCGCACGGATGCGCGGCTCGTCGTCGGCTACTACTATTTTTGCTTTCATACTATATATTGCGGTAACTTGATGGTGAAACATGTGCCTTTGCCGGGAGTACTGTGTACCTCGATCTCGCCCTCGTGGCGGTTGATGATACCGTAACAGATGGCGAGTCCTAAACCAGTCCCCTCGTCTTTGGTGGTGAAGAAGGGATTGAAGATGTGATCCAGATCTTTCTCGCCGATGCCTTTTCCGCTGTCCTCGAAGGAGAGGAGCAGGTAATGGGAATGATCGTCAATGGATGCTCCCTTCTCTATACTAATTATTAATGTACGTGAGCGTTCCGGGGGATTCTGGCTCATCGCCTCCACCGCGTTGAGGATGATGTTGAGAAATACTTGTTTGAGTTGCTCGGCATCCGCTTGCAAGGCGGTATTCTCATGGAAATATTCAAATTCCACCTCGACCTGTTGCTTCTTCAGCGTATTATGGACGAGTAGCAATGTCTGGTTGATCAATTGCTCCAGATTGACTTCCGATGAATTCAAGGCGGATGGACGGGCGAAAGAGAGCAGGCCTTGCACGATCTTGTTGATACGCTCCACCTCGGAGATGAGTTCCGTGGCCATCTCCGATTTCACGGGATCGGCCGAGAAATCCTTGCTTAAGTATTGGATCGTGCTACGAATGGCGGTCAGCGGGTTACGGATCTCGTGGGCGGCTCCGGCGGCCAGTTCCCCTAAAGTGGCGAGCCGGTCGGTCCGGTACATCTTCTTGATTCGTTCGGATTGGATCTCATAAAGGGAGGCATGTTCGATGGCGAATGCCGCTTGGTTGAACAAGAGGGAGAGAAGCCCCAGCTCATTCTCGGTAAAACCGGTGCGATCTGTCTTCTTTCCCAGCATAATCACGCCGCTCACCTTATTCATCACTTTGAGCGGGTAAATGAGCTCCGCTTGGAGTTGCTCCAGCTTCTCCCGCTCCTCGGCCGTGAAGTAATCCGCTATATCGGGATTTTGGGAGAGCAGAAGCGAGCGTTCGTTCACGAATAGCCAACTGATCAGTTTATCTTTTCCATTGAAAGAGAGGGAAGAGGATAACGGGCCGTCTTGCGGTTTATACTTTCCCGTATTCTCATCTAATAGAAAAAGATGAATGATCTCTACAGGGCATATCTGTCTGATCTTGGAGATAAAATTATTGATCAGTAGGGACTTATCTGCGATAAGCATCAAGGAACGGTTGAACTCGGAAAGCATCTTGCTGAGTTCGGGCTGCGGTGTATTTGTGTGTCGTTTGAATAAGGATAACATGCTTCTCGGATATTAGGATGGGCAAATGTACTCTTTTTGAGTAAGAATTTACCCGTTTTGAGTAAGGATATTACCCGTTACCCAAAGATGGAATATTTGCTGTTTGTGTATAATATTGTTTATTAGTGAGTTATGTGCTTTGGCACGGCGTTTGTATTCTATAGGGTAAAGAGGGATGATCTCTGGTATATTTGGGTAAAAGTTTACCGATACCCATTTAGTTTCCATAGGAGGGACTATGTTTTTCCTTACTAGAAACTAAGTTTTTCCTTCAATGAAACTAAAGTTTTCCTATAGAGAAACAAAAGTTTTCACAGGAAGAAACAAAAGTTTTCCTAGTAAGGAATTTTAAGAAACTGTAGTTTGTTGGTTATCAATGCTTAGTGGATAGTGATCGCAGACTTGATTAGATACGATAAAAAGAATAAGAATATGAGAAAGAGAGCTGTTATTTTACTCGCTATACTTATAGCGATCTTTGGGGGAAGCGTCAATGCACAGTCTTTCCTAGGTAAGTTAGTAGATGATAAAGAGGCGCCTGTTGGTTTCGCCAATGTGGTGTTATTGAATCCGGAAGATTCCGCGTTCGTAAAAGGGACGGTTAGCGAGGAGTCGGGTGAGTTCGTGTTGGAAGGCTTGAAAGAGCAGTGTTATATCTTGCGGGTATCTTATATCGGATATAAGGATATTTGTCTGGAGTGCCCGAAGGCGGGGGATGTGGGAACGATCCGTCTGGAACCGGATGCCATCGCCTTGGGCGAGGCGGTCGTGACCGGTAAACTGCCTACTTACCAACTAAAGGGAAGTAGCTTGGTGACGAACATTCGGGAGACTTTGCTGAGTACGGTCGGTACGGCGAATGACGTGCTCTCGCATATCCCCGGCTTGGAAAGCTCGGACGGGAAATATACCGTGTTCGGCAAGGGAGAGCCTTTGATCTACATTAATAACCGTTTGGTTCGTGATAATTCGGAATTGGAACGCCTAAGCTCGAAGGATATCTCCAAGGTGGAACTGATCCAGAACCCGGGTGCGGAATATGACGCTACGGTGAAGGCGGTATTGAAAATTCGTACGGTTCGGCATGCGGGCGAGGGATTGGGTGTCAATGTCCGGAGTAATGTTTCCCAAAGCCATAAGACGAGTAACACGGATCAATTGAACTTGAACTATCGTAAGAACGGATTGGATTTGTTTGGGATGGTTAACTATTCCTTGTGGCAAGCCCAAACGAGGCAACGGACAAGTAGCTATATTCAAGTGGACACGCTGTGGGAACAGAAAGCGGAAACGACAGTGGACCAGTCTTCCCGTTCGGTATATGGTCAGTTGGGTGCGAATTACGAGGTGAATGAGCATCATTCCTTCGGCGCTACGTATGAAGGAAATAAGGGTTTTAACTCGGGAGGTGATTTCATATCGGATAACACGATGTACGCAAATAAAACGGTATATGATGTATTGCATTACCAAACCCGCATGGAAACGGACGTAAATCAACACAAGGTGAACGCTTATTATGAAGGGAGGTTTAATGATAAACTAACCATTAGTTTTAATGCGGACTGGTTAACCGGATCTTCGGAGAACCGTATGTTTGCCAATGAGAATAGCGAGATGGATGACGATCGCTTGGTAACAACCAGTAACCGGACTCGCAACCGTTTGTATGCCGTTAAATTAGTGATGACTTACCCGATCGCCGTGGGAGAATTGAAATGGGGAGGGGAATACAGTTATGTACATCGTACGGACCGTTTCGACAATCCACAAAGCATCCTGCCCGCTACCGATAGCAAGATACGGGAGCAGAATGCCGCCGCTTTTATCAGTTATGCCTTGACTTGGCAGAAATTAAGCGCTGAGATCGGTTTGCGTTATGAGCATGTTGACTTTGATTATTATGATAAAGGTATTTTCCTTCCGGAACAAAGCCGTCTGTATGATAATGTCTTCCCGAATGTCGCTCTTTCCATGCCGATAGGAAAGACCCAGATGTCGTTAAGTTATACGGCAAAGACAAGTCGCCCCTCGTTTTATCAATTGCGGAGTGACTTGCAGTACGACGATCGTTTCACTTACGAGGGCGGTAATCCGCTATTGAAACCCTCTTTCAATCACGACTTGACTTATCAATTTGGCTATAAATTTATCCAAGCCTCATTGAATTACCAATATATAAAGGATGTTTCGTCGTTTATGATGAAGGCGTACGAGCCGGATCCGGTCATTACGGTCTTCTCCCAAGAAAACTATCCGAAGGCGCAATACCTTAATGCTTCCGTCTCTTTATCCCCTAAGTTTAATTTCTGGGAACCTTCCCTTTACCTAAGCGTGAGCAAACCTTTCTTTGAGGCTTTTACGATGGGGGAGATGCGATCCTTTAATAAACCGACTTATGGCTTTAGTTTAAACAACTCGTTTCGTTTGCCTAAAGGATGGATATTCTCGTTGGATGGTCGTGTTTCCACAGATGGCGATAATATGCAAGGCTTAAGTAAGCGAACGGGAGGGGTTTATGTGGGGTTACGTAAGTCGTTCTTGAAAGACGAGGCGTTGACATTGAACTTGCAAGGCTTCGATATTTTCGCTACGCAACGTTATTCTTTCGTGATGTATGCGGCGGACCGCAGTATGACGAAATGGAGTAATCCGGATAGCCGCCAAGTGCGCCTGACCGTTACGTATCGTTTCAACGCCACCCGTAGCAAGTACAAAGGTTCCGGTGCGGCTAATGAGGTTATCAACAGATTATGATTATCTTTGTTTCATGTTAGAAGCGATTGATTTAACGAAACGATATGAGGATGGGCATCTGGCTCTGGATGCCTTGAACCTCCGGATCGAACCGGGAGAGATCTTCTTTCTTTTGGGGGCGAACGGGGCGGGGAAGAGTACGACCTTAAACCTCTTCCTCGATTTCATCCGTCCCACTTCCGGGCGGGCCTTGGTGAACGGGGTAGAGGTCCGTTCCAATCCGGCGGAGACACGCCGTCATATCGCCTATGTCTCCGAGAACGTCATGCTGTACGGTGACTTTACCGCCCGGGAGAACTTGGACTTCTTCACACGCCTTACCGGGAAACGCTTGGATCGGAGAGACTATTATCAAGCGATGCGTCGTGTCGGCCTGCCGGAAGAAAGCTTCGAGCGTAAGTTGAAGACCTTCTCCAAGGGAATGCGGCAAAAAGTAGAGATCGCCGCCCTCTTGTTGAAAGACGCCGACAATATGGTGATGGATGAGCCTACCTCCGGCCTTGATCCCCGGAGCACCGCCGAGTTGATGCAACTCTTGCACCACCTCCGCTTGGAAGGAAAATCGATACTGATTTGTACCCACGACCTGTTCCGTGCCCGTTCCTTGGCGGATCGAGTAGGGATCATGAAGGATGGGCGTCTGGTCATGGTCCGTGCCCGTGACGAGTTCCTGCGCGATGATCTGGAACGTATCTATCTGGACTATATGCAGGAGGCGGTCTTATGAGAAATATCTGGATATTCGCTCGGAAGGAGTTCCTGCTAAACGTCCGCTCGTCCCGTTTTGTGGTAGGATTATTGCTCTGCTTGGTGATCGTGCTTTTCACGATGATTGTCAGCGTCAGCGATTATCAGATACAAAAAGAGGTATGTGAGGCAGAGGCGAGACAGGCGGGGGAGGAAATGCGCTCCTGCTTGGTATGGTCTAAAGTGAGTCCTAAGCTCGTCCGTGAGCCGGAACCTTTGAGCCTGCTCAGCCGGGGGATCACGAATAACGTGGGCTATATCGTCTCCATCGACTTATGGGAAATCCCGTTTCTGCCACTTCAATTTAACTGGGCGCAAAACAGCCCGTTCATGAAAGTGTTTCCCCCGTTTGATTTCTCGGCGGTATTGAGCGTTATGATCTCGCTCCTTGCGCTGGTCTTTTCCTATGATGCGGTGACGAGGGAAAGGGAAGAGGGGACGCTTCGTTTCATCTTCTCCTCGTCCGTGAGCCGGTATAGCTTCTTGTTGGGGAAGTGGCTAGGCGTGGTATTGACCGTTTTGCCGATCTTGCTGGCTTGCTTTTTGCTGGCGCTCGGCTTGGTGGTGTTGGGAGGCGGCATCCGTTTTTCGGGCAGCGAATGGATGGGCGTAGGGTGGATGTTTTTGGCTTCGTTTGTCTATTTGGCTTTCTTTGCCTCGTTCGGTATCTTGGTGTCGTCGCTGACGGCCCGGTCGGTAACCTCAATCGTGCTCTGTATGCTCAGTTGGCTGACATTCCTGTTCGTGATTCCGGCTTTGTCCTCCTACGCTTCCCGGAGCATGGTGGCCTTGCCCTCCTATAAACAGGTGGAGAATGAGAAGGTGGAACTTTTCTGGTCGATGAGAGGAGAGTGTAATAAGCGATGGGTGGAGCTACGGGATTCCATGAGGCTCCAGTCACTTCAATATTTATTTAACATGGAGGATGGGGAAGGCATGAAAGATATCCGGGGAGGTTCTCGCTTGGTGCTGGAACATACCCGCCGGATGGCCGTCGTAGAGGCTAATATACGGATGGATCATGCGGAGCGGCTCTGGAAACTGGATAAGGAATACTCGCGTATCTTGTCTGCCCAGCGGAAGTGGCAGGATATCTTGAATCTTCTCTCCCCGTCGGCTACTTATATCCGTTTGATGGCCCGGCTGGGTAATACCGATGCCGATGCGCTTTTGTCTTATATGAGCGATGCCCGCGACTATCGCAAACGGTTCATCCAATACTTGACGGATCGGGACCTGTTCTATTCGGCCTCTTATGTGACCCCTTGCCGGGAGGATGAGTTCATGCCCCAAGCGGAATGGGAGGCGTTAGAGCGACAATGGGAGAGACTCCAGAAGGAAGATCCTGCCGCTTTTGAGAAGACCATGAAAGAGGCAGAGAAACAGTATGCCGACGCGAACTACTCGCCTGTGGATGTTCGGGATGTTCCTCGGTTTTGCCCACGGGAATTATCCGGCTGGCAACGGGCGAAGAAAGGGATGCGGGCATTTGTCCTCTTATCCCTCCTGCTTATCGGGTTCTTATCGGGTGGTATATATATTTTTAAAAGATATGATTTGCGATAGTCTTATAGTATATCGTCACGAGGTGAGCCGCCTGCTGCGTAGTTTGCGCTTCCGGGTATCGTTCGTGCTTATCGTGCTGTTATTTGCCGGCGGAAGTCGTTTGTTTGTCTCGCTCTACATGGAGCAGCAGGCTACTTATAAGCAATTGGTGGAAGATGAGGTGCAAAAGGAACGTGAGTTGAGCGATAACCTGACGAATTTCGCGAATCATCTACGAATATTCCGTTACTCTCCCCGTACGGACGGTTTCCTGTATGGCTGTAAAGAGGAGGAAATGGTAAACTCCATTCAATATAATGTATGGAACGCGGGAAGGCTGGAGGTGGAACAAGGAATGTTGAACCCTTTGCTGGACACGAAAAGCTCGGTGGACTGGACGTTTATCGTCTCGATTTTCATTAGCTTTATCGCCCTGTTATTCTCTTATGATTCGATATGTGGAGAGAAACGGGATAAGGTGTTAGGCTATTTGTTATCCTATCCCATTTCCCGGAGGAACTATTGGATCAGTAAGATATTCTCGCATATATCCGTTGTCATGCTCTTATTGCTAGGAGGCATATTCGTGGGATTATTAGCCTTAGGCGATATGTTACCATCCATCTATACGCCCTCTTTCATTTATAAGTTACTCGGATTTATCGGAATCAGCCTTTTACTGATCACGTTATGCGTCTGCTTTGGACTTTTCGCCTCCGTCATGACAAGGCATTCGAATGTAAGTCTGCTGATCTGCGTATCCTTCTGGCTGTTTGGGACTATTATCATCCCGAATAGCGCCACATTCTGGGGCTATACCCTTTATCCGACCCCTTTATTGCGAGACATAGCCCAAGAGGTAGAGGCGAAGGAGAGCCAATTGACCAAAGAGGCACCTCCCGGTAGCATGGCGCAACAGAGTGAGAATCCGTTTTATCCCTATCATGAACGCCGTGCGATCCTGTGGATGAAAAAGAAAGAAGTAAGGGAGAAATCCTATCGGGATTACTACGAATGCCTGATCCGCCAGTTCGAGGGAGTCCGTCGATTGACCCTCCTGTCCCCAACCGTCCAATACGAGCGGGCGATGGAAGCCCTATTAGGAGGAGGCCATCTACGATTCCAGAAAAATTGGCGTGATTTACAGGCCTTCCAACTTACGTTCCTCGCATGGTTCAAGCAAAAAGACGCCGAGGACCCGGAAAGCCCACATTGGTATAATCCTTATGAGGATGTCTCTACCAGCCGAAAGTCGTTTGATATAAAAGAAGCGCCTCGATATCAAGAAAGAAGCGTTCCCTTAAAAGAACGTCTTGCGCTTATTGGCCTGTATGCGCTGACCACGTTTTTCTTTATCGCCTTACTGGTATGGGGAGGGTTTCGCTTATTGGAAAAGTACGATGTGCGATGATAGAAATGATTAGTAGATAAGAATGGGCATTGTAGCCACCTTTGAATGGGCATTATAAGAAGGTTACAATGGGCATTCTAATCACCTTATAATGCCCATTGTAATATTGGGTTACGCCTTAGTGCTTTTTTGTGAGAGCTTTTCTAGGAAATATACGATCCCAAAACCTAAGATCATCAATCCGACGGCCTCCCAAACAAACTGATTCGGAGCGATATTCGCCTCGACCAACGGCTTGGTCATGCCATGGCTATCCACATAGGTCTCGATCGTTTCTTTCCAAGGCCATACCTTGTTAAGCGAACCCAACATGAATCCGGCCAATACGGCGATCGTTATATCATGGAATTTACGAAGGGCGAATGACAACACGCGGGAGAACGTCGTGATACCAATAGCCGCACCCGCTATAAACACCAACATAACGGGAACGTTAAACGTCTTGACCGCCTCCATGATATAGAAGTATTTTCCGAGCAACACTAAGATAAAGCTACCCGAGATACCCGGCAAGATCATGGCGCAAATAGCGATAGCCCCACAGAGGAAGATAAAGAGTAAATTACTCGGAGTCTCGGCGGGAGTCGCCACGGTGATATAAAAAGCGATCACTGCCCCGACAACAAAACTCAAGATCGTCTTCCAGTTCCATTGCTTGATATCCTTAGAGACGAACCAAGTAGAGGCCAGCACCAAACCAAAGAAAAAAGACCATACCAAGATCGGATGATACACCAAGAGATACGTAATGATCTTCGCCAGCGAGAATATACTAATACCAATACCACCCACGATAGAAAGCAAGAAATTAGCGTTGATCCCTTTCCAGAAGGCCGCTATTTTCCCCGTGAATAATTGTTTCAATGTCGTCCCGTTAATACTTTTGATAGAGTCGATCAGTTCCTCGTAGATACCTACGATAAAGGCGATCGTTCCTCCCGACACGCCGGGAACGACATCCGCCGCTCCCATACCCATACCTTTTAATACTAAGAAACCGTAGTCCTTGAGATTTCGTTTGTTAGGCATATTACATTATTAATTGTCTAATTACTGTTATCTTTATTCTTTAAAAACTCTTTTACCAGATCCTCGGGTTGGATATGTTTCTTCTCTTTATCGGAATCGATGGTAAAGTCCGCGAATACTTCTGGTCCCACTTTACGAAGCAAATAAAGAAGATCATCTCCGGATATTTGGCCGATATGCTCCATGAAATTTTCCATATCACGGTTATCCAGATAAGCCATAGCCAAATGGATGTGAATCATTGGAGTCTTCGGGTTGATTTGAAGGACTTTCTTGTAATAAGAGATCGCCTTATCTACATCTCCCTTAGAAAGCAAATATTGTCCGGCATGAAGCAGGCTGTTGCATTCTTCTTGAGTTTCCGGATTGATACTTTTCTTATCGATGATCTTGAATATCTTATTCGTAATAGCGATAGCCTCCTCCTTTTTCCCGCTATCAAGCAAGCAAAGCGCTAAAAGAGAAAGGAGACGGACATTGTTCGGATACAATTGCGCCGCCTTGAATAACATGATGGAAGCCTCGTTGTCGCGCTCAGTCTCGGTACAACAACGGATATAATTGATATAATTGGTCGGCCCATCCTCCATATCCGGATCGTTTATGATCGTGGAAAGCAGTTGGTAAGCCTTCTCATATTGCTCCAGCTTCATATAACATTCCGCCATGAGTGGAGAGATACGGCGCATCACCTCCTCATCACCCTCGATTTCTTGATATTCCTCGATCGCCTTCTCATAGCTCTCGTTCATATACAGGCAGTACGCTTTCAATATTTTCAGTTCCGTATCGGAATCATCACACGTCAAGGCGAAGTCGAAAGCCTCGATCGCTTTCTCGTAATCGCCAACCATGGAATGTAGCCTTCCCAACGTAAACCAATACTCGTATGAGAAAGGATTCTTATCGATTAGCTCATTACATAACTCGATCGCCCGGGGAACGTCTCCTTCCGTCTCGAGGATGTAGCAAAGCTCATTCTTAAGGATCAAGTTATCCGGAAATAAAGCCAAGCCACGGTCCACGAAATCGCGGGCCTCTTTGTTCATGTCTAAATCATTCAGGATGGGGGAGATGTACTCGAAGACTTCCTCCAAATAGTCACAATCCCTAGTGATCAACTCTTCCGTGATCTCCAGAACCTTGGGATATTGGTTGAGCGAGCAATAGCATTCCATTTTTAACATATCCAGATCTTGGTTATCAGTCTCCGCTATATTCTCGAGCAGAGCGAGAGCGCTCTCATAATCCTCGTTATACGCGAATTGCCTGCCTTTCTTGATTTGCAAGGCGGAATTACCGGGATGAAGCTTTAGCCCGAGGGCTAAGACTTCATCAAAGTAAGTATAATCGTTCGAATCTTCAAAGCTGTCCAACATTTCATCGATTTGATCAGCGTCGAAATAAGGCTCCTTACCCTCTTCCTTCGCTGAAAGATAATGTTGTAACAAGCGTGAGATATCGTCTTTTTTCATTTACTATTCTTTATTTATTAATCTTGCTCCACGTGTCCTTTAGCCCTACGGTACGGTTGAATACCAAGTTGTCGGGGGTGGATTCGCTATCTATGTTGAAATAGCCGATACGCTGGAATTGAAGGTAGGAAAGCTTGGGCAAGGTCGCCACGAACTTCTCTACGTAACAGTTTTTCCGGATCTCCAAGGAGTTCGGGTTGATGATTTCCTTCATCGCCTCTAGCGGGGAGCAATTCTTCTCCTCCCGGATAGCGGCCAATTCGTCTCTAGGGTTCTCCACCTTCCAAAGGCGGTCGTATAAGCGTACTTCCGCTTTTTGGCAATGGGCGCGGCTTACCCAGTGCAAGGTACCTTTTACTTTACGGTTAGCGTCCGGCATACCGCTGCGGGTATTCGGATCGTATTCGCAATATACCTCGGTAATCTCACCGTTCTCGTCTTTCTTACAGCCCGTACATTTTACGATATAGGCGTTCTTCAGACGAACTTCCTGTCCCGGTGTCATCCGGAAATATTTCTTGGGAGCGTCTTCCATGAAGTCCTCACGTTCCATCCACAACTCACGGCTGAACTCGATCGTATGGCTGCCGGCTTCCGGATCTTCCGGGTTGTTGATCGCTTCCAGCTCCTCGACCTGTCCTTCCGGATAGTTGGTGATAATCAGTTTCACCGGATTGATCACGGCGGATACACGGATGGCGCGGGCATTCAGATCCTCGCGTACGGCGCTTTCCAGCAAGGCGAACTCGTTCAGGGCGTCGTAAGTCGTATAACCGATCTTGTCGATGAACTTACGGATAGACTCCGGAGAGTAACCCCGGCGGCGGAAACCGCAGATGGTCGGCATACGGGGATCATCCCAGCCGTTTACCAAGTTCTCTTTTACCAATGTAAGCAGGTTACGCTTGCTCATCAGCGTGTAGCTTAGGTTCAATTTGTTGAACTCAGTCTGTCGGGGGCGGTTGTCGTTCAAGTCCTCGCCTTCCTTTAGCCAATCGATAAACAAATCATACAGAGGACGGTGTACGACAAACTCCAAGGTACACAAGGAATGCGTCACGCCCTCGAAGAAATCGCTCTGTCCGTGGGCGAAGTCGTACATCGGATACGCTTTCCACGTCGTGCCCGTACGATGGTGCGGATGGTTAACCACCCGATAGATGATCGGATCGCGGAAGTGCATGTTCGGGTTTGCCATGTCGATCTTCGCGCGAAGTACCATGGCACCTTCCGCTATCTCACCCGTGTTCATCTTCTTGAAGAGAGCTAGGCTTTCCTCGATCGGACGGTTGCGATACGGGCTCTCGATGCCCGGTTGTGTAGGCGTGCCCTTTTGCTGGGCTATTTGTTCGGATGTCTGCTCGTCAATATATGCTTTACCTTCCTCAATGAGGCGGATCGCGAAATCCCACAATTGCTGGAAGTAGTCGGACGCGTAATAAATATTTCCCCACTGATATCCCAGCCATTGGATATCCTCCTTGATCGCCTCCACGTATTCCTCATCCTCCTTCGTCGGGTTCGTGTCGTCGAAACGGAGGTTGCAGATACCGCCATGGCGTTCAGCGATGCCGAAATCTAGGCAAATGGCCTTCGCGTGGCCGATGTGAAGGTATCCGTTGGGCTCGGGCGGGAAACGGGTTTGTACACGTCCTCCGTTCTTGCCTTCCGCTAAATCTTTCTCTACGGCTGCCTCAATGAAATTCAGGTTCTTCTTGCCTTCTTCTTCGTTTGTATTGATATCGCTCATACTTAAAAATTGATAGTTTTTCTTCGAATGGGGCAAAGGTAGCGATTTCTTTTTAAAATAGGCTGATGAGCAGGGCTATATTTAGGACGGTTACCATCGTTCCCAACAGCAAGAGGATGATGGTCGTAGAGCGGCTGTTCGCGTAGACACCCATGACCTTCTTGCTGGAAGTGAGGTACACTTGCGTGAAGACCGTGATCGGCAATTGCACGCTCAACAACATCTGCGACAGGATCAATCCCTTGAACGGATCGCCGATCAGGAATATGATGGCCAAGGCGGGGACGAACGATAGCAGGACTCCCAGCTTGGAGTGGAGGTCGGTATGATTGTACGCCTCGCCATAGAATCCGGCGAAGATGGAAGCCCCGGCGATACCGGATGTGATGGTCGAGGAGATACCTGCCAGTAATAGGGCGGCGGCGAAAATCACCCCGGCGTTATTTCCTACGAGGGGTACCAATAACTGTTGCGCTTGGTCCAGCTCGTCTACGGCGATGTTTTGCTTGAAGAAGGTAGAGGCGGCCAAGATGATCATCGCCGAGTTGATCGCCCAGCCGATCACCATGGACAGGAGCGTGTCGTAGAACTCGTACTTCAGTTGTTTCTTGATGACCGACTCGTCTTCTAGGTTCCATTCCCGGCTCTGTATCACCTCCGAGTGCAGGAACAGGTTGTGAGGCATCACGACGGCTCCCAGTACGCTCATGATGATCAGCATGGAGTTCTCGGGGAAGGTGGGTTTCACCCAGCCTACCACGGCCTGCCCCCAGTCTACGTCGACCAACGCCAGCT
This sequence comes from Parabacteroides sp. AF19-14, assembly GCF_003635485.1. NCBI lineage: Bacteria > Pseudomonadati > Bacteroidota > Bacteroidia > Bacteroidales > Tannerellaceae > Parabacteroides > Parabacteroides sp. AF19-14. Next base: position 31,182 of record NZ_QTMJ01000023.1, on the reverse strand, counting down.
CGTATAGGAACGAGAGCCCGATAATGGACACGAACGTGATGATCCAGCGTTCGGTCTTACTATATGTATTACTGAATAGCATGGCGAGGCATACGATGGTGACGATCACCGCTCCCGCCTTGATCGGCATACCGAACAACATCCGGAGGGCGATGGCTCCACCGAGTATCTCGGCGAGGGAGGTGGATACGCTGGCGAGCATGGCCGATCCTAGGATCGGGCGGCTTAGCACGCGGGGCATGTATTTGTTGGTCGCCTCCGAGAGGCAGAGGCCGGTCACGATACCGAGGTGGGCCACGTTGTGCTGGATAATGATCAGCATGACGGACGAGAAGGTGACGACCCACAGGAGGGCGTAGCCGAACTCGGAGCCTGCGGCGAGATTCGTCGCCCAGTTCCCGGGATCGATAAAGCCTACGGTGACAAGTAATCCGGGGCCGATATATTTTAGCAAATCCAATGCCCCGGAGCGGGGGCGGTGGTTGATCTTCAGTTTGTCTAGTAAGTTCATGTTTGTATGGATACTTTTAAATTTAAAAAACAGCGTAAAGATACGAATAGTTTTGTTGTTACCCAACGGTGGCCGGAAATACGTTCGGACGGCCGATGGCGGGTATCCGTACGGCTGTCCTCTTGTAGCTGCCCGGCTGTCCGTCCGTATCCGTACGGCTGCAAAGATGTAGCTACTCGGATACAAAGATGTAGCTGCCCGGATACAAAGATGTAGCTACTCGGATACGGATGGGCAGCTGTACGGATATGCGGTCGTACCCGTACGGTCGCGCCCGTGTATCCGGGCTTGTGTGTCCGCGTATCCGCCCGGCCGCGTGTCCGCGTTTATGCGGATACGGTAAACGAGCTACGGGAATGTCAACACGAAGGTGGTCTGCCGCTGGGCCGGGTTGCTTCTCAATGCGATGCTGCCGCCGGACAAGCGCATGATCTGCCGTGAGATGGACAGCCCGATACCGCTTCCGCCTTCTTTCGTGGTGAAGAACGGCACGAATATATGCTCGGCTTCCTCGGGGGGGATGATAGGGCCGTTGTTCGTCACTTCTAGGATAACGGCCTCGTTGGGGTCGCAATACGCCTTGAACAAGATAAGCCCGTTTTCTTGCTCGTGCCCGATCGCTTGCATGGCGTTCTTCAAGAGGTTCAAGACTACTTGCGTGATCAGGTTCTCGTCGGCGTAGACGATCAAGTCCTCCGGTTCCACGTCGATACGAATGGTTATGTTCGGGTAGTTATTGTGATGACGGGCCAACCGCGTGAGCCGTTCGGCGAACTTATTGACGTAGAATAAAGAGGGCTGAGGAGTCGGTATATGCGTAAACTTACGGTACGACTCGACGAACGCGATCAAGCTCTTCCCGGTAGAGCTGATTACCTCCAAACCGCCTCGTATCTCCTCGTCAATATTCTGATGGAGGGAAAGCAAGGTGTCGCTCAAGGAGGTGATAGGGGTGACGGAGTTCATGATCTCATGGGTCAAGACCCGTGTCAGCCGTATCCATGACTCGATCTCCTTATCGTCCAGCTCGCTGTTGATATCATTGATCGCGATGATGCGGACGTGTTTCTCTTGGAGCGTCATCTCGGAGACACGGACCGAGAGATGTACCGTGCCACGCTCGTTGATAAAAGAGATCTGATGTTTCTCGCCGGGACGAACGTCGCTGATGAGGCGCTCTAGATTCTCGTCGATGCGTCCGAGCTGGCGGGCATGGGTAAAGACCGTCAATCCCAGCAGTCGCAAGGCCTCGTTGTTGGTCTGGAAAATATTGCCCTTATCATCTTCTACGATGATACCCGTATTCACTTGGTTCATGATCAACTCGTAATATTTCTCTTTCTGGATCGCCTCGGCTTTCGCTTGAAAAAGTATCTGGGTGATGCGGTTTAAGGACTCGCTAACCAGCTTGTCGTTGGAGGAACGCCCCCGGGTAGCGTATTTGAAGGCGTAATCGCTATTGTCGATCGCGTCGAACATGAAGGCTACCTTTTGTGCGTTCCGCTTGAACAAAAGGCTGATGCCCCGCAAGGCAGCCATCCATCCGATGCCTAAGAACAGAAACCATCCCCATTCTTTCTCCAAGGCCTGGTAGGTGAGTGCCGCCGTCAGCCCGATAGCGAGGGCGAGGCGGAAGGTGAGGCTGTAATAAATGCCTTTAAAGTTCATACCGCTTGATCTTATTATAAAGCGTTTGCCGTGAGATACCCAACTGGTTAGCCACGAGCGAGAGATTACCGCCGAATTTATCCATGGCGGCCTTGATCATAGTATACTCCATTTCCTCGAGCGTAGTGATGTCATTCTTGACGGGCACCTCCCGCTTACGGGGGAAATCGAAATTGCTGCCATCTAAAGTATCACCATCGGCGATGATAATCGCTTTCTCCACGGTATGTTCCAGTTCGCGGATATTACCCAGCCAAGGTTGGGCTTTCAGCTTTTCCTTGGCGTCGTCGGTGAGGGCCATGGGCTTTTTACCGTAGATATTGGTATATTTCGTGATGAATATCTCGGTAAGCGGTACGATATCCTCCGGCCGTTCCCTCAAGGGCGGGATCTCTACGTGTATCGTATTGATACGATACAGCAAGTCCTCGCGGAATTGCTCTTTCTGTACCATCTCCTGCAAGTCCCGGTTCGTGGCGCAGATCAGGCGGATATTGATGGGGATCGGGGTATTGCTACCTACCCGTACGATGCTCCGGCGTTGCAAGGCGGTCAATAATTTGGCTTGCAAATGATAAGATAGGTTCCCGATCTCATCGAGGAACAAGCTTCCGTTGTTCGCTACCTCGAACTTACCGGGGCGATCCGTCCGGGCGTCGGTGAAGGCCCCTTTTACGTGTCCGAATAGCTCGCTCTCGAACAGCGTCTCCGTGATAGCGCCCATATCCACCGGTACCATGGCCTCATCCTTGCGGGGGGATAGCAGGTGTATTTCCCGGGCCAGCATTTCCTTACCGGTTCCGTTCTCTCCCGTGATTAATAGATTGGCGTCTGTCTTGGCTACTTTCTCTATCAGCATCCGTAGTTGCTGCATGGCGTTGCTGTCTCCCCAGAACATACCGCTTTCCTTGGATACCAACTGCTTGTTGCCGACACCGCCTTTATGATTGGCCGAGCGGATTTGGTAAGCGGCTTGCAAGGTTTCCAATAATTTAGCGTTGTCCCAAGGCTTTACCACGAAATCGGTGGCTCCTTCCTTGATTCCTCGTACCGCCAGATCGATGTCGGCGTAGGCGGTAAAGAGAACGACTTGTATCGAGGGATAAGCCTTCTTGATCTCGGAGAGCCAGAACAGCCCCTCGTTGCCGCTGTTTATACCGGCGCTGAAATTCATGTCGAGCAATACGACATCCACGTTCTCGTCGTGCAGCGTGTTTTTTATCTTGTTCGGGGTAGAGATGGTGATAACCTTCTCGAAGCAAGTTCCTAACAGCATTTGTACGGCGGTCAGGATACCTTTATTATCATCCACAACTAGTATAGTGCCTTGTTTTGCCATGTCATGTCCATTTATACGGGCAAAGATACTCGATCTGGTCGATACTTCCTAAACCAGATACACCCTATTTCTGTTTCATATACCGTATGGATAAAGAAATAACGAATATAAATGGTCAGACGGGAGGGAATATCCCGGATGGCTTGCCAATCCCTAGCCGTTATTGGGCGATCCTAGCGATTGGGCTTGGTGTTACCGTGTCGGTGTTGGATGGGGCGATCGCAAACGTGGCTTTACCTACGATTGCCGGCGATCTCCATACGAGTCCGTCTGCTTCTATATGGGTGGTGAACGCTTATCAGTTGGCGATCACGATTTCTTTGCTGTCGTTATCGTCGATGGGAGAGATCTGGGGGTATCGGAAGGTGTATACGATCGGGTTGCTGTTATTTAGCTGTACCTCTTTGGCCTGCGCTTTATCCGATTCCTTGTTTACGCTGATTATCGCCCGTACGCTACAAGGTTTTGGCGCCGCTGCCATAGCGAGCGTGAATACGGCCTTGATCCGTATTATTTATCCCAAACGTTTTCTGGGGCGAGGTATGGGGATTAATGCCTTGGTGGTATCCGTATCGGCCGCCGCTGGTCCTACGATAGCCGCCGGTATATTGTCCGTGGGGAACTGGCCTTGGTTGTTCGCTATAAATATCCCGATAGGTATTACCGCTTTGATATTGAGCTTTAAGTTCTTGCCGCAAAATCCGGTGAAGGCTGTCGGACGTAAGTTTGATGTTACGGCGGCACTCATGAACGCGCTGACATTCGGTTTGGTGATAGCGATTATCGAGGCGTTCACGCATGATGTACATATCTCATTGATAATAGCGGCGATTGTTATCGTATTGTTCTGTGGGTATTTCTATATCCGGAGAGAGGAACGGCAGGCCTATCCATTATTGCCGATAGACTTGCTGCGTATTCCTCTTTTTACCCTTTCTATCATTACGTCTGTGTTTTCTTTCATCGCTCAGATGCTGGCTATGGTCTCTTTCCCGTTTTTCTTGCAGCGGGTACTGGGACGCGATGAGGTGGCGACCGGCTTATTATTGACTCCTTGGCCTTTGGCGACAATGGTGTGCGCCCCTTTGGCCGGGATCTTGTCGGAGAAAATGAATGCCGGGGTCTTGAGTGGTATCGGGTTGATTATCTTCTCGGGAGGGTTGTTCTCGTTGGCGGAATTACCGGCGCATCCTTCCGATCTGGATATTATCTGGCGCATGGCGCTTTGCGGTTGTGGCTTCGGGTTGTTCCAGACTCCTAACAATAGCCTCATGATCGGGGCCGCTCCGGAAAGTAGGAGTGGAGGGGCTAGTGGCATGTTGGGTACGGCCCGTTTGCTGGGACAAACTTGCGGGGCTTCGCTGGTAGCCTTGATGTTTAAGTTATTTCCCGGCCATAGCATGCCCGCGGCGTTATGGCTGGGAAGTGTGTTGGCCTTGATCGGGGCGGTTATTAGTTTCTCCCGGATCAATCGTAAGGCTTGATCGGATTAGGCGAGATGCGATTTTACCTGCATTTTCGCCCGGTATCCCAGCAGGCATACAGAGCATAAGAAGCCTAATGGGTAAGCCATCCAAATCCCGGCGATACCCCAATGGAACGTGAATCCCAATAGATATCCGGCAGGTATGGCTATGATGAAATAAGCGAGAAACGAGATCCACATAATCGCTTTCACGTCGGCTAGCCCTCGTAAGGAGTTCGCTAAAATGATTTGTGCGCTGTCTCCTATTTGATAGAGCATCAATATGGGGAGTAGTGTCTTCACGATTGCGTTGACATGAAGATTATCCGTAAATATTAATCCAAGCCAGGATTGGGTCATGAATAAGGTGGTGCAGACAATACAAACGACAATAAGCCCTAGATGAAGCCCGGCAATGGTGATCTTACGCACCATATACCAGTCGTTCGCCCCTTTATAATAACTGGTACGAATCGCTACGGCGGCTCCAAGACCTAAATAGATGGTAAAACTGATCGTTGATATGGTAATGGCTATTTGATGGGCGGCAAGCTCAAGGCTACCCAGCCAACCCACCATGATGGCGGTGACGCAGAATGTTCCCGCTTCCAAGCCTTGTTGTAGACTGATCGGCCAGCCTATGGAATTCAGCCTTCTCCAACTCTGCTTATTGATACGAATATGGGTGAAACCTTTCCGGTAAGGCTTATAGTCGGTTCGCAGCATGAATACGGCGATGAAAAGCAATAGCATGATGATACGCGAGATAAAGGTGCTTATACCTGCCCCGAGCAGTCCGAGTTCCGGCATTCCGCATTTTCCGTAAATGAGGATATAGTTGCCGATGATATTCAGCAGATTCCCTGTCAATAGGACCCACATGGATATGGATGGGTTGGCTATGCCTTCCACGAATTGACGGAATGAATTATAAAGCATTACGAATAGGATCGAGACTAATGAGACTGCGAAATAAGGTCTTATCAATGGCAAGAGTTCTTCGGGTTGGCCTAAAGAGTCTAGGTTTAGGTAAATCCCCAGTAAGACGGCTATCAATAATAAGGTGGTAGTCATATTGGCAACCAGACTGTTTTTGAGCCAGCCTCCGATCACGATCTTTTTATTCATCGCTAAATTCTGTCCGATCAGCGGGGTAAGATTATAGGAGAATCCAGTTCCCATTATGATAAACGCATTTATTACATTATTGACGAACGATGCCGCCGCTAGTTCCTCCGTACTGTGCTGTCCCACCATGATGGTGTCTGCCAATCCGGTGATGATAGCCCCCAATTGTCCGATGATGATAGGTACCCCTAGCATTACTAAGGATTTATAATATTGTTTGTAACCCGCTATTCTATTGTACATATGTATTGTTCTGTTATTAATGATGGTGTAAAAATCCTTGATCGTATATACCGGATATACGATAGAGTTGTTCTAAATGAAAATGTAAAGATAAATTAGAAGGAATAGGGTGCGGATACGGTAGAACCTCTCGTAGTCCAATGGACGAACAAGATGCTTTTAGTCGTAAAAAAATAATATTCGAATTTACAGCTCATACCTCTTCTTAGATTTAGCGGCGCAAAATTACATAAAATCACTGGAATCCGCAAACCTTCAAAATTACCTTTGTTTTTGGGATCGTACTTTTTTTATATCTTTACGGTTATAAGATAAATGAATGATTATGGATCAATTCGTAGAACAATTAAGGCAGGTGTCTCCTTTATCAGATGAGATCGTGAGGCAGTTGTTGGAAGAAATGAAAGAGGTTTCTTTTGCTAAGGGAGAATTATCGATCCGGGAGGGAGAAAGAGATCCGTTTGTTTGGTTCGTGAAAACCGGATTGGTCCGGGCTTTCGTGGAGCGTGAGGGAAAAGATATCTCGTTATGGTTCGCCTCAGATAGCGAGGTGATCAATTTTGTTTATCGGGATATCTCCGCCTATAATGTTCAAATGGTGGAGAATACGACATTATTGAGAATACCGAAAACGAAATTGGATTACCTATGCCGGAGCTCCCTTGAGTTGGCCAATTGGGGATTGAAAATACAAGATTACTATCTTCGGGAATATGAGAACTATTTTATAAACGATAGCTGGATGGAAGCTCGTGAACAATATGAGTCATTGCTGAAAACCCGTCCGGACTTGATCTTGAAACTACCCTTGAAACATATCGCCTCTTATTTACAGATAACCCCACAGTCATTGAGCCGTATCCGTGCTTCTGTAAAAAAATAGGGAAAAGTCATTATTTATCATAGGGTAATTTTTCTTGTTTTCAATAGCCATATCTTTGCGTCGTTAAAAACGTGAAGTGGATAATATGAAAATGAGTGGAGAAAAGGCGATCCATCGCCAAGAGTTGGAGCGTGGTTTACTAACCCAAAAGATTTCAAGACTATTTCTGAAATATACGATACCGGGAGTAGCCGGCCTATTATTCCTCGGGATTCAGTCGGTGATCGATGGTGTGATATTAGGGCGGTTTGTCGGGGCGAACGCTTTGGCCAGCGTGAATCTGATCTTACCTTGCTATAGTTTGATGACGGCTTTGTCTATCGTGATAGGAGTAGGGTGTCAGACCTTGATCGGTATAAACCTCGGACGTTCGGATCGGCAAGAGGCGAATAACGCTATAACTACTTCGTTCTTGTTTCTTGGAGGAATATCCGTTTTGATTAGCGGGTTGATTTATATATTCGCCGGAGATATCGCCCGTATGTTAGGTGCGAATGACGTATTGGTTACGGGAGCCGTGGACTATATTCGTTCCCTTGTCCCGTTTTTCCCTTTATTATCATTGATGTTCTTAGGAGATTATATGATTAAGGCGATGGGGCATCCGCTTTATGCCATGATCGTAATGGGAAGTACGGTGTTGATTAATATCGGTCTGGATCTTTTGTTTATCCCGGTAATGGGTTTAGGGATTAAGGGGGCGGGATTGGCTACAGGCTTGGCCTTTACCTTGGGAGCGCTGTTCAATATTCCCCGGATGTTCCAGCGAGGGCAAGTCGTAGCGGTACAAAGAGGACGTTTCCGTTGGCCTTTGGTCTGGAATGCGTTATACAATGGCTCTTCGGAAGGAATATCCGAGCTATCTGCCGGAATCACGATTTTTTTGTTCAATATAACGATGATGCGATATTTAGGAGAGGATGGAGTCGCCGCCTTTACGGCGATTAACTATATCCTGTTTATCGCCACCACGGTATTTTTAGGGATATCCGATGGAATTATACCGATTATCAGTTATAATTTCGGGGCGGGAAGATTGGACCGGATCGAGAAAGTGCTGAGATTAGCAGGGCGTGTTAATTTTATGATAGGTATAACGTTATTCGCCATCTTATTCTTTTTCGGGCAACAGATCACGTCCTTTTTCTTTAAGGGAGGAGAGGCTTTGGACGCTTTGGCGATCGCTAATTACGGCATAACGATTTATTGCTTCACCTTCTTGATGAGTGGGCTGAATATATTGGCCTCCAGTTATTTCACGGCTATCGGCAACGCTAAGCTGTCGGTTGTTATCTCTATGCTGCGTAGCTTGGTATTCGTAACCTTTGGTATTATCGTTTATCCTTCTTTATTCGGCATCCAAAGTATTTGGTATAATGTACCGGTGGCGGAGTTGTGTACGTTATTTATCTCCTTTATGTTGGTAAGGAGAGAACTTTTAAAAGAGGCCGTGCTGAAAAATTAATCAGCACAACCCTCTTAATTTCTTATTCGATATTCTTCCGTATCTTCGTCAGATACTCTTTCATCTTCTCGGAATCCTTATCCTTGATGATTTCTTGCAAGATATGCAATTCCTCTTGTATCCGCTCGATTTGGCGAGGGGTACGGGGGTTGAAAAGGATCTCGGTCAATAGAAAATCGTCCTCGGACAAAAGGCCGCGGGCGATTTTCATATGGCGTTTGAAAGTGGTACCCGGGGCATCCTGATGCTTCATCGTAGCGGCAAATACCATAGTGGAGGCGAAAGGGATACCTAGTGAGTAGGCTACCACTTTATCGTGCTCCTCGAACGTGTATTCGCAGATATGCAGGCGGAGGCTGGAATAAATATCCTTGAAGAAGATCTTGCCCAGATGATCGCCCTCGGAGATAATAATCGTATTCTCTTTCTCCAGTTGTCCCAGATTAGCGAATGTAGGTCCGAACATCGGGTGAGTGGAGACATACGGGAAACCGCATGTCTCATAAAACTCCTTCAAATAAGTCTTCACGGAAGCGATATCGGAAATAATGCAATACGGTTGCAAGTAAGGCATCACGGCCTTGAAAGCCTCTATCGTGTAACTTAACGTCACGCAGTTGATGACCAACTCGGGATTAAAATCCTTAACCTCTTCCGGGTTTTGTAGGCGAAGGGCGTTATAGATAAAACGCATACGTTTCGGATCTTTCTCCAATACGGCTACCTCATGATCAAAACTAAGCAGGTCGGTGAAGAAAGAACCCATCTTTCCTGCGCCTAAAATCAATATTTTCATCTTATAAATTATTGTTCGTTCATGATAATCATTTGCTGGCGCACGGATTCCTCATGGATCTCCTTCAAGATCTCCTTTACAAAGTCCGGGCTCAGGTCCATTTGTTCACCCATGCTGGAGCGTTTCTCTAAGATCTCGCTGTAGCGGGGAGACTGCAAGATCGGCATATTGTGCTCTTTCTTATAAACGCCGATCTCCTTGGAGATACGCATACGTTTAGCCAAAAGCTCCAATAATTGCTCGTCGATACCATCGATCTGGCGGCGAAGAGCGGTCAGGTTCTCGGTAGTCTGGTTTACGTCACGGATCACCAATAGGTTCAATACGTAATCCAATACATCCGGGGTGATTTGCTGGGAAGCGTCGCTCCATGCGCAATCCGGGTTACAATGAGACTCTACGATCAATCCGTCGAAACTCAAGTCCATCGCTTGCTGGCAAAGTGGGGCTACCAACTCACGCTTACCACCAATGTGACTAGGATCACAGAAAATAGGCAGGTCCGGCATACGGCGGCGAAGCTCGATAGGAATATGCCACAACGGAAGGTTACGGTAGATCTTCTTGTCGTATGAGCTGAAACCTCTATGGATAGCACCCAAACGATGAATGCCCGCTCCGTACAAACGCTCGAACGCTCCGATCCACAACTCCAAGTCCGGGTTAACCGGGTTCTTGATCAATACAGGTACATCAACCCCTTTTAACGCGTCGGCGATCTCTTGGACAGCGAATGGGTTTACCGTCGTACGTGCTCCGATCCAAAGGATATCGATACCGGCTTTCAATGCCTCGAATACATGATCTTTAGTCGCTACCTCGGTAGATACCAGCATACCGGTCTCTTTTTTCACTTTCTTCAACCAAGCCAATCCCTCGGCTCCGATACCCTCGAATCCACCCGGTTTCGTACGAGGCTTCCAAATACCCGCACGGAATATCTTAACGCCTCTGGAGGCTAATCCTTGGGCTGTTTCTAACACTTGCTCTTCTGTCTCGGCGCTACAAGGGCCTGCGATTACGATAGGACGTTGTGTGTCAACTCCCGGTAATGCTAACGGTTCAATCTTCATTTCCATCTTTGTGATCTATATTTTAATTTTCAATTTTCAGTTATAAATTCTCAATTCTCTTCAAGGCTTCTTCTAAAGTCTCGTTCTTGCAGCAAAGGGAGATACGGATATAACGCTCGCCACGGCTACCGAAGATAAATCCCGGCGTAAGGAATACGTTTGCCTCGTATAGCACCTTGTTGGCGATTGCCTCGCCGCTCTCGGCGGAGTCGGGGATACGTCCCCAAAGGAACATACCTACTTGGTTCTCGTCGTACTCGCATCCCAAGGTACGCATGATTTGTCCGGCAAGGTCCCGGCGGCTACGATAGACACGGTTCATGTTGTCGTACCACTCTTTCTTTGCGCTTAGGGCCTCTACCGCCGCATATTGCATCGGCTTGAACTGCCCGGAGTCGATATTGCTTTTTACCTTCAGTATCCATTGGACGAATTGGGCGTTGGAAGCCAGCATCGCCATACGCCAACCCGGCATATTATGAGCCTTACTCATGGAGTTCATCTCGATACAGATCTCTTTGGCTCCCGGTATGCTTAAGATACTTAGCGGATGCTCGTTCAAGATGAAGCTATAGGGGTTATCATTACATATAATAATACCGTGCTTCCGGCCGAAGGCCACTAGCTTCTCGTATAGCTCTACGCTAGCGTTCGCCCCTGTGGGCATATTCGGGTAATTGGTCCACATCAGCTTTACGTTGGAGAGATCCATTTTCTCCAGTTCCTCGAAATCCGGTTGCCATCCCAGTTCCTCTTTCAACTCGTAAGGGATCAAACGAGCCTCTACCAGCTTGCTGACGGAACTATATGTCGGATATCCCGGGTTCGGAACCAGTACGCCATCCCCCGGATTCAAGAATGCCAGCGAGATATGCAAGATACCTTCTTTGGAGCCGATGAGCGGTTGGATCTCTGTTTTCGGGTCCAAGTCTACGTCGTACCACGTCTTGTACCAGTCGGCGAATCCCTTACGCAGTTCCGGTATGCCTACGTACGGCTGATAACCGTGCTCGTTCGCTCTGCGGGCATGTTCACACAACGTCTCGATGGTCTGTTCCGAAGGTGGAAGGTCGGGGCTGCCTACGCCAAGGTTAATGACGTTCTTGCCTGCGGCGTTCATCTCGGCTACTTCCTTCAGTTTCTTGGAGAAGTAGTATTCCTGTACGCTACCTACACGGTTAGCGGGTGTAATATTACACACTTTGTCTTCCTTCTGCATATTCGCCTAATATTTTTAAGTCTTTTGTTAACGGTCTGATAGCGTCCAACGCTTGTTTGTAACGGGTAAAATCCGTGAAAGTAAGATCGATGTAGAACAAGTATTCCCATTCACGCCCGATAATAGGCAAGGACTGTATTTTAGAAAGATTCATGTCGTAAAAAGAGAGAACGGAGAGGACTTTGGAAAGGCTGCCGGAGGTGTGGGGAAGAGCGAATACGAGAGAGGATTTGTTTTTATCGGTTCCTCGAAGCATCTCATCCACCGTCCAGCGGTCCGCTATAGCGAGGAAGCGGGTGAAATTCCGTTTGTTAGTCTCGATCCCCTCGGCAAGGACTTCCATCTTGTAGATCTGGGCAGCCAGTTTCCCGCATATCGCCGCGTGTCCTTTCAGTTGGTTCTCCGAGATCCACCGGGCACTCATGGCGGTATCCTCTTTCTCTACTACCTTGGCGTTTGGCAGAGTATCGAGGAAATCGGTACATTGCATCAACGCTATCGGATGGGAGTTGACCTCTGTTACCTCGTGTATCGAGGTTCCCGGAAGCGCTACTAAGGAATGGGAGATACGTAGCTTATACTCGCCGGTGACGCTCAGCCCGCTTTCACGGATCAGCTCATGGTTTTGAAGGAGGCTTCCCGCTATCGTATTCTCGATGGCCATCATGCCTAGTACGGACGGGTCTTTCTTGATCGTCGTGATAACATCCCGAAACGTATTGCAAGGGATGATTTCTATTTCTTCACCTTCATGATAATTACGGGCGGCGATGTCGTGATACGAACCGGCTATTCCCTGTATTGCTACTTTCTTTTTCATCTTGTTTCTCTATTTTTACTCTAAACTGTTACAAACAAAAAAAGTCCCACCGAAACCGGCAGGACTTTATATTTTATTGATATTTATATTCAATCATCAACGCTTTACATACAAACTCCTGCCTTTACTCTGCTAAAGTAAAAGTAATAAAAGTAATATGTAAAGCTAAATCGATTCATTGTCTGTTTGTTTTTAAATACGCAGCAAAAGTAACGCTTTTTTGGAAACTACAAGCAAAAAGTGATATTTTTTTTCTGTTACATTTAAATTTTATCTTAACTGTTTCTGAACTTCTGTGGAGATACGCCTACGTACCGTTTAAAGTACTTACCGAAAAAGGATACATTCGGGAAGTTCAAGGAGTAAGATATCTCTTGGATAGTCAAGTCCGTAGCCATCAATTGCGATTTTGCGTCCATGATTATCATATCGGCTATGATATCGGATACGGAACGTCCTGTCTTTTGCTTGATGATCATGCAGAGGTGCTGGGGAGAAATACTTAGTTGGCTGGCATAAAAAGCCGTTTGCCGCTTTGAGGTATAATTCTTCATCACCAGTTGGATGAATTTCTTGTGGATCTCGTCGCTACGGGTCGTTATCTTGTTAGGCCATGATTTCCCTTGATACAAATCGCTGATCCCATGGATCATGGTAAGTAGGATATGTTTCACCATCTCCCTGTTTATGGATTTCTCTTTCGCTTGTACCCGCTCTAGCAAATGGAAATAATCGTTAATGAAGTGCGCCCGGTCCTCACTCAGTGATATGATCGGATTCTCGTAGATAGTAGGTAAGGCGCTCATCGTAGACTTTATCATGTTCACGCAGTCCATGAACTCGGATGAGAATCCTATAAAGGAAAGGCGGAAACTCTCTTTCTGCTCACAGAACTGAATAATGCTTCCCGGCATCAAGGTGATGAAATCATTCGGTTTCAAAGTGTACTCTGTCAAGTTGATGGATGCCCTTAAATTTCCTTCAACGCATAAAGCGAAAATACCTGCTTTTAACCGGCAAGTCTGCTTGTAAAAGTTTAAGATTGCCTCGGTAATGTCGTTTCCTACGACATAATCCCGGGGCAAATCTAATTGTGGTAAGTTTGCGTTCATCCGTTATTTTATTAATGATCGAACACAAAAGTAGTAAAAGTGCTGTTGATTCACTTCTTAATTTAAAAATAGACCAATTAATCCTTGAATCAGACTTATTCCGCTTGTGCTTCCTTATTCCGTTTATGCAAGCTTTTCAGTTCGAAGGATAGCATGACACGGAATATACCTATTATTAATAAGGCGTAAGCGATCATGTAAACCAACGTGAAGGCCCCTAGGGCGGGTTGCCAGATAACACCGATGGAGCAAAGGATAGCCAAGATACCAAAGACCATGTACCAACCCCAGTTCCGTGTACCGTATCGTTTCAGGTCCATCGAGTAACCGGTAGCCGAGAAGCCTCTGAACATAAGCCAGAATGCCAAGACAAACGGAAGCACCTCCATGCTAAGTCCCGGGCTTGCCATCAAGAATATACCTAAGATCAAGTCGATAATACCTCCGGCCAAATACCATCCCCAACTGCTGATACCCTTTTTGTTCGCCAAGGCGAAAGCGATCTCGAACAAGCCGCTTACGAACATAGAGACGCTGAATAAGATACTAAGCGCTACGTAGCTCGCCAATGGCGCGAACATTAAATAAATAGCGACGATGATGTAAAGCAGTCCGACCAATAGTGACAACCACCAATTCTTGACCGCATAATCCATTTTATCAATAAATGTTTTCATATTGGATAATATTTGTATTGTAATTATCCAATTAACAAAGGGAAGGAAGAAAAAGTTCTGGGTATTTGTGGCTAGGATATCCTTAAAAACTTTGTCCTTTGGAAATTAATTCTTTTCTTTGACGTTTCAAATCAATATAGGTATATAAGTACGAGGATTATGATGAAAAATTTGATAGCGATAACTTGTTTTGTCGTGGCGTTGGTGTCTTGTAATAAGGTGGAACATAAGCTGGAAGGGAAATGGCAATTGAAAACCGTAGAGGCGAATGGGGTGGTCCAGACGGTGGATACGGTTTGGTATAACTTCCAGACCTCTTTGTTCGAGTACCAATTATATGACCCGGCAAAGGACGTATATCGTACGAATTTCGGTTATAAGACGTTGGAGGGAGATACGAGACTGGATCTGGAGTTGGTCAACTATGGAGGTACGCCTTTGGAACAATTCATGCGTTATACGGATTGGACCTCACCTAAACAAACTTTCACGATCGAGCAGTCATCTGTGACGAATCTGGTAATGAGCTGCGAAGGAAGAACGTATACGTTTAAGAAATTCTAAGATATCATGTGCTGTTTGATCTCAGTCCCTCATAAGGAGTACTCCAGTACTCCCTAAGAAGTACTGCGATACTCTTTGCGAAGTACTGGAGTACTTCTTACGAAGTACTCTCCGCGGTGTTAGATCATGCGATCAAATCCGCTTCTATAGCTTGTGCCACCTTGATTAAATCGGCGGGGGCTATCTGTATCTGCAAGCCTCGTTGTCCGGCGCTTACATAGATCTTATCGAAGCCGGATGCCGTAGGATGGATATATGTAGGGAAATGCTTTTTCATGCCGATAGGCGAGCATCCTCCCCGGATATAACCGGTAAGCGGTAACAACTCTTTCACGGGGATCATCTCACATTTCTTGTTCCCAGATACCTTGGCCGCCTTTTTCAAGTCCACCTCGTCCGCTCCGGGGATCACGCATACGAAATAACCGCTCTTATCGCCATGTAAGATCAAGGTCTTGAATACTTGGGCGATATCTTCCCCTAGCTGCTCCGCTACATGCGTAGCGCTCAGATCATTCTCGTCTACTTCATAAGGCACGAGCTGGTAGGCGATCTTAGCCTTGTCCAGCAGGCGCGCCACGTTTGTCTTATTAATCTTCTCTTTCATCGTTTAGATCCCTTTCATGGATAATTGAACACGTTTTCTGGATAGGTCTACGCTTAGAACCTTCACCTTGACATGCTGATGGATGGAGACCACTTGGGTAGGATCGCTTACGAAACGATCCGCCAGCTCGGAGATATGGACAAGCCCGTTTTCCTTGATTCCTACATCGACGAAACAACCGAAGTTGGTGATGTTGGTCACGATACCGGGCAATACTTGCCCTTCTTTCAAATCCTCGATCGTTTTCACCGTAGGATCGAACGCGAATACTTGGATCGTTTGGCGGGGATCACGGCCCGGTTTATCCAGTTCCTCCATGATATCAAGCAAGGTAGGCATCCCGACCTTATCCGTAAGGTAGTCCGTTAGTTTTAGTTTCTTTTTAAGCGCTTTGTCGGTGATCAGGTCGGCTACCGAGCATTTTAGGTCCTTGGCCATCCGTTCGACGATCGGGTAGCTCTCGGGGTGTACGGCCGAGTTGTCCAACGGGTTCTTTCCGTCGGGTATCCGTAGAAATCCAGCGCTTTGTTCGAAAGCCTTCTCTCCCATACGGGGGACTTTCATCAGTTCTTTCCGGGAAGTGAAGGGTCCGTGCTCCGCCCGGTAATTCACGATGTTTTGCGCTAGCGTGGGGCCTAATCCCGAGATGTAAGTCAGCAAATGCTTGCTCGCCGTATTCACGTTTACACCCACCAGATTCACGCAACTCTCTACGGTTTGATCCAGACTCTTTTTCAAGGCGTTTTGCTCTACGTCATGCTGGTATTGGCCGACACCGATACTCTTCGGGTCGATCTTGACCAACTCGGCCAAAGGGTCCATCAGCCGGCGACCGATGCTGACAGCTCCGCGTACCGTGACGTCGTATTCGGGAAACTCCTCCCTAGCGATCTTGGACGCGGAGTAGATAGAGGCTCCGTTTTCGCTGACTACGAACACTTGTACCTTGCGGTCGTATCGTATATTCGTGATGAACTGCTCGGTCTCACGGCTGGCCGTACCATTACCGATGGCAATGGCATCTATGGCGTAAGTGGCTACTAACTGGGCGACCTTAGCGGCGGCTTTGCCCTTCTCGTTCTGGGGCGGATGCGGGAAGATCGCCTCGTTATGCAGTAAATTCCCCTGCGCATCCAGACAGACCAACTTACATCCGGTACGGTATCCGGGGTCTACGCCTAATACCCGTTTTTGTCCCAAGGGAGGAGCGAGCAGCAATTGCCGGAGGTTCTCGGCAAATACCCGGATCGCCTCCTCATCGGCTTTCGCCTTGCTCTGGTTGGAGAACTCCGTCTCGATAGAGGGCTTCAGCAAGCGTTTGAAAGAATCGTCGACAGCTGTAGCCACTTGCTCGGAAACCTCTCCACGACCTTTTACGAAACGCCGGTTCAAGCGATCCAGACAAGATTCTGCGTCGGGAGAGATACTTACACGAAGGATACCTTCCGCCTCTCCCCGTCGGAGAGCCAATAAGCGATGGGAACTGGCCCGGTTCAAAGGCTCGCTGAAATCAAAGTAATCCCGGTATTTGGCGCCTTCCTCTTCTTTCCCCTTGATCACTTTGGATGTGATCATGGCGGTATGAGCGAAAGAGTTACGTACGGTGTTACGTGCCGATTCGTTCTCGTTGATCCATTCGGCGATAATGTCCCGTGCCCCTTGCAAGGCTTCTTCGGCGTTTTTCACTTCCCCCTTGATAAAGCTCTTGATACGTGCGGATAGGTTATTCTCGTTTTGCATCATAACGATCTTAGCCAAGGGCTCCAGTCCTTTCCGGCGTGCGATCTCCGCCTTGGTGACCCGTTTCGGTTTGTAAGGGAGATATAAATCCTCGATCTCGGTGCTATCCCAAGACTCCTCGATGCGTTTCCGGAGCTCGGGAGTAAGTTTCTCTTGCTCTTCTATCGTGGCGAGGATCGTTTCCTTTCGTTTGCGCAGTTCCGTCAGTTTATCCAGTTGATCTTTGATGGCACCGATTTGCACCTCGTCTAATCCTCCGGTCACCTCTTTCCGGTAACGACTTATAAAAGGTATGGTAGCGCCTTCGTTCAAGAGCCCGATTGTCCGTTCCACTTGTCCTTCCGGAATTTGTAGAAAACGGGCTATAAGCGTGTGAAATACGTTTGTCATATCTAGTTTTCTTAGAATTGGAGTACAAATATACGGTTTTGCTTATATTTTCGGTCGGGATGCTCACTTCTTGGGCTTATTATTTGTATCTTTCATTAATTTTCAAGAATTTTACGGCCGGAATATTCAAGCCTTTGATTAAAAAAATCAACATGGAAGTTAATACTACGGAGAACAAAACTTTGGAACAGGATTATAGGGATTTAGCAGGATTGTTATCTAATATCGTGGACTCGTTGCCCATCTACTTTTTCGTGAAGGATACGGGTGATAATTTCAGGTACGTGTACTCCAGCCCTTTGATGAACCAACTTTACGGACGATATCATAATGATGTGGTCGGGAAAACAGATTTTGACCTATTTCTAGATCCGGTCGTCGCCCAATCTTTCAGAGATATGGACGAGGAGGTGGTGAAAACGGGTAAGATGCAGCGTTTCGTGGAGCAAATGATCGATCCGAAAGGTATCTTGCGTACTATGGATACGATGAAACTGCTAGCGCCCCGTGAGGATAAGCCTCCTTATTTAGTAGGGATTTCATGGGATATTACAAAGCAAAGGCAGGTCGAGGAGGAGTTGCATAGCTATAATAAGCGCTTGGCGCTCGCATGTCAAGCGGGTAAGATCTACCCGTGGCTTTGGGATCTGGTAAACGGTACGGCGGAGCTTTCCTTGGAAGAAAACGGCCAGATCAAGCATGTGCAGATCACCCACGCTAGTTTTACGGAGAAGATCCATCCGGATTACCGGAAAGTCTATGAGAATATTACAACCGCTTTCATGCGGGGCGAGATCGATTCCATGCGATTCAGTTTCCCTTGTCGTTATTTCTCGGATGAGTATGTATGGCTGGAGAAGATCGGTGAGGTCTATGAGGCTGATCCGGATGGCAAGCCGATCCGCTCGATCGGAATCCTTCGGGATATGACCGTCGATAAACGGCACGAGGCGGATGTGCAGGCTAAGCGTTTGGCGGAAGAGAGCGACCGGATGAAGTCCGCTTTTATCGCTAACATGAGCCATGAGATACGTACCCCTTTAAATGCCATCGTCGGCTTTTCCACCTTATTGGCGGAGAGTGACGATGAGGAGGAAAAAAAGGAATATCTGAGGATCATAGAGAGTAGCAATGAGTTTTTGTTGCAGTTGATCGGTGATATCTTGGATATCTCGAAGATCGAGTCAGGAAAGATGGAGTTTATTTATACGACCCTGCGTTTGAGTGAGATATTCGCTCCCCAGCAGCAAGCTTTCGCCTTGAGAGTGGTCCCGGATGTAAAGGTTATCTTTGAGTCGGACGGTAATGACTATTGTATTGTGTCGGAGAAGACCCGTTTGACTCAGGTCTTGACCAATTTCCTTTCCAACGCCGTGAAGTTCACCAGCTCGGGTTCTATACGGTTTGGTTATCGTTTGACCGATGATGGTATCTATGTCTACGTAACGGATACGGGTATGGGAATCAGTAAGGAGTCTCAAGCGAGCATATTCAATCGTTTCGTGAAATTGAACAGCTTTAAGCAAGGAACAGGATTAGGGCTTTCTATCTGCAAGACGATA
This sequence comes from Parabacteroides sp. AF19-14, assembly GCF_003635485.1. Lineage (NCBI taxonomy): Bacteria > Pseudomonadati > Bacteroidota > Bacteroidia > Bacteroidales > Tannerellaceae > Parabacteroides > Parabacteroides sp. AF19-14. Next base: position 11,920 of record NZ_QTMJ01000023.1, on the reverse strand, counting down.
ATTGAGAAGTTGAAAGGTAAAATCGGGGTTGAGTCGGAGGAAGGAAAGGGCTCTACATTCTGGTTTACGATACCTTGCCAACCGATGAAAGTGAAATAAGACATTCAAGTTTGGTTGGAATTTATAGGTAAATCACCTCATCCGCCAACAACCGAATCTCATCCGGATTATGTGACGTGAAAAGAATGATCCGTTCTTCTTTCATTTGCATTTCTCGTATTCGTTCTATGATGCGATGGCTTAGGGCTTCATCCAAGCCTTTGAACGGCTCGTCCATCAAAAGGAGAGGAGAAGGGTATGCCAATGCCCTCGCTATAGCGATACGTTGTTGCTGTCCGTAACTAAGCTCTTTAGGATATCGGTTCCCGAAGGGCTCCATTTCCATTTCCTGTAAGTGTTTTTGGGCAATTCGCCGGGCTTTTTCCTCCGTGAGAAAAGAGGAGAGGGGGAGGATGATATTTTCTTCTGCGGTTAGATGGGGCAGGAGTTGCGGTTGTTGGAATATGGTGGCGATTCCAAAGTGTCTTGTGGGATGTATCTCTCCTTCCGTAGGCAATAAGATACCTCCGATTAGGTTTAATAACGTTGTTTTTCCTTTGCCTGAAGGTGCGCTAATTCCATAAATAATCCCTTTTTGAAAGGAATGGGAAAAGTGCTGTATGCCGTATTGGTAACTTATATCTTTCGTGTCTAAAACTGATAATGTAGGGGTCGGGATGGTCTGATCCTCATTCGCGAAAGATATTTTAGGGGTGATATCAGCGACTTTGCTAATTCCTTTGTCAAAAAAGAAACTGATGAATACCGCCACGATTGTCCAAGCGAGTAGCTCAGGGACAGCGATAAAGTTTTGCGCCCTTTTCATCTCGCTTCCGATTCCGAATGCGCATTGCGACAAGACTTCTCCCATAATGATCGCACGCCAGCCGAATCCGGTGGCGGAGGCAAGCCCGCTATATAAGAATGGCTTTAGCTGCGGATAGATGATCTGGAATAAGACATTGGAACGTCTGATATGGAATTGACGTGCCATAATGGATAAACCCGGACGCAGGTCGAGGATTCCCCGTGTCAGATTCTCTGTTAGTAGCGGGAACATGGTGAGGAAGGCGATCATCAAAGGGATACTTTCCGGATTTAGGAATATAAGCGCCAAAAGTATGAAGGATATGACCGGGATCGAGCGCATGATGGCAAGCAGAGGTCTGAATAATTCATACACCCACTCAAAACGGGCGAATAACCCGGCCATCCCTATCGCACAAACGAATGAGATCGACATGCCTAAGATTCCCCGGAGTATAGTCGCTCCGACCGACTGATAGAAACTACCGGAGACGAGCCATTCGCAAAGTGTCCGTACGAGTCGAGGAAGTGAAGGTATCAGCTCCGGTTGGTTGGCTATAACGGCGAATAGTTGCCATCCCGCCAAGAGGATAGCGGTAGCGACTATCGTAGTGATTGTTTTTCGCAATCTCATTGTTTTTCGGGGATAAATCCGGCATCGGGAAGCCTCCCGCCGACGGCCTTGGGTTCATACTGTTCGATGAGACGTAGGAAACCCATGACGGCGTCTTTCGCCTCGATAGCTGATAAATAATGGATTTTACACCGCTCGATACTCTTAGGAGTTAAGGCCCCTTGGGCGAAGATTCCATGTTCTTCCAAAGAATGGATGGTCTCTTTCGGATATCGTACGGCTTTTTGGCAGGAGGCTCGTAAGGCATCCTCAAAAGCGATACGATATTTCTCCATCGTCGGGGTGTATACGACCGCTGTTTGGGCGAATCCGAGGGTATCGTTGTCTGTAAAATGATTCAAGTCCGCAGTTATTCGTAAGCTGCTGTCTTTCCGTAAAGCGATGCTTAGAAACGGTTCCCCGAGCACGGCACGATTTACTTTTCCGGCTAAGATGCCTTGGGTGATTTCCCCGGCGGTATTGAAGGCGTAATTCAAAGGATAATCTAATCGTTGGCGGCCGAGATAGTACCGGGTAAGGATATCGGGAGTCGTACCGTTGCCGAATACATACAATGCCGGTTCTTTCAAGGGAGTTTTCTCAACGAGGTAAAGGGTTCCCCAGATCGGGCACCCCGCTAGTTTGATCTTGATCCCTTTATTGTACAAGTTCGCCGCATTGATCATGGGGAGTACGGCTATGTCGGTCTCCTGCTTGATCAGTAAGGCTTGCGCCAGATCGGGCGAGTCTACCACTTTAACTTGTACTTTCTTGTTATCTATAATTGGAGGATTCTCAAGCCAATCGGCGAATGCGATAACGGATGGACCACGAAGTACCGAAACCTTGATTACGGTATCTTCCGTTTGTGCGTGCCGGCAACCGGAGCAACAAAGTATCAATAGTAGAAAAATGTATTTAATCATATCTAGACCTCTATAAAACAATTAAGGATTGCCTCCCGGCAACCCCTAACCAACTTTGTTAACCTTAAATCTAATACTATTATGAAAAAACCACAGTGCAAATGTACTGTTTTCTATATATCTGTCAATAGAATAAATGCTAATTAGTGTTTTGAGGTTCATAAGAAAAGCTAAAAAGCCTTCTTTTGAGTCGCTAGGCTAACCAAAACAATCGTTATCGCCGATAATGGCAAAGCAAATAAGATCGGATCTATCGCATGCCACGGATATACATCGATCAAGACGTCTTGTCCGAATAAAGCCTTGCAAAGTCCTACCGGAGCCGCTTCCGCCTTATGAAGGAACAACATGGCGAATAAACTGGCCAAGCCTCCTACCCATAAGCTGGCCAAGGCCCCTTGCCGGGTAGCCCCTTTCCAATATAGCGAGCAGAAATAGGTAGGTAGGAATGTAGCCGCGCAAATACCCATGAACAAGGCGGTGCCTCGTGCGATAATACTCGCGCTTAGCGTATAGCAGATAACGTAGCTGACCAAGATAGAGCATAGCACGCCGATACGTACACCTAATGTAGAGTTCGGATTTTTGCTACGTCCTAGTTTGGGGAATGCGTCTGCCCCGAAAGCCGCTCCCATGGTATGAAATTGTGCGCTAAGGGTAGACATACTGGCAGAGAGAATACAAAGCATGAAAACCGCCCCGAACCACTCCGGCATCGCTTTATTGATAAATAGGGGGATGATCTTGTCCATATCTTTTACCGCCTCGGAGGCGACTACACCTTCCGTCTTGAGGAAAAACAAATTAGACAAGGCTCCCACGTGATAAATCGCCCCTACCGTGACAATCAAGAATACGCAGCCGATCAATACGCCCCTGTTGAGTTGCTTGGTACTTTCCACCATCATGAAGCGTACGACTAGTTGTGGCTGCGCTAAGCAACCGATTCCTACGCCAAGGATCAATGAGGTAACCAATGTATACCATTGTGGAGAGCCTGAGATGGGCATAGCTGTCCATCCTTGATGTCCCAAGGCCTTGAAGCGTTCGGGCACCATGGGGGCGATATCCGTCAACTTCTGGTTTGCCTCGATAAAGCCCATGTCCATGATATGGTAAAACCAAAATAGCAGGAATAGCATACAAGCGAACATGATAACCGCTTGCAACGCATCCGTATAAAGTACTCCCTTGATTCCGCCCGTAATCACGTAGGCCGCTACGATCAAGGTGAAGATCAACAAGGCCAGATGAAGGTCGATATGAAACATCTGCTCAATGAAGACGGCTCCTCCCTTCATCACCACGGCGGCGTAGAGGGGCATGCCGATGAAAATGATCGAGGCGATGAAGATCTGTATAGACCGGGACTTATAGTGTAATCCCAATAATTGCGGGAAAGTCCGTGCGTTATGTGCCTCGCCTAACTTCCGGGTCCTTCGTCCGAAAAAGATAAAGGCTACCACTACGCCCATGAACATGTTCAATAAGCAAAGCCATTGAATACCCATGCCGAACGTAGCGGCTACGCCACCGAAACCAACGATCGCCGATGCCGAGATAAAGGTCGCCCCGTAAGACAGAGCCATGATAATGGGGTTTACTTTTCGTCCGCCTAATAAATAATCACTGGCGTTTTTCGTCTGCCTGTATCCGAGATACCCTAACCAAGCGATTACAAACATGTAAATGATGACAATAATGCCTAATGTTAGCGTACTCATTTTCGTGATCCTTTAGTAGGGTTTGTTTTTTCGTCGTCTTCTTTATTCCAAGTGGTTATCCCGAACCAAATAGAAAATAGGAAGCAGGCGAACGCTAGAAGGTAAGCCAGCCAAATACCGGGGTCGCTGATTCCGAACATATATCCGTGCCTATTAAAGTTTTATTAGATCACTTTCACAGATATACTCGAGATTCTGACGGCGGATTACCTCACGGGCGCTTTCCCGGTTGTTCGTACGCAAGATCAAGATCGCTTTTTCCCGGATGGAGAAACAATACATATATTCTATGCTGATGCCCGCTTTCGTGAAATAAGATAATGTATTGGCAAAACTTCCGGCGCATGAGCTGGTTACGATCGCTAATACGTCGGTCAGGTTTGCGCTGACGTTGTTTTCTTTTAATATCTTGTATGCCTTCTGGGGATCGCTTACGATGATACGAAGGATTCCATACTCGGAGGTGTCGGCTACGGTGGCTGCGATGATGCGGATGCGCTCTTCCGCCAATAACGCTAATATCTCGCTTAATTTCCCGTACTTGTTTTCTAGGAAAATAGAAATTTGATTGACTGTCATAAGGTGTTATTTTAATTGTTTATTTAACAAAGCTTGCGATGATCTTTCACTCGTACCGCCTTGCCATCTGTGGTTGGCAAAGATCCCTTGGCTACCAGCTTGATACGTGGTGTAAGTAATAATTCGTCCTTCAACTGACGGGTGATACCTTTCGTCAAACGCTGTAAGGCTGAATAATCATCGGTGAATAGGTCGCTCAACTCAACCTCGATCAACATCTCGTCGCTGTTACCGATCGTTTCGAGGGTGATCAAGTAATTACTGCCTAACTCCTTGAATTGCATCAATATCTTTTCGATTTGGATGGGGAACAGGTTCACGCCCTTCAAGATTATCATATCGTCGCTACGTCCTTTGAAACGGGCAAGGCGTTTATGGGTACGTCCGCAAGGGCAATCGCCCGGTAAGATGCAAGTAAGGTCACGGGTACGATAACGGAGTAAAGGCATCGCCTCCCGGTTGATGGTCGTTAATACCAATTCTCCGACTTCTCCCTCGGGCACCGGTTGCAGGGTAACCGGGTCTACGATCTCTACGATCACGTTGTCTTCCCAGATATGCAAGCCGTTCTGCTCCGTACATTCGAAGGCTACACCCGGCCCGTTCATCTCCGACATACCGAAACAGTTGTAAGCCTTGACACCCAGAAGCTGTTCGATGCGTTTACGTTGTTCTTCCGAGTGAGGCTCGGCACCGATACATACGGTGTGTAGTTTGGTATCCTTTCTGGGGTCTATTCCCTCCTCATACATAACCTCGGCCAAACGAGTGGCATAGCTCGGTATGATATGTAAACAGGTGGTGCCGAAATCGGTGATGAACTTAATCTGTCGTTTGGTATTACCGGCCGCCGCAGGCACTGTCAACGCACCTAGTTTTTCTGCTCCATACTGGAAACCGAGGCCACCGGTAAACATGCCGTAGCCGGATGTATTTTGGAATACGTCCGTATCCCTTAGCCCCACCATATACATGCAACGAGCTACTTGGTTAGCCCATTGGTCCAAATCCTTGGCGGAATGTAAGACAACGGTAGGATTACCTGTCGTTCCACTGGAAGAGTGGATACGTACACATTTCTGTAACGGGATGGCTGCCAATCCGAACGGATAGTTATTTCTAAGATCATCTTTCGTTGTAAACGGAAGTTTTTGTAAATCCTCCAAGGACTGAAAACTGTCCGGGGTAATTCCTTTCTCTTTGAATATCTTATGGTAAAAAGGGGAGTTGCCCGCTAGTTCTATGGTTTGTTTCAGTCGTTCCAGTTGGAATTTTACCAGATCTTTACGATCCATGGTTTCTATTTCTTTCTGCCAATACATCATCGTTTTTTCAATTAGAGTGTGTTTAATTCATGAAATTAGATTGCAAATGTATCTTTTATTTTGGATAATGCCATGCTTTTGTGTCAAAATATTAGTAATGACCTTTTGAAAATAAGAATTATTAGGCGGTAAGCCGTTGTAAATAAAAAAATAATAGCTATTTTTGTCCATTACGCAATTTAACTTTATGTATGGGCCATGGGAAAATATGACCACCTTTCCAAAGAAGAGTTGATTCAAAGGATTGAGAGACTGGAAGCCGATCTGGAAAAAGCCACTTTGACACCATCCGCGAGCGATAACGAACTTGAGATGCGCCAAAGCCAGCATACGATCAACTTCTTAAATATCTTGATGGATACGATCTTGTCGAACGTATTTGTGGAGATCACGGTGAAAGATATTTTCAACGGTTTCCGGTATATCTATTTTAATAAGGCGGCGGAGGAATTTACGGGGGTCAAGGCGGAAGATATCTTAGGGAAGACGGATTTCGAGCTTTTCCCTGATTCCCGGCGGGCGCATGAGATCCGAACGGAAGATTACCATACGATCAAGACGGGACGTATGGTAAAGGAAATGGTCGAGTATGAGAAACCGAATGGAGAGGTGAGAATCGTAAATATCGTACGTTTACTGATCACGAATCCGGACCCGGGAGCCTCGCCTCTGTTATTGGTCATGCTGAATGATATCACGGAGCAACGTCAAGACCAGTTGGCGCTGATGAAAGTACAAGAGGCGGATAAGATGAAAAACGCTTTTATCGCTAATATGAGCCATGAGATCCGGACCCCGCTGAATGCTATCGTTGGCTTTGCCCATCTCGTGACGGAAACGACTAATGCCAGTGAGCAAAGGGAATACTTCTCGATTATAAATAAGAATTGCGATTTATTGTTGAAACTGATTAACGATATCCTGGATTTGTCGAAGATCGAGTCCGGTCGGTTAAACTATAACGTGTCGGAAGTTGAGTTGAGGGATATTTGCCAAGAGGCCTATGTGGTACAATCCTTGAAGATGACTTCCGATGTGGCATTATTATATAACTCGGTCGCCATGCCTTCTGTTCGTCTGTGGATCGATCCGCACCGGGTAGAACAGGTCTTGTTAAATCTCTTGTCTAATGCCATTAAGTTTACTTCCAAAGGTTTTATCTCGCTTTTTTATGAGGTGGAAGATATGTTCGTACGTGTCTCTGTCATGGATACCGGAATCGGGATATCAGAGGAAAAGCTGGAGTCTGTTTTCGAGCGTTTCGTGAAATTGGATGATTTTTATCAAGGGGCTGGTTTGGGACTACCTATCTGCAAGATGATTGTAGAGCAGTTGGGTGGTGAGATCGGTGTGCGATCTGAGCTTGGCAAAGGTTCCACTTTCTGGTTCACCTTACCATTGGTTGTTACGGATAAGGCTGTTGTGGAGAAGGATGATCCTTCTGTTTTAAGTGAATGTCAACTATATTAAATAAAAAAGAAATGAAAAATGCGGTTGTCTTTTTAGCGACAGGCTTTGAGGAAATAGAGGCCTTGGGTACGATTGATGTCTTGAGGCGTGGTGGTGTACGGGTTATGATGGTATCTATTACGGGTGACCGATTGGTGATAGGAGCTCATGATATTCCGGTAATGGCTGATTACCTGTTCGAGGAGGCGGATTTCAGTTGTGTCGATGCCTTGATTTTGCCGGGTGGAATACCCGGAAGCAACCATTTAAATGCGCATGCCCATTTGAAAGAATTAGTCAAGGAGAAAACGGAGGAAGGCGTATTAATCGGTGCTATCTGTGCCGGACCGATGGTTTTAGGTGGTCTTGGATTGCTAAAAGGGAAAAGGGCTACCTGTTTTCCTTTCTTCGAACCAACAATGGTAGGCGCTACCCCTACGGATAATGGAGTAGAGCAGGATGGAAATATCATCACAAGCAAGGGGCCGGGTTTTATGTTTGAGTTCGGCTTGACGATCTTGAGGAATCTGAAAGATGAGGAAATCGCTTTGGAAGTGGCGGATGCCTTATTATATGACGCTTTGTTGCATGGGACAAAGCATTAATGTGCTTGAAATTAAAATCCCTTGAGAGAATGTCTCTAAGACATTCTCTCAAGGGATTTTTGTTGTAAAGAGTTTTCCCTTTCCTAAATTATTTCTGGAAAGATTTTTTCATACGTGCGATATCTGTCAAATAGTCTTGCAGATCTTGCTCGTGTTCTTCTTCCTCAGCTAAGATATGCTTAGCGATATCACAAGTCGTGAAGTCGATGCCGTCCGTGAATTTAGCGATTTCTTGATAACGCAAGATGGCGCAACGCTCGGAGGCGACATTCTGGTTCAGAAGGCTTACTACGTCAAAGTCTGTCGGTGAATCATATTTGCATCGGGCTAATTCAAACCATTGTTTCGGATCAAGTACCGGAACTCCTTCCAATTCGATGATCCGGTCTGCCAATAATTGGGCGTGATGCCTTTCTTCCTCGGCATGTTCCTCGAATTCACCTTGTACGTCGGAACGCATGGCTCCTTCAACGACCAAGGCTCCTACCCAATATTGATAGTATGCTAGCCATTCTTCCGCTAACGCGGCGTTTAGTTGAGATAATAAATTGTCGACATCCAATTTCCCTCTTAAAATTTTGACGCTTTCTTTTGCCATAGCTGTATTAATTTAGAATTAAACGTATTGTTCGTTTTTTATAGTTCTAACAAGCTTACTAGGGCATTGTTTATTGTTTGTCAAAATTTTAACGTTATGCTGCGATTGTTACAATTTAGGTAATTCCCAAGGTGCCCGGTAATAGGCTTTCGACAAGGCGGTAGCTTCGTTATCGCCGACAAACAAATTGTTTTTATCATCCCAATGAACTTCCCGTTGAACCCGGCAGGAGATATTCGCCAGATGAGCCATCTTCGCTACACGGGCACCGATAGCGACATCGGCGTTCGGAAGCTCACGGCTTTTAATGCAGCTCAACATGTTTCCCACATGATTATAAAGTCCTTTGCCTTCTCCTTTCTTGAAAGGAACGGCTTCCATGCGAGCTACGTTATTGGATACGACCGGTATGACCTCCCAACCGGCCCTGTCGAGTACCATCGTACCATTCTCCCCATAGAACGCTAATCCTTCCTTACGGTTATAGAGTCCGTGATTGATTCCGCAAGCGTGATCCCAGATGATATTAAAATCATCGTAGGCATAAGTCGCCATTAAAGTATCGGGTGTCTCCATAGCGTCGTTCGGATAGGCGAACTTGCCGCCGCCTGAGAATACACGGGTGGGAAGGCCCGCGTTCATTCCCTCAAGGGCATAATCCAGTAAATGTACGCCCCAGTCCGACATCAAGCCTCCGGCATAGTCCCAGAAGAAACGGAAATTATAATGAAAGCGGTAAGGATTGAACGGACGTTTAGGAGCTGGGCCTAGCCACATATCGTAATCCACACCGGCGGGAGCGTCGCAATCCGGTTTAACCGGAAGTGTCGGCTTGCCGTCTTGGTAAGCCCAGACCTTGACCGTACGGATCCGTCCGATATTTCCGGCTTTCAAGAAATTAGCCGCCTCGTCCCAATGCGGGTCGCTACGTTGCCATTGGCCTACCTGTACGATCCGGTTATATTTACGGGCGGCTTTTTCCATCAAGTTACATTCCTCGATCGTATTGGAGAGCGGCTTCTCTACATATACGTCTTTTCCCGCTTGGCAAGCCCAGACCGTCGGAAGGCAATGCCAATGGTCCGGCGTACCGATAATGACTACATCTACGTCTTTATTATCGATTACTCGTCGCCAGTCCTTATATAAGTGAGGTACTTTTTTCCCTGTTTTCTTCTCAACGTCGGCAGCCCGTTTGTTTAACCATTCGTCATCGACATCGCAAAGAGCCACGCATTCCGTCTCCGGATAATCAAGAAAAGTATTCAAATCCCCGTATCCCATGCTACGGCATCCGATGAGGGCTACTTTTACTTTGTTGCTAGGGGCGGTTTGTCCGTATATGGAGGAATACGATTTACCGATAAGCGGCGATAAAGTAAGTCCGGACATGATAAGTCCGGTTTTTTGCATAAAAGTACGTCTGTTCATGATATTAGTTTTTAATACTGTTATAAATATATTCCATATCCACGTGCTCCCTTACGAGGGCGGCGAGTTTGTCATACTGCTCTTCCTTAAAAGCGGCATAATCGAAAGGGCCTGTAGTCGTTTCCGTGTCAAAGCCCTCAGCTAAGTTGTCCAATACGGCCGGATTATCAAGGATACCATGCATATAACTTCCCCAGCATCGGTTGTTAAGGTAATATCCGTCCGTTCGTCCGTCTTCCAGTCGGGCTACGGGCTGTTCGGGGGCGTCACCCAATAGGGTGGTTCGTCCCATATGTATTTCGTATCCTTTACAATCCTTATTCTCCGAGGAGGGGAGGAAAGCAAAGTCGCTTTGTCTCGTGATCTTCTCCTGCTCGATGACCGTGCATTGAGGCAGAAGACCGAGACCGGGAATCGCCGGGATATTTCCCTCGATACTTTCCGGATCTTCCAAGCGGACTCCCATCATTTGATAGCCACCGCAAATACCGATCACCTTTTTACCCGCTTTATGCGCCCGGATAATCGCCATCGCTATCCCATTGGCCCGCAGGCTTTGTAAGTCCGATAACGTATTCTTTGAGCCGGGGAGCAGGATGATGTCGGCTTTCTCTATCTCATCGATATTGTTGGTATAATAAGGATTGAAACGGGGGTCCATCTCCAATACATCAAAATCCGTGAAATTAGACATTCGTTTCAGCAGGATGATAGCTACATTGATTTTCCCGTCTTTATAAGTGTTATTTTTCATATCCAACGCTACGGAATCCTCTTCCTCTATCTTGATATCCCGAAACCATGGAATTACGCCTACCACGGGAATCCCGGTCAATTCCTTTAACAGGCTCCGTCCTTCCTCGAATAAAGAAGCGTCTCCACGGAATTTATTGATGATAACCCCTTTCATTAACGCTCGTTCCTCCGGTCGTAATAAAGCGATCGTTCCATATACAGAGCCGAATACGCCCCCCCGGTCTATATCTGCGATCAGATAGGTGGAGGCGCCGGCTTTCATCGCCATACGCATATTGGTGATATCCCGGTCTCGCAGGTTTAGTTCGGAGATGCTTCCGGCTCCTTCCAATACGATCGGGTTATAGCGAGCTTCCAGACGGTTGAAGGCTTCGATAGCTTCCTTAAATAGCTCCTCCTTCTGGTTTTGTATCCCGAAATAATCCTTGGCGGACATATTGCCGACTGGCTTTCCGTTTAATACGACTTGTGAGCTTTTATCATTTGTCGGCTTTAGTAATATCGGGTTCATATCCGTATGCGGGGAAATACCGCAGGCCTCAGCTTGTACGACTTGCGCCCGGCCCATCTCGCCGCCTTCCGGGGTAGAGTAGGAATTGAGGGACATATTTTGTGCCTTGAACGGTGCCGGTTGATAACCATCTTGCTTGAAAATACGGCAAAACGCCGCATTGATAACGCTTTTACCCGCATCAGAGCAGGTTCCGACAAACATAATCGGTCGTAGGTGTTGCTTCATCTGTATAGATTTTATTTACACAGTGTACAAAGGTAGTATTTTTGGCCTTTTTATTAAGGAGAAGATATGAAAAAAGAAGAAGATTTTGTTATGGGCCTGTCCATCTACATGGCTTGTCTGCGTGAGAAAAAACGGTATTCCACGGCGAAGAGTTATCAAGATGCCTTGAACTCGTTCAAGTGCTTTTGCGGTATGGAGGCGATTCCTTATGCCTATATTAATAGGAACAGGCTTTTGTGCTATCAGTCATGGTTGTTGGACAAGGGCCGTTCGTTGAATACGGTGTCTACCTATATGCGTCGGATTCGTCACATTTATAACTTAGCCGT
>NZ_QTMJ01000022.1:0-85698 GCF_003635485.1 Parabacteroides sp. AF19-14 | reverse complement strand
TTAGGTGAAAGGAGTCAGTCGAAAGATTGGCTCCTTTTTTTTGGTATATACACCAGCCGTTGTAGAGATGTGGCACGCTACGTCTTTACAAAGAGGGAACGTGGATAGATTAGTCGTTTATTTCTTTAGCTAGAGATTCCCGTAGTTTTCGGACTGCCGTGGCGATGTGGGCTTCTAATGTCTTTACTGATATTTCTAGGATATTTGCCGCATCCTTATATTTCATCTTATCTTCACGGATCAGTTTAAAAGCCATCTTGCATTTATCCGGGAGTGTATTGATCGCCTCATTTAAATGATCGATGCATTCTTTGGAAATAAGTTCTTCCTCGGGCGTAGTATCGGTATGTGCGAATAAATCGATCGTATTCTCATCGATCTGGACTTTCTCCATATGCTGTGTCCGGTATAGGCTGATGGCTTTGTGGCGGGCTATGCCATAGATATAAGAATCGAAGTTAGAGATCTCCGGTAATGACTTTCTATTATTCCAAAGACTTAGAAATGTATCAGAGACAATTTCCTCAGCTTCTACAGAGGAAGGCACATAAAGGGATGTAAACCGCATTAGCCTCTGAAAATAGGCTAAATAAAGCGATTTAAAAGCAGTTTGAGAATCGGATAGCGCGATTTCACAGACCCATTGCATTATTTCTTTGGAGTGTTTTTCCAAGTAACTAGAATCTTGTTAACTTATTTCCCTTCTAAATATATAGTCGCAAATGTATATAAAAACCCTTAGTAGATCTCTCTCTTAAAAGAGAAATACTTGATGTTAATTTCAACCTAATTTCATATCTGGTTGTTTTTGAATCTAATCCGCAGGTTGTAACATCATTGTAATATGTATGTAACGGATGCGAAATAATTGTTTCAGAACTTTGCGCAAGAATTGTAACAATCAGTATGGAAACATTTTATTTGTTCTTGGTCATATTTTTGTTTGTATTGGCCATCGTAGATTTATCGGTCGGTGTTAGTAATGATGCCGTGAATTTCTTGAATTCAGCTATCGGCGCGAGAGCCGCATCCTTTAAAGTTATTATCGCTATCGCTGCTGTGGGAGTCTTTGTTGGTGCGGCGTTATCCAATGGTATGATGGATATCGCCCGGCATGGTATTTATCAACCCCAGCATTTTTATTTCTCGGAGATCATGTGTATCCTTGCGGCCGTTATGCTTACGGATGTGGTGCTACTGGATATTTTTAACTCGTTAGGTATGCCGACCTCGACAACGGTTTCCATGGTGTTTGAGTTGGTGGGTGGAACGGTAGCGATCGCCTTGGTAAAGATCGCTAGTTCTTCAGGCGCTTTGCAATTGGGGGATCTGCTGAATACCGAAAAGGCTTTTACCGTGATTCTGGGTATCTTTCTTTCTGTGGCGATCGCTTTTTTCTTTGGTGTGATCGTGCAGTATCTGTCCCGGATCTTGTTCTCGTTTAATTATAAGAAAAGCTCTAAATATTTTATTGGTCTGTTTGGAGGTTTAGCGGCCACTTCCATCATTTACTTTATGCTGATAAAGGGATTGAAGACAAGTTCTTTTATGACGGGTGAGTTCAAGGATATGGTGTATGCCAATACGGGGATGATCGTTTTGGGATGTATGGTATTTTTTACGATCTTGATGCAGGTATTGCATTGGTTGAAGGTGAATGTATTCAAGGTGGTCATTTTGATGGGTACGTTTGCCTTGGCGTTGGCTTTTGCCGGGAATGACTTGGTGAACTTTATCGGAGTCCCCTTGGCTGGCTATTCCTCTTATATGGACTTGATGGCGCAGGGAGGGACCACTACCACGGATACATTTTTGATGACCTCCTTGTTGGGACCGGCCCAGACACCTTGGTATTTCTTGGTGGGTTCCGGGGTCGTGATGGTAATCGCCTTGGCTACCTCCAAAAAGGCTCAGAACGTGGTGAAGACTTCCTTGGATCTGTCTCGTCAATCGGATGGAGAGGAGTCTTTCGGTACATCGCCTGTCGCACGGGTATTGGTACGGAATTGCAGTAATATATCCGCTACGATATTAAGTATCGTGCCCACTCCGGTTAAGAACTGGATTGATAGCCGTTTCAACCAAAGCGAGATGATCATGGATGACAAGGCTAGCTTCGACTTGGTACGTGCCTCGGTGAACGTGGTTTTGTCCGGATTGCTGATCGCTTTGGGAACCTCCTTGAAATTGCCTTTATCTACGACGTATGTGGCTTTCATGGTCGCTATGGGTACTTCGTTGGCAGACCGTGCTTGGGGGCGTGAGAGCGCCGTATATCGCATCACAGGCGTATTGTCCGTGATAGGTGGTTGGTTCATTACGGCAGGGGCTGCTTTTACGATCTGTTTCATCGTCGCTCTTTTGATTTATTGGGGAGGTATTCCAGCTTTGGTCGCTATGATTGGTTTGGCGATCTATTCGTTGGTTCGTAGCCACTTCGCTTATAAGGCTAAATTGCGGAAAGAGGCATTGAAGGAGGAGGTGAATTCTACGGTGTCTAAACTTCGTAAGGCTACGGATACCCGTGAGGCTTTGGCACTGTTCCGCGAGCATAGCCGTGAGGAATTACAATCCGATCTGGATTTTACGGCGGAAGTATTCGGTAAGGCGGTAAATGGATTCATGAATGAGAACCTCCGTGAGTTGCGCAAGGTCTTGACTGCCGTGGAGGAGAAGAAGATTCACTTGAAGCAAGTGAAACGTGTCGGTACGCTTGGCGTTACCCAATTGGATCACGATATCGCCGTGGAGAAGGGGCTTTATTATTATCAAGGAAATGACTTCGCCAGCGAGATCATATTCAGTATCCGTCGCTTGGCAGAACCGATGAAAGATCATATCGATAATAATTTCAGCCCGTTGAGTCCGGTACAGAAAGATGATTTTGGTAAGGTATCTGAACAAATCATCTCCTTCTTGAGAAATTGCGCTACTATGATCCGTAAAAACGATTATATTGGTTTTGAGGAGCTGATCGCTGAGTCGATTACTTTGATGAACCAACTTACCGCCTTGAAGAAAGGGGAGTTGAAGCGTATCCAAGGGCAGTCCGGCAGCACGAAGGTGAGCATGGTTTATTTGAACATGGTACAAGAGGCCCAGAACGTGGTTTCTTTTACGGCGAACCTTTTGAAGGTGAGCAGGAAGTTCCAGAAGGAATAATCAGTCTCTATTCTATTGGGATGGTGGGAGACGGGGCATGCCCCGTCTCTACTGGTTTATAGGGTTAGCATCTTCTTTTCTTTGACTAAATCACTCTCGTCCATCCGCAGGGATGGGACTGTACACATCTTGATAAAATCTCCTGTTTGGCAAGTATAATCATAGTAGGCCTGTTGTTCCGGGGTAAAATCTTCTTTATCGATCAGTCCGCTTTTCCGGCTCATGAATTCATCGATCTCCGTGCTTTCTGATTCCTTGATAAGAAGGATTCGGCGGGCGATCGGGTTACGATTATAATCCTGCCCGATGTATAATCCTCGTAATTGGCGGGGATTCTTGAAAAATGGTATTTGCAGGTATATCGTTACCATCGTGAATTGGGGCGCTTGGTTCTCGTTCAGCATGCAATGGAAATTCTGAGGATCGGGCATGATCCCGAATCCCCATTGAGCCTCTCCATAAGCGCTGATCCGCCCTACACGGACTTGATTATCCGAGGGGGAGAGTAGGAAGGGTTCCATCTTGAGGCAGTCCGAGGAGGAAGAAAGGCTGTAACTGGTATAGATTCCTTTGAAAGCCTCTATTTTAGAGGCGGAGAGCCGTGTCTCCTCCATCAATTGCTTGGCGAAAGGATTATCTTTTAGGCTATCCGGTTCGGCGAGCTCCATCTGGTCTAGGCGAAGGATCATCTCCTCTATATGGGAAAGCAAACGTTTTTTCGACACGTTATTCACTAGGGCGAGCGCCGAGTCCAGCGCTTCTTCCGGCGGGTAACTCTTGATGCCCTCGAAATAATTCGGCAATACGGTCGTATATAGGGAGGACAATATGCTGGGAGCCATATCGATCCAGTCGGCTATCTCTTTCATCTTAACCCCATTGCTTCGTAGATATTCGATCTTTCGGTAGAATTCTTGAAGATTGTTCATGTGTTTATACTCTTGATTTACCTTACAAAATAAGAGGACATATGTTGCGTTTCCGTTTCATGAATGTTACATAAATATTTCTTTATAATTTATTGATTCCTAGTTGGGTATTAATAATATACATTCATGGGTTCAGTAATATGTCTGTAACATGGCGGCTGTACTTTTGCCTTCGAAAATAAAACGACAGAAGATTATGGACACTGCGATACAGACAAATAAAACATCCCGGAGGCGGGTTTCCGATCTCTTCTTCATCCTATGGGCCGGAGGGGCCGCTTTGCTTTCTTATTCCTTGGTATATATGTTGCGTAAGCCTTATACGGCTGCCGCTTTCGAGGATCTGGAGGTATTCAATATGGACTATAAGGTGGCGGTTACGATCGTGCAGATCTTGGGGTACGTGGTGTCGAAGTTCATGGGAATTAAGTTGATATCGGAGTTGCGGCGGGAAGAGCGCTTGCGGTTCATCTTGATGTCCGTGGTGATGGCGGAACTTTCGTTGGTATTCTTCGGGTTGCTCTCGGCTCCTTATAATATAGCGGCGATGTTCTTGAACGGGCTTTCGCTGGGATGTATGTGGGGGATTATTTTCAGCTTTATAGAAGGACGTAGGATGACGGATGTCCTCGCTAGTTTGTTGGGCGTAAGTATGGTGATCAGTTCCGGTACGGCAAAGTCTGTCGGCTTGTACGTAATGGATACGTGGCAGGTCAGCGAGTTCTGGATGCCCGCCTTGATCGGGGCGGTGGCATTGCCTTTGCTAGCCTTGTTGGGATATGCGCTGAACCGGCTTCCACAGCCTACGGAGGAGGATATCGCCTTGAAGTCGGAGCGGGAGACCTTGAACGGGCGGCAGCGTTGGGAGCTTTTTAAGCATTTCATGCCTTTCTTGACGATGCTTTTCGTGGCGAATATAGCGATCGTGGTATTGCGGGATATCAAGGAGGACTTCTTGGTGAATATCATCGATATGTCCGGTTACTCGCCTTGGTTGTTCACGCAAATAGATAGCGTGGTGACCTTGACTATCTTGGCGATCTTTGGTTTGATGGTGCTCGTGAAAGATAATTTTAAGGCGCTTTCAGTCCTGTACGGTTTGATTATTACGGGCATGATGGTCATGGCGTTCGTGTCGTTCGGGCAGGAGCGGATGGGATTGAGCCCGGTGACATGGCTTTTCTTGCAGAGCCTTTGCCTGTATATGGCTTACTTAACCTTCCAGACGATTTTCTTCGATCGCTTCATCGCTTGTTTCAAGATACGGGGAAACGTCGGTTTCTTTATTGTCTTAACAGATTTTCTGGGGTACACGGGTACGATACTGGTATTGGTGCTAAAGGAATTCGTGGGTACGAGATTGGACTGGGCGGTATTTTATAACCAACTTGCCGGATATGTAGGGATCTTTTGCTGCGCCACTTTTGTCGCTTCCTTCGTATATTTGCGGCAACGCTATCGCAAGGAGACCGCTTTATGTGGCTGCGAGGAAATAGCAACTCTTGAACCTACCGAAAACAATGTCCTTACGATCGCTTAAACAAGAAAATTATTAAATACGATACATACAGAATATGAAGAAGATTTCAGGTGTCATTATGGATTGGGCCGGTACGGCCGTGGATTATGGATGCTTCGCTCCGCTGAACGCTTTTCTCAAGGTATTCTCGGAAGAGAAAGGGATTGATATCACTTACCGGCAGGCCCGTGAGCCGATGGGTCTCTTGAAGATCGATCATATCAAGGCGATCTTGAGCATGCCGGAGGTGAACGAGAAGTTCCGTGCCCTGTATAAGAGGGACTGGAACAAGGGGGACGTGGATGAGATGTACGCTAGTTTCGAGAAACATTTGTTCGCTTCCTTGAAGGATTTCACCACTCCGATACCGGGAGTCTTGGAGACGATGGCGATGCTTCGCGAGCAAGGTATAAAGATCGGCTCTACGACCGGGTACACGGCGAAGATGATGGAGATTGTCCGTCCCGGAGCCGAGGCCAAAGGATATAGGGTAGATAATCTGGTGACACCAAACGAGGTCCCGGCCGGTCGCCCCGCCCCGTATATGATCTATAAGAATATGATAGATTTAGCGATTCCTTCCGTAGATCAAGTGGTGAAGGTAGGAGATACGATCGCTGATATTAAGGAGGGCGTGAACGCCAAGGTATGGAGCGTCGGTATCGTGACCGGTAGCAACGAGATGGGCGTGAGCGAGGAGGAATATAACAGCCGTCCGGCGGAAGAATGGGAATCTCTGAAGAAAGAGGTGCGTGAGCGTATGTTGGCGGCGGGGGCTCATTTCGTCTTGGATACGATCGCCGAGCTGCCCGCTTGCATCGAGAAGATTAACAACAGGAATTAAGCTTGATAACCGAATAGAATAAAACAATCATATGAGAAACTATTTATTATTGACACCGGGCCCGTTGAGTACGTCGCAGACGGTACGTGAGGCCATGCTTCAAGATTGGTGTACGTGGGATAAGGATTATAACGAGGGTATCGTTACCCCGATCCGTAAAGGCTTGCTGGCGATAGCGGGACTGGACGGGGATGAGTACACCAGTGTCCTGCTGCAAGGTAGCGGAACGTATTGTGTGGAGGCTACGATCGGGGCTACCGTGTGTCCGGAGGATAAATTGTTGATCCTCGCTAACGGCGCTTATGGCAAACGTATGGCGCAGATCGCCGATTATTATCATATCAATTACGTACTGGTCTCTTTGCATGAGACGGAACTGGTAACTGGCGAGGTAGCCCGACGTGCCTTGGAGGAGCATCCCGGTATCACGCATCTCTCAATGGTACATAGCGAGACCACGACCGGTTTGTTGAATCCGATTGAGGAGGTAGCCGAGGTGATCAAGGGCCGGGGGATTACCTTTATCGTGGATGCGATGAGCAGCTTTGGCGGTGTCCCTATCGACGTGAAAGGTTTAGGTATCGACTTCTTGGTCAGTAGCGCGAACAAATGTATTCAAGGAGTTCCCGGCTTCGGCTTTATCCTCGCTCAAAAAGATAAATTGATGGCGACGAAGGGGAATGCCCGCTCGCTTTCCTTAGATATCTATGCCCAGTGGGAAGCGATGGAGAAAGGGGGAGGCAAATGGCGTTTCACGTCTCCGACGCACGTGGTTCACGCTTTCTACCAAGCGATGAAGGAATTGAACGAGGAAGGCGGTATCACGGCTCGTTATAAGAGATATCAGGAGAATCACCAGATATTGGTGGAAGGTATGCGTGGATTGGGTTTCAAGACCTTGCTGCCCGATGATGCCCAAGGGCCTATTATCACTTCGTTCTTATATCCTTCCGCGGATTTCGATTTCACCTCGTTCTACGCACGGCTGAAGGAGAAAGGCTTCGTGATCTATCCGGGTAAGATCTCGGATGCGGATACGTTCCGTATCGGTAATATCGGAGATATCTTCCCGAAAGATATGGAAGCCTTGATACAAGCGATTAAAGAGATCCGGTAATCGATGCCCGTAACGTAACGAGTCCTTCGGGGCCCATATTGAACAGCAAATCAGCAATACTCAGATTGGGGAGGAATCCGAATTTCTCCCGGAATACTTGATAATAAGGTTCCGGGTGGAAGGCGGGATCTTCCCCTTCGTGTTTCGGGCAGATCGTTTCCCGGAAATCGTTGGCTACCTCTGGCTCATAATGCTCGGTGTAGACGACTGCGGGTTGCATATCCAACAGGTCACAGACTAGACGGCGCAGTTCCTCGTTGAAGTCGAGGAGGAACTCGTATTTCTTTTCGTAGAAAGGAGCGAAGTCATCGGCATAATACTCGAAAAACGGACTCATATTGTAGGCCGATACCAAAGCGTTCCAGTGTAGGTGCCGCCAGTTTCCGTGGTCGGAGATACGGATGTCCTTGGTCTGGCATTTCAAGGTATCCGGCTTGACGATGGGGATGGATAGGGAGAGTGGGCCGTTCGCGGCGGCGATGACGCAGCGGTTACGATAGGTTTGCTTCACGTAATTCTCGGCGGTCTCGATACGGACTTCCGGGTATTGGAGCATCTTGCAATATTGTTGTATGGGGCCTAGATAGGCGGTCGCTATATATACAGGTCGCATGATTAATGAACGGGTTTAAAGATTCGTTGTTTGTCGGGGCTGTACCAGCAGAGCCAAGCGTTGCCGACGATATGGTCGGCCGGTATGAAACCGAGATGGCGGGAATCTACCGCCTCGTTGGTATTATCGGACAGTACCCAATAGTAGTCTTGTCGGAAAAAGAAGAAATTAGTCTCCCGCCCGTCCAGATATAACTTTCCGTCGCGGAAGGAAGCCTTGCCATCCGTCTCCCGCAGGATGATCTCCTTGCAGGCGGTGAGCGAGGCTGCGTCCAGCGGGTAAGCCCGGTCTTTCCGGGGGACGATCAACATGTATTTTTGCTTTTGTTCCCCGATAAAATGACGGTTTATGGCATCGGGCAATTCCTCCCTCAATTGATATTCCTCGAAAGCCGTGAGGCTGAGCATGCAGCCAAAACTTTCCTGCCTGAAATCCCTAAGTGGGATGTCCAACTTCTCTAACGTCTCCAAGAACGTCTCCTTGGCGCTCAGTGTTATGAAATAGGAGCTGAGGGAGCGGGGAGAGCGGGGGATTTTCTGCCCGTTTATCGTATATCCGTCCATGCTGACCCGGATCGTATCGCCCGGCATACCGATGCAGCGGCTGATGAATAAGGGAGCATCCGCTGAATCTCGAGAGAGCGGACTGGTAAAAAGCACGACCTTGCCCCGGACGGGCTTATTCTTCCCCGGTATTTTATTGACTAGGATATAATCCCCTTTATGTAAAGCCTCTTCCATAGAGTCCGTGGAGATGCGATAGGACTCTATGCAGAAAAGACGTATGAGCATGACGATCCCCGAGGCTAGCGCGAAAGCTGCCAGCCATTTCATGAGAACTATCAGGAATCGTTGGATTGTCATAATACGAAGTTTTCACCTCTTAATCCGGATGAACCCAGCGGAACAGGCGGTTCCAACGGATACCACCGTCGAACAGACTGCGATCCTTGTCCAAGGATAGCCAAACCAAGATCGGCTTGCCGACAATGTGATCCTCGGGTACGAAACCCCATGAGCGGCTATCCGCGCTATTATGGCGGTTATCGCCCATCATCCAGTAATAATCGTATTTAAACGTATAGGAAGTCTCGGGCTTGCCGTTGATGTAGACCTTGCCGTCCTTCATTTCCAAGGTGTTGTTCTCGTAATTCTTGATACAACGGCTGTACAACGCCAGATTACGTTCGTCCAACGGGATGGTAGCCCCTTTCTTCGGGATCCAAAGCGGCCCGAAGTTATCACGGGTCCAGCCAGTATTGTATCCGACCGGATAGGTAGGGCCGCCCAACGTCTCCGGCTCGATGATAACCTTCTTCACGGTAGGTAACTTCTCCGCTATCGCCAAGGCCTTTTTCGTGAGTGGCAGGCGATATACCGGGTTGTACTGTCCGTTCGCGTTAGGCGTAAAGCCTAGGTATGACAATAGGTTCTGGTAATAACCGCCGCTGGAGGCCAGCATACGGTCATCCTTGCTTACGTCCATTAGGCGGAATTGCTCCTCTGTGATCGGGGAACCGTCTGTTTCGATGAAGTAGTTGAACTGCATATCTTTCGGGTTCTCGGCGGGTTTACCGTCTATGTACACTTGGTTGTCTATGAGTTGGAGCGTATCACCCGGCATACCGATACAACGCTTCACGTAATTCTCCCGTTTGTCGACCGGGCGGTACATAACCTCGCCGAACGTGGCCTTATCCAATAAGATACGTTCCCGTCCGTACTCCTCGACCAAGGAGTAGTAATCTGGGTTTTGCACTTTCACGGCGATCGTGTCGCCTGCGGGGAAGTTGAACACTACGATATCATTACGTTTCACGTGGCCCAAACCTTTCACCCGTTTGTAGCCCCATTCCGGCCAATCCAGATACGATTTGCAGTTTAAGATAGGCAACGTATTTTGTACCAACGGGAAGGAGATCGGAGTGTTCGGAACGCGAGGGCCGTAACTTAATTTGCTGACGAACAGGTAATCTCCTACCAGCAAGGATTTCTCTAGGGAAGAACTCGGTATCTGATAGTTCTGGAAGACGAACAAATTGATGAAATAAACGGCTACCAGCGCGAATACGATATCGTCCACCCATTCCAATACGTTGCGTACCGCCGGGTTCTTAGACCGTTTCCAAGCTCCCCAAGGGATGTAGTGCGTCAAGAATATATCGACTAGGACGATTAATCCCAGCAGTAACCATAAGTTTTGCATCCAGATAGCGAACAACGTGTATAATACGGCCGCTATACTAAACTTGATCCATTGTTTTTTCGTGAACTTCTTCATCTTTTAGCTAATACGTTTAGAATTTGAATAAGTCATTCATGCCTAGGAAACCTTTCTTTCCGGCGGTAAACTCTGCCGCTATTACGGCGCCTAGCGCAAATCCGGCACGGCTCTTGGCATCATGCTTGATACTGATCGTATCTACGTCCGACTCATACGTGATCTCGTGGATACCCGGAACCTCACCCTCACGGATGGCGTGGATCGGCAGGTCGGTCGCGTTCTCGGCGTTCTCTAAGGTCCAGCGGTCTTTACGATCGATGTTTTCCAAGATACCTTCGGCCAACGTGATAGCCGTTCCACTGGGTGCGTCCAGCTTGTGGATATGGTGGACTTCCGTCATTTTAACGTCGTAGGAGGGGAAGTTGTTCATGATTTTCGCCAGATACTTGTTCATGGCGAAGAAGATATTTACGCCGATGCTGAAGTTGGAGGCGTAGAAGAAGGTTTTGCCCTCTTTCTCGCATTTCTCCTTGATCTCGCCGATACGGTCCAGCCATCCGGTAGTACCCGATACGACCGGCACGCCTACCTCGAAACATTTCATATAGTTATTGAAAGCGGTAGCCGGGGTAGTAAACTCAATCGCCGCGTCGGCGCTCTTGAACGCTTCTGAATATATATCCTCAGCGTTATTGATATCTATGATGGAAACAATTTGATGTCCTCTTTGGATGGCGATCTGCTCGATCGTTTTGCCCATTTTCCCGTAACCTATAAGTGCAATTTTCATACTTTAATTCAATTAATGTCGCAAATATACAGAAAATGAATTACATTTGAATCCAAAATCTTAACTCTGAAAGAATATGGAACGTTTATTACACTATGTTTGGAAATACAAACTCTACGCGAGTACTTCATTGGCTACCACCGAGGGGCTTCCCATCGCTGTTATCGATCCCGGAATACAAAACACCGACGCCGGTCCCGACTTCTTCAACGCCAAGATAAAGATTGACGGCACGGTATGGGCCGGAAGCGTGGAGATCCACGAGAAAGCTTCCGATTGGTTGCTGCATCATCATGATTCGGATAAGGCATATGACTCCGTTATCTTGCATGTAACAGGTGTGAATGACGCATCCATCTGCCGGATGAACGGTGAGCCTATTCCTCAATTGATATTACCCGTTCCGGAACCTGCCCGGAAAAATATCGATTGGTTATTGGCAAGAGAGGTGCCCGTCCCCTGTCTTGAGCGGATTCAAGATGTGGACTCCGTGCATCTGGCCTCATGGATGGATACCTTGCTCAGTGAGCGGCTGGAACGAAAGACAGAGGATATATACCGTCTGCTGGATCAGTACCAAGAGGATTGGAACGAGGTATTCTATATCCTATTGACCCGTAGTTTCGGCTTTGGCGTGAATAGCGACGCTTTCGAGTGGTTGGCGAAAAGCCTCCCCCTGCGATATATCCAAAAGCAAAGGGCTAGCGAGTCGCAAGTAGAGGCGATGCTTTTCGGACAAGCGGGTATGCTCTCGGAAGAGGGCTCCTGCCATTACTACCGTCTGCTGAGGCGGGAATATGAGTTTCTCCGCCATAAGTTCGGCCTCAAGCCTTTGGATGACTCCTTGTTCAAAAGCCTTCGCATCCGTCCGACCAACTTCCCGCATGTGAAGTTGGCGCAACTGTCCGCTATCTGGCATCGGTACGATACGTTGTTCTCGATGATCCTGTCCGCTTCTTCTCCTAAAGAGATCAAGGATTATTTCCGTATCCAACCCTCGGATTATTGGAAGAATCATTATCACTTCCAATACGCCTCGGTGCAAAAAGATAAAATGATCGGGGAGAATGCCTTGAATATCCTGTTAATAAATACGGTAGTCCCTCTGCTATTCGCTTACGGCGGTCGAAATAAACTTCCTGAGTATTGCCTGCGTGCGACCCGCCTCTTGGAGAGTATCCCGCCGGAACGCAATCATATCGTAACCGCTTTCGCTCGATCCGGTATCGAAGTCCATAACGCTGGTGATACGCAATCACTCATCCAGTTAAAACGAGAATATTGCGAGAAGCGAAAGTGTTTGTATTGCCGGATTGGGTTCAGGTTGCTAAAACGAAGTGTTAATCCTCCTCGGTAAAAGGAGCTCTGTAACCAGCTTAGGAAAAACACGTACATGTTTTCGAGGAAATAAGCTGATGATAGCCAAAGATAAAACTAATAATCGAAATGTGTTCATAATGATAGGTTTATCTCAAAATGCTGATAATCCTTCAATGAAGTCCAATCACCGCCCCATTCAAATCCGGCCTCAGTGAAGAGTTTGTACGCCAAATCATCGTGGTCTATTTTATACGGGATGTCGGTTCTACTCTCGCGGTCGAAAGCATACGGTTCGGCAGTGGCAGGCTCGATGTGCCAAGTACCATCACTTTTTCGCTTGACGTATGGATTGTAAAGCGCATTGATATCGATGGCAAGCCCAAGGCCATGTTTGGATATTTTAGTAGTCGAACCCGTCATGAAGCGGAAATTGAACGAGGAGGAGTTGTTGGCGCGCATCGATGTCTCATCATCGGCGCCATAATTATCAATCAACGCCATCCTCTCGATCCGGTAGCCTGCTTCATAGAGCTGGCGAAATATTCCCAGTACTTTATCCGCGATAGCGGTGTTTACTACCATCTCGCCGCATTGCGGCAATCCATCGGCATTGCGATGCAGCACTTTCAGGTAACGGAGATCGGATCTGTCCAAGGGACAATCCTCTTTCCACGATTTCAGCCACATGCGGTCGAAAACGTCATCGCTGATTTCCTCTGATTTGAACCAAGCATCCAAGCCGGTCCGGTCTATTTCAGATTTATCGACAATCGTTTCCGCTTTCCATTCGGTAAAATGAGCGGGCATGGGTTCATCACCCGAGCAAAACGAAAAAGCAGCCAGTTGTAGGAAGCAAAACGCAAAGCCTATCAGAAAACGTTTCATTGATACATCTTTTTATTAGAATTTTTCGAATATATATATGCGAAACAAATGTAGTATAAAGTTTATGAAAAGAGGAGAACTTCAGACAGGTAAGTGTCCATAGAAATCACTTTTAGTGTCCGCGGGAATCACCTTTTTGTTTCTTTTCCTTTAGTTATCAAATGCTTATGATCTTATGGGGGTCGCTATGGTTTTCCTTTATAGTATGTGCGTTAGGAGCTTTGCGTTTGTTTTATCCGGTTGTGCTTTTGTAAGGAATAAGTTAGGTATGGCTGTCTTCTTGTCGAAAAGAGGCTGCTTATCGTGACAAGTGATGTGAACGAAAAGGACGAATTAGGAGCGTGAAGTGGTGAAAATAAGGCTAGGGAACCGGAAATAGGGCTGTTTTTATGCGAAAGTAATGGAAAAAGGATACGCAAGTACTGCCGATTGGATGCGCAAGTACTGCCGTTGGGCATCGGAAGTAGCTGTGAACTGGATCGGAAGTAAGTGCGAATGGGCATTCAAGTAGGTTCATGAACCGGTTGGGGTGGTATCGGACTTCTATTTTGGCTCTTTTGGGGTGAATTACGGTGAATGGTTTCGCTAGAATAAAAGGTCGTTTTTCGGCATCTATCTATGAGCTAGCGTATTGCTAATTTATTTTCTCGTATTTGAGAGCGAACCGTACTTTAGTCCGAAATATGCGACTTTCCGGAGGGTAAGATGACAAATTGTCAAAATGTCAATCGATGAATCAAACGGAACCTTGTCCTTTGTAAAGATAGATTAATTAGCGTATATATCCTTATCGTTCACAGGATTTTTCCCTATTTTTGTCCCTCAATTGAAATATGAAGATTGAATGGAAGATAAATACGTAAGAAATAGTTTACGGTTCTTTATAGGAGTACTTTTGTTGGCCGTGCTGTACTCGTGCGCGAATATAGCCTCGCCGAACGGGGGGCCTTATGATGAGGCCCCGCCTAAGTTCGTAAGCAGTACGCCGTTGCCTAACCAGATAAACTATAAGGGAAAGAAGGTGGAGATTATTTTTGATGAGTTGATCCAGATCGATAAGCCTACCGAGAACGTGATCATCACTCCACCCCAAATGGAGCAACCCGTTATCCGGGCGAACGGCCGGAAGGCGGTCATCGAGCTGATGGATACGTTGAAGGAGAATACGACCTATACGATAGACTTTACCAATTCGATCTCCGATAATAATGAGAAGAATGTATTGGAGAATTATTCCTTCGCGTTCTCTACCGGCGAATCCATCGACAGTATGGAGGTGTCCGGAGTCTTGCTGAACGCCGAGAATCTGGAGCCTATGCCGGGTATTACGATCGGTGTGCATACGAATCTGGAGGATTCCGCCTTTACGACGATCCCATTTGTCCGTACTTCCCGTACGAACGACAAGGGAGAGTTTACGATTCGTAATATGGCCCCGGGGACCTATCGGATCTATGCCTTGGAGGATGTGATGCGCTCCTATAAGTACAGTCAGCCCGGGCAGCAGATCGCTTTTTACGATTCCTTGATCGTCCCCGCGTTCGAGTTGACGACCCGTCAAGATACGATTTGGAAAGATAGCTTGACGATCGATACGGTGATGACAGTCGGTTATACCCATTTTATGCCGGACAATATCGAGTTGCGCCTGTTTAAGGAGAAAGTAGAGCGTCAATATATGTTGAAGCCGGAGCGTACGGATGAGAAAATACTAACCTTGCGTTTCAATACCTCCTTGGATACTATTCCGGTACCGGTTCCTTTGAATTTCACCCCGGCGGATAGCAATTGGTATTTCTTGCAGACAGCGGAGGAAGGAAAAGCCGTGCATTACTGGTTGACCGATTCTTTGATCTGGAAGCAAGATACGCTACAAGTGGAGGTGAATTACCTGAAAAGTGATTCCATGAATATACTTCGTCCGCAGACCGATACGGTACAATTTACCGTGCGTCGCCGTCCTGTGGAGAAGAAGAAAAAGAAAAAAGACGATGAGCCGGAACCCATCGAGTTTCTGGGAATGAACGTAAACGCTTCCGGTTCCATCAACCTGTATGATACGGTCGCTGTTACGTTTAGCGAACCGGTAGCGGGGTTAACGAAAGATCATTTTTATCTGGATCAGAAAGTGGATACGCTTTGGGAAGCCGTTGACTTCGATTTCTTCCCGGATACGACGAATTCCTTGAATTTCTTCATCAAGCGCCCGTGGAAATATGGCGAGGAATTCCGTTTGGAAGTAGATTCCGCCACGATATTCAGTGCCTATGGTAAATGGAACGATGTGTATAGCGGGGAATTCAAGATCAAGAAGGAAGATGAGTACGGGCATTTATATATCAATATCGAGGGAGCGGATACCACCGCTTTCGTGGAATTATTGAATAGCAGCGACCAGCCGATCCGTAAGGTGAAGGTAAAAGATGGCGGCGTGCTTTTCATGGACTTGAAACCGGATAAATATTATGCCCGTTTAGTATTAGACGTGAATGATAACGGTGTCTGGGATACCGGTAATTACGCCGATAAACGGCAGCCGGAACTTGTCTTCTATTGCCCGAAGATGTTCAATATCATGCAGAACTGGCAAGTGGAGGAGACTTGGAATATCAAGGCTACACCGATGAAACGGCAGAAACCGATCGATATCACGAAGAATAAACCGAAAGAGCTAACGAAAAAGAAAAGAGATTACAAAAATGAGGGAACACAGTCTTCGTCCAATAGGAACAGCGGTGTGGGCGGCTTGCGCTTCTAAACTGTATATATGCGTTTTCTTTTTGTGTGTAGCGAGTCTTACGTCTTTGCGGGCACAAACGTTGCCGTTATCCCATGGGGAACGGGTGGATTACGATCTTTATTTCAAATGGGGGCTGATCATGTCGAAGGCCGGATTGGCTACCCTTTCCGTGAAAGAATCGGAATACCAAGGAGCGCCGTCATGGCATTATAACCTGTTGTTCCGCTCTGCCGGCGTGATCGAGAAAGTCTTCAGGATGCGTGATACGATGGATTGCCATTACTCAAAGGAGCCTCGGCTCTTGTTCAGCTCGAAGCGCACGAACGAGGGAGACTACTATCTGGTGGATAATCTCCAGTTTGAGTATCAAGGAAGCGGTAGGATCGATATCCACTCGCATCGCCATACATTAAAGGAGACGAAGATCGACACGATGCTAATGGCGAAAGGGCGTGTATTCGATATGCTGGGAGCTACGATGTATCTCCGTTCGCTGGATTGGCGGACGATGAGTTATGGTGCGGAGTTCCCTTTCATGATCGCTATCGGCCGGGAGCTCGTGAACGCTCGTTTCCGCTATACGGGACAACAGATCGTCGAGCATAAGGAGGCGAAATTCCGTACCCGTCATTTCTATATCGATATCTACGATGAGGCATTTTCCCAAGCCAAGGAAGCGGCGGAGGTTTGGATCGGTGATGACGAGAACCATATCCCGGTAAAGATCCGGGCGAAACTGAAGATCGGGGCGGCCGAGGTCTATTATAAAGACTCCTATAACCTGCGTGCCCCGCTTACTTGCCGTATCGTGGTGCAAAAGAAATGAAAGCTTTTAGATAGGCTTGTGTTTCTCGCACCCAGCTCATCACGGAGCTGGGGCGAGAGCTTTTTATATTGATAGGGTAGTTGTCGTGATCGTGTAGCATTGATGTAGACAAATATAAAAGATGTTTTATAATAAAGGGGGCTCATAAAGGCAGAGGTTATGACATGTGAATAATTTGTTTATGACATATTGTTTATTTAGATTGATTTATAATGTGTTGCGTATAAGCATAAAAAAGCGAAAGCCTTTGGGAACAAACCCCAAAGGCTTTCGCTTTTTATAGAATTTCTTTTTTAAACCAACGGAGTGAAGGGTAATTCCGTGTCTTTGCGGTAACCTGTACCATTAAAAGTCGCGATTAATTCTCCGGCTTCATTGGTGATACGGACTTCGCAATTCGCCAGTCTCTTATGGCTGAACGCTTCTTTCGCTTCCGCATATAAATATCCCTTACTCTCCGCCTTAAAGAAATTGATGTTTGAGGTAATGGATAATGTCAGGCGTGCGTGGCTATTAGTCGCCGCGGCGAAAGCCAGATCCGCCAACGTGAAGATCGCCCCACCTTGACATACGCCTCCACCATTTAAATGTTCGGGCTTGATGAGCATACGCGCCTTGGCGTAACCGTTGCCCGTTTCTAATAATTCAACGCCCGCAAGCAAGGCGAATTTATCGCCTTGAAGAAATTCATGGATTGTCATAACCTCTTACTATTCGCTTGGTGGATTATTTGCTTAGTTTCCATTCCGCACCATCCTTGGTATCCTTTATCTCGAATCCCATCGCGGTTAATTCGTTACGGATCTTGTCGGAGGTGGCCCAGTCTTTATTCGCCTTGGCTTGCTGGCGGATGGATAATAATAAGTCTACGGCCTTGCCAAAAGTCTCATAGCTGTTACCACCTGCGGAAGCCTCGTCTTTCATACCTAGGATGTCGAACAAGAACAAGTGGAATACCTCTTGTAATTCTTTCAGGTCCTCCTCGGTTATGGTAGCCTTGCCGTCTTTTATCGAATTGATCGCACGGGCGGCATCGAATAGATGAGAAATCACGATCGGTGAGTTCAAATCGTCATTCATGGCCTCGAAACATTTCTCACGAAGACCTCTCGTGTCTACAGTAGAGGTGGCGGACGGTTTCAACTTCATCAAATGTCCGTATGCCTCCATCAAGCGTGACAAGCCCTTCTCGGCAGCTTGCAAAGCCTCATTGCTGAAATCAACCGTGCTACGGTAATGCGCTTGCAGGATGAAGAAACGGATGGTCATGGCGGAATATGCTTGTTGCAACGTCGGATGATCACCCGTGAAGAACTGCTCCAGTGTGATGAAATTACCTAATGATTTACCCATCTTCTGGCCATTGATGGTGATCATATTATTGTGCATCCAATAATGAACCATGTCATCCCCTTGGGAAGCCACGGCTTGCGCGATCTCGCATTCATGGTGCGGGAAGATCAAGTCCATGCCACCCCCGTGGATGTCGAAATGCTCCCCGAGGTATTTCTTGCCCATAGCGGTACATTCGCAGTGCCAACCGGGGAAGCCGTCGCTCCACGGAGACGGCCAACGCATGATATGCTCCGGCTGGGCGCATTTCCAAAGGGCGAAGTCGATGGCGTTATGCTTCTCGTCCTGCCCGTCCAACGCACGGGTCGTATTCAACATATCCTCGATATTGCGACCCGAGAGGATGCCGTATTTATGATCTTTATTATATTTCTCTACGTCGAAATAGACGGAGCCTTGGCTTTCGTAAGCGTAGCCGTTATCCAGAATCTTCTTGACTAACTCGATTTGTTCGATAATATGTCCGGAAGCGTGCGGCTCGATGCTGGGAGGAAGTACGTTCAGCGCATCCATCGCTTGATGATAACGATTGAGGTAATATTGAACCACTTCCATCGGCTCCAACTGTTCTAGCCGTGCCTTCTTGGCGATCTTATCCTCCCCATCATCGGCGTCGTGCTCCAGATGCCCTACATCCGTTATATTACGTACATAACGCACTTTATATCCTAGGTGGGTAAGGTAACGGAATAGCAAGTCGAACGTGATCGCCGGACGTGCGTGTCCCAAGTGGGCGTCACCATAAACCGTGGGGCCACATACGTACATACCTACATGCGGCTCGTGCAGGGGTATGAATTGCTCCTTCTTTCTCGTAAGCGTGTTGTAAATATTCAATGGATGTTCCATATTCTATTATATATTTAGGAATCGCGAACTTACATAAAATCCTTGGTATTATCAAGCTGATCGTGAATAGTCTGTAGTTTTCATAGGCATTCATTGACTCTTGATGACTTCCGACGGATTCTCATTGGCTGCCTTACATACCTGTTCACGTATCGTACCTAGAACCATGCTGGTAATGGTGATGAATATTCCCACCAACCACCAGATCTGGATTTGGATGCGATAGGCGTAGCCTTGCAACCAGTAGTTCATGACGAGATAGCTGATCGGGAAAGCGATGATTCCGGCGATGACAATTAATCGCATGTATTCCTTGAAGAACAAGAAAATGATCTCGGAGGCTTTCGAGCCTACTACTTTCCGGATAGCGATCTCTTTACGCCGCCGTTTCGTGGAGGCTGTAGCGACGGCGTAGATGCCGAACAAGGAGATTAGCAAACAGGCGAAAGCGAGGAACGAGAATATTTTCAGCCCGACGATCTCGGATTGGTTCAGTTGATCGTAAAGCGTTCCGATCGGGGTGATCCGGGTATCCGCTAATGTCGGGTCTATCTTGGGCAGTAGCTCCGTGATATGGTGGGCGATGTTTCCTTCCTCGCCCGGTATGACCCGGATATACAGATTATTCACCAGTCCACCCGAAGGAATGAATAGCATCGGATGAATACTTTCCCGGAAAGATAGCGCATGGAAATCGTTGACGACACCGACGATCTCGTATTCTTTGATCACGCTGAAATCTGACCACCACGGCATACGGATGATGCTGCCGACTGGGGCTTGTAAGCCCATGGCACGAACCGCCGACTCGTTGAGCACGACACTAAGTTCGTTGCCTTCTGTCCACCACCGGCCCATTAACATCTTTAGGTCGAAGGTCTCACCAAATCGGTGATCGGTTCCATAGAGGTGGAAGTCCACCTTTGTGTCCAGCGGTTTTCCCTCCCATTCCACATTCGTGAAGATCGCCATGGGATCGACATGATGTTGAGGCTTAAAGTTCGTGTCGGTGAAACTTTTGACTTGCGGCAGGGCACTTAACTCTTGCATCAACGTGGATTCTATTTTCCCGGATACGTCTACGAAGCCGGATAGTTGGATAAGGCCTTTTGGGTCGAAACCTAAATCTTTTTGATTTACGAATCGCATTTGCTCCATGACAACCAGCGATGCTACGATGAACAGGATACTGATCATCAATTGTAAGGTCACGGCCATGCGGCGTAACAAAAGGGGTTTGACTGTCTCTTTGGGAACGAGCGAGGTGGTTGCCGTATGGCTGAACTGCCCGAAGAATACTAATCCTGCACATTGGAGGATGAGGAATGTACCTATACCTACCCCTGCGAAAAGAAACAGGAACCGGCCCATCTCCAAATCAATCTCCAGCCATCGGGCGAAAAGCGGCTTGACTTGGACTATGAAGATCAAGGCTACCAACAAGGATGCAAGTACGGAACAGCCTAGCTCGACAGACATTTGTTCGATCAATTGCTTTCTCGTTGCGCCGTTGACCGTCCGTAAACGCCATTCCCGCACACGTTGCCGAAAGAGATCCATATAGGAATTCAAGAAATTGAAGAGGGCGGCAAACAATAATAGGGCACCAGATACGACAAACAAGCCGATGAAATTTAAGGTGAAGGGTGTATCTTCATTCAGATGATGCCGGATCTCACGGATGGGGAGTGTTCGCAACTCGATCTCCTTGTTCACCCCGATACGTTCAGGTAGCTCTTTTAGTTGATTGGCGAAGGCTTTTGGGTCTGAGCTTGGATGGAGTTTCACGTATAAGTCCATCACGAAGAAGCTCCATTGTGCCTCTGGAGGTAACTGGGAGAAATGCTGTATCATGTTATGGTTGATGATCGCGTCGAACGGTAGATTGGTATGGGGTGATGGGTCTTTCACCACAGCCGTGACGATGTAGGGAGGTAAGGAGGCTCTCATCAAGGTGTGTATCGGTTGCCCGATCGCCTTTTCCGCGTCGCCAAATAGACGGACCGCCGTACGTTCGCTCAAGATCATGTTGTTTACGATTTGTAGCGGATGATTCATTTCTCCACAAACGAAAGATTGCGGGAATACCTCTAGGAACGTGCTGTCTGTATAAAGCATATTCATTTGGATATAAGGAGTCGCTTGGGTACGGCAGTTTTCGGTTGAAAGCATAAGCGTGGTGGAGGCTTCGATGGCTGGGACTTGCTCTCGTAAGCTATTCTCGATACCTTTCGAGGCTCCTTTGTTCACTTTCCCGGATTGTTTCTCGGCGCTATAGACACGGTAGATGGATTCGGAATCCTTGTAGAAAGAATCGTAAGTGGTCTCATGATCCATCCAATAGAGTATGGGCACGAAACAGACGAGGGCGAAAGCCAGCCCTAGGATACTGATGGAGGCGCTGACTTTATACTTCCAGATGTTTTTGAAGGCAATGACACAGTAATGTATTAACATGGCAATTCCGTTTTTTGATGATATCGCTGATGACTCAATTTCGCTGAATCCGATTCAAATATCATGCCATAAATGTAACGTATTAGAAAATAGAATCATAGAAAAATCTGTATTTCTTCATGTAGTGCGATAGCGTACATTTTTTGTGCGATAATGCACGTACAAGCTGTCTTTATTCCCTTTATCTTTGTCCGTATGGAAGAAAAAGGAAAGATATTGATCATCGACGATAATAAGGATGTGTTGTTCGCATTGAACTTACTGTTGGAGCCGTACATGCAAAAGGTGAAGGTAACGACACAACCGGCACGCATTGAGTATTTCATGCGAACGTTCCAACCGGACGTGGTCTTGCTGGATATGAATTTCCATCGGGATGCCGTGAGCGGGCAGGAGGGTTTTGAGTATTTGGGACAAATCTTGGAGATCGATCCGCAAGCGGTCGTGATCTTCATGACGGCCTATTCGGATATAGAGAAGGCGGTCAAGGCCATTAAGGTAGGAGCTACCGATTTCATCTCCAAGCCGTGGGAAACGGAGAAGTTACTGGCTACCCTCTCGTCGGGCATTCGATTGAGCCATTCCCGTAAGGAGGTAGGACGTTTGCGAGAGCAAATGAAAGCCATGAAGGAGGACGACACATTGCCGGAATTGATAGGTGAGTCGCCGGCTATGCTGAAGGTAAAAGACACGATCTACAAACTTGTGGAGACCGACGCGAATATATTGATTACCGGCGAGAGCGGTACGGGAAAGGATTTGGTGGCTCGTTTGTTGAGGCATTACTCGCCCCGGCGTGACGATGCTTTCGTGACGATCGATTTGGGAAGCATCCCGGAACAATTATTTGAGAGTGAGTTGTTCGGCTATGAGAAAGGTGCCTTCACGGATGCCCGAAGATCCAAGCCGGGACGTATGGAGATGGCTTCCGGCGGTACGCTCTTTCTGGACGAGATCGGGAATCTATCTTTGCCGATGCAATCTAAATTGCTGACAGCTATAGAGAAACGTCATATCACCCGTTTGGGAGCGGTGGAACCGATCTCGATCGATGTCCGTTTGATCTGCGCCACCAACGCCAATCTGCGTCAGCTGGTGAGCGAGGGGAGTTTCCGGCAAGACTTGCTCTATCGGATCAATACCATAGAGATAGCCATACCACCGCTGCGTGAGCGGGGAGAGGATATCTTGATGCTGGCCGATCATTTCCAGAGGCTGTATAGCCGGAAATACAAGAAAACGATCAAAGGGTTGAGCCGGGAGACGGGGAGTAAGCTGATGAAATACCCTTGGCCCGGTAATGTCCGGGAGTTGCAGCATGTTTTGGAGCGAGCCGTGATCTTGAACGAGGGCACGGTGCTGAGACCGGATGATTTCCCTCTCTATACGGCCTCGTACGAGCGAAAGAAGGAACCGGACCCTGATTTGAATCTAGAGCAAGCCGAGCGGAAAATCATTGAGCGCGCCTTGCGGCAAAGCAATGGCAATATGAGCTATGCCGCCGAGCTATTGGGTATCACCCGTTTTTCCTTGTATCGTAAAATAGAGAAGTTCGGCTTATGAGATCGTATGCGTTCACGGTCATCTCGCACATCGTAGGCATCGTCTTGTCTACGGGAGTCCTGTTCTATTGCGTGCATGAGGAGATTATCTTTTGTCCTACTTTTTGCGGGATCGCGATCTTGTATTTCTCGATTCATCTTTATTTCATACAGATGCGGCAGGTGAAGTATTGGCGTTATGTGGTGGATTGCTTGCGGCAGCAAGACTTGATCCAGATCGTTCGTTCACCTTATGAGGATAAGGTGATGCGGGAGTTGGCGGACGATTTGTCCGAGGCCCTGCGATCTTTGCGTGGCCGATTGATGGACGAGGAGGTAAGGCGGCAGTATTTTGAGAGTCTGTTGAATAAGGTGGACACTGCCGTACTCGTTACTGACAGGGAAGGGGCTATTGAATGGAAGAACCGGGCCGCCGACGCGTTGCTGGATACGAGGTGTCGGTTACCCAATGAGTTCTTGGAGGCTATCAAGGCGGGGAAGACGGTGGTGCGTTACGGAAAACCATCCGTTCCGCAAGATTGGGCGATCGATGCCACTCGTATCGACTTGCGAGGTTGCGAGCGTTGGATCGTCAGCTTGAAGAACATCCATTCTACCTTGGAGCGGAATGAGATGGAGGCTTGGCAGAAATTGATCCGTGTCTTGACGCACGAGATCATGAACTCCATCACACCCGTTATCTCGTTGTCCGAGACCTTGAGTAAACGTTGTAAAGCAGATCCGGATGATGTCCGGAATCGTTCGTATATCCAGCATGGGGTGAATGTCATCCATCGCCGGAGTAAAGGGTTGCTGGATTTCGTTGAGAATTACCGGAGATTGACCCGGATCGCCTCTCCGGTAAAGACCCGTATCTTAGTGAAAGATTTCTTTTCGGATTTAAGGCGTTTGTGCCCTGAGCCTTCTATCCGTTTCCGCTTGCCGGACGAGCCTCTGGAATGGTTCGCGGATCGGGCGCAGATGGAGCAGGTCTTCTTGAACTTACTGAAGAATGCTTGTGAGGCTTGTGCGGAAAAGCCAAACCCCGAGATTATCGTGGCGGCTCAGCGGGAGGGAAACGAACTCGTCTTTACCGTGCGAGACAACGGTATCGGTGTCTTACCCGAGGTTATCGACCGGGTTTTTGTACCTTTCTTTACCACCAAGCCCTCCGGCTCGGGTATCGGTTTAAGCATCTGTAAGCAAATAATCACCTTGCATGGCGGCCATATCTCGGTAGAATCCGAGAATGGAAAGGGTAGCTGTTTCTTTTTGTACTTTAATTGATTATCAGCCTATTGCAGTTTTTCTAAATTTCTTATACGGAAAACTTTAGTTTCTTCAAGGAAAAACTTTCGTTTCTATATAGGGAAACAAAAGTTTCTTACTGAGGAAACTTTTGTTTTATTAGGAGAAAACTCAGGCTGCTATTATAGGAGATTCGTGATAGGATTCATGAGACGGAAAGTTATTGTCTGTTTTTAGTGCGCTTACCCTGTAAAATACATACCTTCGCGGATATATTTAATTGATTTTCTATGAAATGGTATCTATGGGGGGCAGTTGTCCTGCTTTATTCCCTGTTTGGAAGCGCTTGTTCTACGGAACGGAGGTATGATTTGTCGGCTTATGGTTTATCCCCGGTCGAGAATGTGGATAATGCGCCCGCTATGGCGAGGGCATTGGAGCAGATACGGGAGAAATGCGAGGAAAACCAGATAATTGTGGTGACCTTGCCTAAGGGCCGCTATGAGTTTTATCCCGATAGCGCGGCGGAGCGTGTCTATTTCATCTCGAATCATGATCAAATGAATCCGAAGAAAGTAGGTTTGCCTTTCGAGGGGATGAAGAATATGGTGTTCGATGGGCAAGGCTCGGAGTTAATCTTCCACGGCAGGATGTTGCCGGTCTCTTTGCTGGATTCGAGGAATTGTGTCTTGAAGAATTTCAGTATAGACTTCAAGCATCCTCAGATTTCACAGGTAAAAGTGGTGGAGAACGATACGCTGAAAGGCGGGATCACCTTCGAGGTGGCTCCATGGGTACGCTATGAGATACGGGATAGCGTGTTTGTAGCGAAGGGAGAAGGCTGGGAGTTGACTCCCGGTTCCGGTATCGCCTTCGAGGGAGATACACGTCATTTGGTGTATAATACAAGCGATATCCCGGTAGGCGTGCGGGGCTTGATCGAGGTTTCTCCAAGGCTGATAAAGTCTCCCTGTTGGAAAGACAGCCGTTTGGTGCCCGGTACGGTGATCGCCATGCGTTCTTGGGAACGTCCGGCTCCCGGTGTCTTCCTGTATCATGACGTGAATACGACTCTGGAGAATATCAAGGTTCATTATGCCGAGGGAATGGGCCTCTTGGCGCAAGTGAGCGAGAATATCACGCTGGATGGTTTCTCCGTTTGCTTGAAAGGGGCGGACGATCCGCGGTATTTCACGACACAGGCGGACGCTACCCATTTCTCGGCCTGCAAGGGAACGATCATCTCCAAGAATGGCTTGTACGAAGGGATGATGGACGACGCTATCAATGTGCATGGAACTTACCTGAAAGTGGTGAGACGAGTGAATGACTCTACCTTGGTAGGCCGGTATATGCACCCGCAATCGTATGGTTTCGAATGGGGAAGGGTAGGGGATTCCGTGCAGTTCATCCATTCGAGCACCATGGAATTGATAGGGGCGAGAAACCGGATTACCGCTATCAAGGCAGTTGATCAACCGGATTACCGAGGGGCGAAGGAGTTCGAGATCCGGTTTGAGAATACGGTGAATCCTTCGATCCATGAGGGGAGCGGTTTCGGCATAGAGAATCTGGAGTGGACGCCGACGGTCCTATTCTCGGATAACGTGATCCGGAATAACCGTGCCCGCGGTTCCTTGTTCAGCACGCCTCGGCAAACGGTCGTAGAGAATAATGTTTTCGATCATACCTCGGGGACGGCGATCCTGCTGTGCGGTGATTGCAACGGCTGGTTTGAGACCGGCGCTTGCCGGAACGTGTTGATCCGTAAGAATAAGTTCATCAACTCCTTGACGAATATGTTCCAATTTACGAACGCTATTATCTCTATTTATCCCGAAATCCCGGATTTAGCGTCGCAAAGGAAATATTTCCATAGTGATATCGTGATCGACGCAAACGAGTTTATTACGTTCGATAGGCCATTGGTATACGCCAAGTCCGTGGACGGGTTGGTCTTCACGAATAATATTGTCAAACAAAATAAGGAATACCCAGCCTTCCATTGGAATAACCATCGTTTCTATTTCCAGCGGGTGATCCATTCGAAAATAGAGAACAACTATTTTGATGAAGGGTTTATCCGGGAGAGGGATGTCTTAGAGGAAAATAACGGATATGATATATAGGAAATTAATCGTCTTGGTAAGCCTTTTGATAGGCTTCGTAAACATTGCGTTCGCCGGCGTTGGTGATCTCGATACGTTAAACGTACGTTCTCAAGCCCCTGTCAAGGAGAGAATGCCTGTCGTCGCCTATAAGTTTAACCCGAAAAGCTTGATTCTTCCGGCCTCATTGATAACGGTGGGAGCCGTAGGCACGGCGATCGACGGGATGAATGACTTTCACCTGTTTTCACGGAAAGATTCCGTGAAGCAAATCCATATCGACAATTACTTGGAGTGGGGAATGCTGGGTTGGGTATTTGTCTGCGACCTTATGGGAAAAGAGAAGCATAACTGGGTGGACCAACTTTGCTTGGTTGCTTTAGCGGAAGGGATGAACGGATTGATGGTGCATGGGCTGAAGAACTGGGTAAACGAGCCTCGCCCGGACGGGGCGCCTTATTCGTTTCCGTCCGGACATACCTCGAATGCTTTCTTAGGGGCGCATATGGCTTATAAGGAATTTAAGGATAGCTCGCCTATACTCGCTTACTCGGGTTATGCGATAGCGGCGTTCGTGGCGGGTTCCCGCTTATACAATAACAGGCATTGGGTGGCGGATGTAGTAGCCGGCGCGGGTTTCGGGATCTTGTCGGTAGAGTTATCGTATCTGATCTATTTCCCGATTCGTAACGCTATCGCCCGGCGGATCAATCGAAATGTGAAGAACTGCCCGATCGTGGCCGCTCCGGTATTCAGTTCGAATATGGCGGGATTCTATCTGACTTATCAATTTTAATGCGTCTTATGGATCAAGCGCATGTCGGCTTATAGAGACTGGTTGATGCGCAAAAGCTCCTCTATATGCGTGCGGTCATTGCTGAGGCGTGGGATCTTGTGTTGGCCGCCTAATTTACCTTTCTGCTTGAGCCATTCATAGAAAGCACCGTCGTGGGCGATAACGATTTCCAGCGGTTGAAGGGAGATCTCTTTATACCGCTTCGCCTCATAGTCCGAGTTCAGCTTTTGTAAGTTCTGATCTAATAAAGTGGCGAATTCATCGAGAGATTCCGGTTTCTTGTCAAACTCGATAAACCATTGGTGCCGTCCTTTCGCCTTATCCAGCATAAAAAGTGGGGCGGCGGTATATTCTTTTACTTTCGCCCCGGTTCGTAGGCAAGTCATGGCGATCGCCTTATCGGCGTTATCCACCATTAGCTCCTCGCCGAAGGCGTTGATAAAGTGCTTGGTACGTCCGGAGATAACGAATTTATGAGGGAATAACGAGGTGAAACGTACCGTATCCCCGATCTGATAGCGCCATAATCCTCCCGAGGTCGTGATTACCATCGCATAGTTTTTCCCGGTCTCTACCGATTCCAGCGGCAACACGGTCGGATGGGCGCTACCCACCTCGTTCATCGGGATGAACTCATAGAAAATACCGTAATCCGGCATCATAAGCAAACTGGGGTCTGTCGGATCGTCTTGCAGCCCGAAGAAACCCTCGGATGCGTTATAGGTCTCCATATAATGCATCTTATTCGATGGAATCAAGGTTTTATATTGCTCCCGGTAAGGCTCGAAACTGATTCCCCCATGGAAGAAGACCTCCAGATTAGGCCATACGTCCGTAAGATATTCCCTACCCGTTTTTTTCAATACGGCCTTGATCAAGA
The DNA here is from genome assembly GCF_003635485.1 of Parabacteroides sp. AF19-14. Taxonomy (NCBI): domain Bacteria; kingdom Pseudomonadati; phylum Bacteroidota; class Bacteroidia; order Bacteroidales; family Tannerellaceae; genus Parabacteroides; species Parabacteroides sp. AF19-14. The sequence continues at coordinate 57,498 of NZ_QTMJ01000022.1, read as the reverse complement.
CCAACATCCAAGAAGGAACACCGGATAGGCTGTTTACATCCTTATTCCAAGTGTTCTCCACGATCGCCTTGATCTTGCTTTCCCATTCATCCATTAGGATAATGGGTTTCTTGGGGACGCGTATTAAATTGACGAGCGGATTGAGATTTTGAAGTAATACGGCGGATAAGTCGCCTTGATGAGCCTCGGAGTTTAGCGGGGAAGGGCTATGGCTACCGCCCAATATCAAGCCTTTCTTGGAGAAGAAACGGCTTTCCGGGTTGTTCCGCAGATAAATGGCTACGCAATCAAAGCCGCCTTTATAGTGGCAACCCTTTAATATCTCGGGGGTGACGGGCAGGAATTTACTTTTGTCGTTCGTGGTCCCGCTACTCTTAGCGTACCACCGCACCACCGAAGGCCAGAGAATATTCCTTTCTCCGTTTATCATTCGGGTGACATACGGCTTTATCTCGTCATAAGTCTGTAAGGGAAGACGTTGGCAGAAGTCAGAATAAGAGCGAATGCTTTTATAATCATATTTGAGTCCCCATTCCGTCTTGCGTGCCGTCGAAAGCAGAGCATGCAGCTGTTTGCGCTGGATATGGTCTATATCCTGCCCAAATCGTCCGATCTCCGTTTGTCGATGGCGGAAAAGGAGCGAAATCGTCTGTGTTAAAATATCCATGCTCTTTTTATTTGTTCGAGTGCAAATGTAGGCATTCTCTTTTTATTTATATCTTTGCTAGGTACTAAATTAACGTTACGATGAAAATAGGGATTCTCTCATCGGGTGGCGATTGCCCCGGTATCAACGCTACGATCCGTGGTGTTGGCAAGACCGCTATCATGCATTACGGCATGGAAGTGATAGGTATTCATAGCGGTTTTATAGGTCTTTTGAATAAAGACGTCCAAGTTTTCGATGAACGGAGCTTATCCGGCATATTAAATTTAGGGGGAACCATTTTAGGAACGTCCAGAGAGAAGCCTTTCCGTAAGCTCTTGGCCTCGGGAGATTCGGAAAAGCCGGAGATCATTAAGAAAAATTATGAGGAGCTGGGGCTGGACTGCTTGGTTTGTATCGGAGGAAACGGTACGCAGAAGACGGCCAATCTGTTATCTCAGATCGGATTGAACGTGATAGGCGTTCCCAAGACAATCGATAATGACATATGGGGTACGGATATTACGTTCGGTTTTAATACTGCCGTGAATATCGCCACGGAATCTATAGACCGTCTTCATTCTACGGCTAGTTCACATAAGCGGGTGATGGTCGTGGAGGTGATGGGCCATCATGCCGGATGGATCGCCTTGTATGCCGGGATGGCTGGAGGTGCCGACGTGATCTTACTTCCGGAATTGGGATACGATATCGATAAGGTGAACGAGGCGATCTTGGATCGGGCTCGCAGGGGCAAACCTTATTCCATCGTTGTAGTAGCCGAGGGTATCGAGACTCCGGATAAAAAGCGTCCTTCTGATTATATTACCCGGGCTATCGAGGCGGGAACGGGTATCGAGACCCGGGATACCGTATTGGGATACACCCAACGGGGTGGAAACCCCTCTCCGTTCGACCGTAACCTTGCGACTCGCTTGGGAGGCCATGCCACGGAACTGATCGCTAATGGTGAATTCGGACGTATGGTTTGTATGAAAGGAGATAGGGTAGAATCCATTCCCTTGTTAGAAGTAGCGGGAAAACTAAAATTAGTGACACCGGATCATGATTTGATCGTACAAGGAAAACGGATGGGGGTAACATTCGGGAAATAAAATAAAAAAGGTTGTGTGTCAGAGAACGCACAACCTTTTTTACTTTATACTAGTAGGCGGCCGTTTATTTCTTAATACCTTGAACGGTTTGGCTTCCCTTTTCGGTAGTCAAGCGGAAGATATACATTCCAGTGGCAAAATCACCCGTGCTGAGACTGCTTCCCGGTTGCGGGACGCTACGTATCAACTTTCCATCGGCCCTGTAGATCTCAAGCGATTTCAGTTGTTGATAATTCTGGATCTGTACTTCATTCGAGAAGATACGTGGTTGAATATCTACTTCTTCGCCTGTTGGCTTCAGTTCGTTACCTACGCTCGTTTCCGGAATTACCGTAACCGGGGCGCTCTCATCGGTACCATAAAGTGCCGTTACTTGGAGCAGAGGGGTACTTGTTGTCAGATTTTTCATCGTATAATTCCGTTGAGAAACAGGTAATGTCGTCAGTTCCCGGGTATCTTGATATACCTTATAACCGGTCAGCTCCGGAAAAGCCGTGATCAACTCTGCTTCTTGCGCATCAGAGGCGATAGCCAGTTTCCGGAATGATAATCGGCCCGTTCTCATGGGTTGCGGTTTCTCCGAGAAAGTGCTCGTGGAGAATACGGAACTTGAGGGGAGCTCACCTTCTTCCGCGCTTATTACGATCGATAACACAACATTGGCATCTAGCTCATCATCTGAGAATGTTTCCCATTTTTTTCCGTCCAAAGAGTATAAATTCCCTTTTCCGTCGACTGCGGGGCCTTCATCGGAGCATGCCGGGTATGTGTTATTGGCATAGCTTATCACATGAATGGCTACCAGTAAATCCAGCTTCGCGTCGATTACGAATGGTGTTTTAAGTGTGACCGAATTTATTTTACCTGATTTCAGTTGAGTGAAACTCTCTTCATACTCCCGGTTTCCCTGTTTGATATAGACTCCATAAGTGACCCTTTCCTGTGGATAGAAATTAACCTTCCGGATCGTTTTTTTATGTACCGGTTGTAGATCTTTCGTATCCCATTTCTGAGCGAAATAGAATGGATCTCCTCCGAGACCGAACTGTTGATAACGATCTTGTGATCCCCAACCAGCTATTTTTTCGAGGACTGGGGCATTCCATGTCAGTTGAATCTCACCCGTGGAGATCTGTTTGTATTTCAAATCAGTCGGACCTTCATACTCGTTTCCGATCGTTTTCCCATCCTGCGTCATTCCCTGCAACGAGGTGACGCCCGTTCCGAGTGGATCTAGCCAGACATCCATCCGGGCTGTATCATTATCACTGTATTTATTCCAGTGATAATACAATTTACCGTATAAATTCAATCCTTCGGGCAGTTCGCAACTGGAGCTTCCACCGCTCAGCGTGCCTATAATCAAGCCTTTGCTATTAAATAAAGGCGAGCCGGAAGAACCTCCCTCGGTCACCCCGTGTCCGTTTAGCGTGGCATCGAAAGTCGCATTCCAATGAGCGTTCGTGGCCCCGGTTTTCCCAACATCACTATTACGCCATGTAATCGATTCTGTCGGATAATTTCCATAGGTGGAGATTTTCATATAATCGCCGGAAGGATGATGGATGCCTACGCCCGAGAGTGAAAGCATATTTGAACGATCCCATCCGTTAAAGAATACATTATAATCGTCGGGGATCTCGTCGTTAAGCAACAGCAACAGTCCGTCGGAACCGTTTTCGACAGGGGTAGAGGCTTTCCGTGTACATCCTACCATGGTTTTTATCGGATAAATGGGTGACTCATTATCGCAGCCCACATGTTCTTGGTGGAAATAAAACAACCAGACCGCTAATTCCTCGGGAGTAACCGTCTGTTCGCCCAGTATATCTTGCGAACAATGGAAGGCGGATAATACATAAGGCTTTTTGTCACGGGCCGTATTATTTACCAGAGAAGCCGTACAAATATAGCTTCCTCCTTCTCCCTCTTTATTACGGATGTATTGAATCATTTGTATCACCCCCTTCTTTTGCTCCTGCCAATCGGCTCCCTCCTCGCAATTGATATTCACTTCGCAAGCTCCTGAAAAGTCGGCTCCCGGCGCTTCCTGTACTTCTGGCATGATCGCTTCAAGATGATTATACCCGTAACCGACCTCCCGGATGCGTAGTCGAGGTGTCTCGCCGGATGGTGCAGGTACATATTCGAGGATCACTTCATCGCCTGCTACGGCTTGGGTTGCGAACGGTCCGTTTTTAGGATGCGTACGATGCGTATAGGCACCCAATACTTGGGTTTTCGCTGCGTTATACAGGTATAACCGGGCACCTTTGGGTATATAAAAATCGGAGTAATACAGGATCAAGGCGATCGCTCCTTTCGCTTGAAGGTGAAGTTGCCATACTTGGCTACCGTCAGGTAGTGAAATCCAATCGCCGCTATTGGCGATGTCGAAGCTGGTTGGAATCGACTTGGCTACACGCAACGGAGCGCCTTGGCTGACCCTCCACGCATCGACCGCCTTGAGGTCTTCCACACTGAAATTCACTGGAACTTGTTCTGCTAGCTTTTCACTTCGAAGTGAACCTGCGAATTGAAAGCTGGGGGGGAGTCCTCCTTCGCTGATCTGCGCCAACGAACTTGAAATCGAGAAATAGCCGATATATAATATGCTGGTTATTAATATTCGGAGAAATTTACTGTACTGTTTTTTCATACATACAACTTTATATGAGCTTATTCTTATATAACTAAGAACTTGGGTATATCAAACGATATACCCAAGTTCTGCTATTTATCATACAGTTTCTTCCTCTGGGAGGTCAGAAAACTCTTTTTCATCGGTTAGTTCACCAGTCTTCTTTTTCTTTGTGGCAGAGATACGTTGCTGGAGTTCTTTGTCTGTCCGCAATCTTTTGACCGCCATTTTAGAAGCCGCTTGCTGGGATTCTTTTTTGGAGTAACCGATACCTATGCCAATTTGCTCGCCGAGCAATTTAATCGCGCTTTGGAATACAGGATTTCCATCATGATCTGTAAAAGACTCTATTAGATCGAACGAGATCGATATTTTGTTCTTTTGGCTCCATTCAATCAAGTTTGACTTGAAATTTATCTCTTTCCGGACGAGTGTATCTACATCGATATACTTTTCTATCATCACGTCACGGATAAACTTATAACAAACGTCATAACCTTGATCCAGATAAATAGCGCCGATTAAAGCCTCGAGCGCATTACCATACATATGATTGTTATGAGAGTTTATCTTGGTTGAATAGACTACCATTTGATCGAGGCCGAGTTGTACGGCGACCTTATTCATCGTTTCCCGTTGTACGATCTTGGAGCGTGTGTTTGTCAAAAAGCCTTCCCGCTTATTCGGGTAGCGCTTATAGACAATATCGGCGACCGCCGCATCCAAAATGCCATCTCCTAAAAATTCAAGACGCTCATTGTTAAGCCATTTACCATCATCCGTCTCTACCGATGATGATTTATGCAACAAGGCCTGCTCGTAAATCTGGAGATTATCCGGATAAAAACCTAGAATCTTTGATAAAGACAAATAAGGCTCCCTACCTTTATTATGCAGGAGCCTTATTCTTTTATGTAGCTGTTTGTATAGCTTTCTAAACACGTTATTTCACGAATTTTTTAACAATGGCGCAAGCGTTGTGTCCACCGAAACCAAACGTATTCGATAAAGCGGCTTTCACTTCTCTCTTTTGAGCCTTATTGAATGTGAAATTCAGTTTATAATCTATTTCAGGATCATCGTCGCCTTCCGCATGGTTAATGGTCGGCGGGATAATACCATCGTTTATAGCCATAATACACAGGATCGCCTCTACCGCTCCGGCAGCACCAAGCAAGTGACCGGTCATTGACTTTGTAGAACTGATATTCAGTTGATAAGCATGTTCTCCGAACACATCTTTGATCGCCTTAACCTCTGAGATATCGCCTACGGGAGTCGATGTTCCATGAACATTGATGTAATCAATATCTTCCGGAGTCATTCCCGCGTCTTCCAATGCGTTGCGCATAACCAGCTTCGCTCCTAAACCATCCGGATGAGAAGCGGTCAAGTGATAAGCATCGGCAGACATTCCGGTTCCTGCGATCTCGCAATATATTTTAGCGCCACGAGCCAATGCGTGCTCCATTTCTTCCAATACCAAGCAAGCTCCACCTTCACCCATCACGAATCCGTCACGGCTAGCGCTGAACGGGCGAGATGCGGTCTCGGGAGAATCATTACGTGTCGATAACGCGTTCATGGAGTTGAATCCACCTACACCCGATTCAGAAACAGCAGCTTCCGCTCCACCGGTGATGATGACGTTAGCCTTGCCTAAACGGATATAATTGAATGCGTCGCTGATAGCGTTTGTAGAAGATGCACAAGCTGAGACGGTCGCAAAGTTCGGGCCGTGGAATCCATAAAGCATGGAAATATGTCCAGCCGCGATATCCGAGATCATTTTCGGGATGAAGAACGGGTTAAACTTCGGACCGATCGTATCCTTGATCTTCGCATAACTCAATACTTCCTCGTCAAATGTCTTGATACCACCGATACCTGAAGCGAAAATAACGCCGATACGGTTCTTATCTTCTTTATCCAAGTCCATTGCCGCGTCCTCGATCGCTTGTTTCGCTGCGTCGATCGCGAATAAGCTATAACGATCACACTTGCGGGCTTCCTTACGATCCATAACTTTCAACGGATCGAAGCCTTTAACTTCGCATGCAAATTGTGTCTTGAATTTGGATGCATCAAACTGAGTAATAGGTCCAGCGCTACTTTTTCCATTGATAATACCTTCCCATGTTTCGGGGAGGGTATTACCAAGAGGAGTAATAGCTCCAAGACCTGTTACTACAACTCTTTTTAATTCCATACCTTTAGTTAAAAGGATTGATTACTTCGCGTTAGCCTCGATGTAAGCGATAGCGTCACCTACAGTTGTAATCTTTTCTGCTTGATCGTCAGGAATTGAGATGCCGAATTCTTTTTCGAACTCCATAATCAATTCTACAGTGTCAAGAGAGTCTGCTCCTAAATCGTTAGTAAAGCTTGCTTCGTTTGTAACTTCTGTTTCTTCAACACTTAACTTGTCAACGATGATAGCTTTTACTCTTTCAGCAACTTCAGACATAACTTTTTCAATTTAGATTAATAAATACGAATATACTTTTTAAATTTGCAGTGCAAAGAAAAGAATTTTTTATGTTACAAAGCAAATTTAATAAGCTAAAAATGCGGAAAACTGCACATTTTTTCTTTTCTTGTGCATTTAAACATCTAAAAATATGAAAAACATAGCGATTTTTGCTTCCGGATCTGGTACGAATGCCGAGAACATCGCCCGATATTTTGCTAACAGTGAAAATGTTAATGTTGCGGTTGTTTTATCAAATAATCGTAATGTTGGCGTGCATGGGCGGGTAAACAAGTTGGGAGTGCCTTCTTTCGTGTTTTCACGGGAGGAATTTATTGCCGGTGTGCCGATCTTGGAAAAGTTGGCGGAATATGATGTCTGCCTTATCGTGTTGGCCGGTTTTATGAATAAGATCTCAGACGTGATTCTTCAGGCTTTTCCCGGTAAGATCGTGAACATCCATCCTGCGTTACTCCCTAAATATGGCGGCAAGGGGATGTATGGCATGCATGTGCATGAGGCGGTCGTGAAGGCTGGTGAGCGGGAGTCGGGTATTACTATACATTATATTAATGAGCATTATGATGAGGGCGCTATCATCTTCCAGGCTTCTTGCCCGGTGCTTCCTTCGGATACACCGGAAGAGGTGGCCTGGAAAGTGCATGCCCTGGAGTATGCGCATTATCCTCATGTGATCGAAAGTTTATTGTAAAGCTTTTTTGTCATCAGCCTACTTGAAAACCTAGTTTCTGGAGTACGGCGAATTCTTCCGGGTCAGCTTTGATCGCTTGGTAAGCATGGAACTCACGGGGATGATCATACGCTGCCCTAAATCGCTCGAAATGATGAGGATTCGCTCTTAGTGCTTGGTCGATTACTTCTGGGTTGAAACTTCTCAAGATGGCTTCTTCCACCCGGTGCTCCTTGAATTGTCCCAAGTCGATGAACGGGTTGGTTGGGGCAGGCGGAATGACTTCCTTGATCTTTTCGATACGGATACCGAAAAAGCATCCTATATTCTCTAGGCACATTCGTGTCCCGTTCGCCTTCCCGTCGGCGGAGAAACCGGCTATATGAGGAGTGGCGATCGTGGCTTCCGACAGTAATTCCCGGTCGATATCCGGTTCGTTCTCCCAGCAATCGATGATCAGTTCGCTGACCTTGCCGGTTCGTTTGGCCTGCAATAAGGCCTGCGTATCATGTACGGCGCCCCGGCAACTGTTGATAAACCATGGTTTTCGTTCCAATTTGTCGAAAAAAGCAGGATCGGCGAGATGGCGGGTGGCAAAACGTCCCTCTTTGGTCAACGGCACATGCAAGGTTATGATATCCGCCTCTCTCGCGATCGTGTCCAAGGATACGAATCCATCCTCACCTTCCTGCTCGGCACGGGGCGGGTCATTGCGAAGCACACGCATCCCCATGGCCTCGCATAGCATCTCCACGATACTCCCTACATGGCCTACGCCAACGATACCGATAGTCTTCCCTGCTAGTCTCTCTCCTTTGCGGAGGGCGACGGCTACCAAAGAGGATAATACATATTGCCCCACGGAAGCGGCGTTGCAACCCGGGGCGTTCTTCCACGTGATCCCTGCCTTCTCGCAATAATGGATATCGATATGGTCGTACCCGATCGTAGCTGTCGTGATGAGGCGAACCCGGCTACCTTCCAATAGCTCGCGTGTACATTTATCTATGCTACGTACGATCAAGGCATCCGCGTCTTTTATGTTCGTGGGCGTAAACTCTTTGGAGTCAAGGTAGGATACGTCCGCTATCGGCTCCAAGATCCCTTTTAGGTAAGGAACCGTGTTATCTGCTATTATTTTCATCTTATCAGCTTGATTATCGTTACGCGATATTAAGTAAAAAACAGGGGATATACAAGTGATGATGGCTTCTTGTCGATTTCTATTTGTGCTTTTGTTCTCAGCCGAAAGATTCGGGAAAACACGTACGAGTTTCATCCAAAACACGTACGACTTTTTGAAAAAACATGTACGTGTTTTGACGGAAAGATTCTCGTGTTTTTTTGACGCTGATTCTTAGCTTCTTACGTGCGCAGCTCATGAGTAGGCTTATTGTATGGAATTAAAGCTTCTCGGCTTAACTAAAACGGATAGATTAATGGAAGAGCCGTGCAGTACTTATCTCAGCTTGTACCGATTGAAATGAGGCCCTGCCTTGAACAAGAAGAAAAACGTAGACAATACCGTAAGGCAAGCGCCAGACAAGTAGGCGTAGTTGAAGCCACCCAGCTCTTGTGCGATGCTGCCCCCGGCCATCAACCCGATACCGATACCTACATCCCAACTAGTTAGATATGTAGACGTGGCCGTACCCCGCTGGTTATTGGGTGCCAGATTCACGAAAAGCGTGTTGAAAGCAGGGAACATGGTTCCGAACGCCACGCCTTGCGAGAGGGCTATACCTATGTAGAGATAAGAGGAAAATACCGGATTCCAATGCATCAACTCCTTGAGCGCCGCAAGAAGAAAGAATGTGGCCGCCGCCAAATACATCCCGAGGGAGATAACAAGCGTGATCCGTCCTTTATCCACTTGCCGTCCGGAGAACAGGCGGGAGACGGCGAGTCCCACGGCCATAAAGGTGAAATAAAGTCCGGAGTTTACGCTGATCCCGATCTCAGCGGCGTACATCGCTACATAAGTGGTAGTCATACCATAAGGAATGGAGAGCAATAATAGGGAGATACCCGCCCAAGTTCCCTTCACCAAGAAAAAGCGGTCTAGGGAGATCGGTTCTCGTTTGACCGGTTGCTTATAAGGAGTCTTGACCATATAGGCCATGATAAAACCAAGGCTTCCGGATAGCAACGAGCAGGAAAAGATCACGTCGTATGTGAAGTTCCCTTGCATGAACAGACCGATCATCGGCCCGAAACTCATGGCGATGTTATTGGCTAGGCCGTAATAGCCAATACCTTCCCCACGGCGGGAGGAGGGCAAGATGTCGATCAGTATCGTATTTCCGGCCACCGTCACCATGCCGAAGGCGAAACCGTGTACGACGCGTAAGGCGATAAAGAGGGTAAGCGCCGTGGCTACCATGTATCCGCCAAATATGGCGGTGAAAATGAAATAAGCCACCAGATATAAGGGACGGCGGGCGAAAGTATCCAGCAAATATCCGGCGAACGGACGGATACAGAGCGCCGCTAGCGTATAGCACGACAAGATAAACCCGATCATAGACTTCCCGATCATGAATTCTTCCTTCAGATAAAAAGGCAAGATCGGCAGGATTAGATAGAAAGCGAAAAAAAGCAGGAAATTCGCCGCTAGTATATAGCAAAAGCTGGGTGTGACGATCTTATCATTATTCATAGAGACGTGTCGTTTATAAATGACGCGAAATTAGATGAATTTATTGAATAAAAGGGCTTAAAGTAAGTTTTTTGTACGGAATCGGTGTGTGGAATGCGGCTAGAGCGTATTCCAGCGCTTTCTTCTCGTTTTTCAACCGGGCGTATGCCCGTGACCGGATGATATGTGCTTTGTATTCCGGTATGATCCGTAGGTTCTCGGCGCTATCGGCTAGGTTTATCGCTTTTTCGGGGGTTGCGATGATCTGATTGAATATGGATTGGTAAGATAATTTTTCTTGGGGGCGGTTATCTGCGGAAGGGTTTGCCGCTCTCAAGAGTACGATAGAAAAAAAGAATAAAGTTATATATGTTAGTTTCATTCATTTACTTTTTAGCGAACAAAAATATAAATTTTTCTTTGATTTATAAGTGTTTTTTGTGACGATTAGATATGAAAAGGGCCTAGTTTACCTCGAATCCGGATTATATGTCACACTGTTTTTGGACTAAATGTCGTAAGGTAGCGGGGTTTCTTAATGAAAGTCCGCATTTAAAAGCCTTACTTTGTATCACAATAAGACAGATAAAATGGCGCATTTAAAATGTCGTGGCTGGCGTGATGAGACGAGCTTTACGTCTTAATTGAAATATAATGGAAAAGATGGTTAATATGAAGAGAAAATCTATTTTGTTATCGCTGCTTCTAGCGATTTTTGTGGAAGGAGGGATGTTTGCCCAAGAACCTACGTATTCCAAGATGTCTCCCTATACACGTATTCTTTTAGGCAAATTAGCGAAGAAAGATACGGCGAACTCGTTGTTGAGGAGTTCTATCTCGGGAGATTATCTCTCGGCTTTCGTGAAGGTGGCGACGGATGAGGGATGGGCTTCCTTGGATTCGGCCGGGTGCCGTATCCGGACAAGGACGGGAGATATCGCTACGGTGTTGATCCCCCTGTCTGCCGTGGAGTCGGTGTCTGGGCTGGGTTGTATCCAATATGTATCAGCCTCGCAGCCGATGAGGGCCAGTATGGACTCGGCCCGTTACTACTCGGACGTGGCGGATGCCTATGCGGGGACTAAGCTTCCCCAGCCTTATACGGGCAAGGGGGTCATCGTGGGTGTGGTCGATCAGGGATTAGATTTTACTCACCCGAATTTCTATGACAAGGAGGGTAAAGCGTATCGTATCAAACAAGTTTGGGACCAAACGAGTCCTTATAGTAAAGCGGAATACAGGACGGAAGAGGAACTGCTGGATGCGGCTTGCTCGTTTGATTCGGATGTAAATACGCATGGACCCATGTCGCGGGCATAGCTGCCGGAGGAGGGTTTGATACGCCCTACCAAGGTGTGGCCAACGAGAGTGATATGATCTTGGTGGCTACTACCATGCAGAATTCTGATATCGTAGACGGAGTGGACTATATATTCAAGGAGAGCGAGAGACTAGGTAGACCTTGCGTGGTGAATCTTAGTTTAGGGGATGGTATTGGAGGACACGATGGTACTAATTTTATGGATATAATGTTGGACCGAATGGTCGGACCGGGAAAAATCATCACGGTTGCCATGGGAAATTCTAGGGACATGCCAGTATATACCGAACTGATGTCGCCTTCGGATACCTTGCGTACTTTTGTTGGCAGGTCTAATACGGGTCTTTCTTATGGACTGGTGGATATTTGGGCGGACGAGCCCGGGGAACCTTTTTCTGTTTGCCTGGATCTGTATGATCGCGAAAGCGATGAGATATTAAATACTACCGGGTTTTTCGCCTTGGATACAATGCCTAAGTCTTCTGTTTTTACTAGTGAGAGCGTGGATGGCACGTTGGTGTATGAGGCGCAAATGGAATCTGAATTATATGTGTTTAATGGGAGATACCGTCTTTTTATTCAGTTCAATTATCCGGAAGGCACCAAAAATGAAAAGATATTCTTACTTCATGTGGCGACAAATAACACGCCGGTCCGGGCTTGGGGCAACAATGGCGAGAGCTTATTTACGGACTTGGGAAAAGGGTATCCTTATACGGTCGGTACGGGAGATTTCACTGTCGGCTCTCCGGCATCAGCCAAAAACGTGATAGCTGTCGGGGCTTATGCCACTCGTATATGCCCGGTAAATGTAGATGGGGGTACCTCTTATTTGGCAGGTAATAGTTTGGGTGAGTTAACATCATTTTCAAGCGTAGGCCCTACGCTTGATAATCGCATGAAACCAGATATAACAGCACCCGGACTTTGGGTGGCATCCTCCTATAACTCATTCTATCTGGAGGGTGAGATCGGTGAAGGAGCCAAGGCATCACAGGCTCGCTATTCCACTTTCAATGGACATCGATATCCATGGGGGTATATGAGTGGAACCTCGATGGCTTGTCCTTTCGTGACTGGCAGTATCGCTCTCTGGTTACAGGCGAATCCTGCTTTATCCCCGGATGATATCAAGGATGTCTTCTCCCGTACGGCTGTTCAGGATAAACCGCTCTCTTATCCGAACAAGCAATGGGGATGGGGAAAGATAGACGTGTATAAAGGTCTGCTGGATATATTGGGAATCCCTACCTCTACGGAGAACGTATTCGAGGAGGCTCCGCAAGAGGCCGTGTCCGTATATGCTAGCGGTACGAAAGGAAGTTTCCATGTCCGTTGGGCGGAGGTCCCCGGTTCGTTCAGCATCCATGTACATGACGCTTCGGGCCGTCATCTGTATGGTGAGAAGGTAGATTCTCCAGCCTCGGTGGATTACGCTGTTTCCTTGGGAAATGTCCAGCCCGGCGTTTATTTCATACGGATAGATACGGCAGAGGGTACGGTGGAGCGGAAGATACGCCTATAACCCGGACTCGTCTGGATCGTTTATAGCTGGTAGCGGATCGCTACCAGAAACTCCCGGGGACGGATACGTACCCATGAGGTATAGCTTTCCAACGATGCGTATCGCGTGTATCCGTAGGTACGTTTGTCGAACAGGTTTGTCGCCGTGGCGGTGATTTGCAAACGCCGGGATTTCCATAAGACCGAGAAGTCCGCGAAAACGGCGTTGACGGATTGGTCTTCATTCACGTCATTGTGATAATGATCTACGGAAAGGCTTGCCTCTATGGGTGAGAAAATGTAGGAGAGCTGTACTTGTTGGGTGACGTTCCATAAGGGCGCCAAACGGGTACGTTCTCCTATTTTACTTCCTCCGTACCGGATATCGGTTTGGTAACTGGTCTCCCAATGGCGGTTGGGAGTCCAGATCACTTTGGGTTCTAGGCGCATGAGACGATATTGATAGGGAAGCCTTTGTCCCCCGCTGATTTGCTCGGCCTTGCTGATATTGAGGAGCGCCAGGAACGAGGTCTTTAGCCCTAGATCGTAAAAGCCTTTGGATAGCGTGCTTTTGACGGTATAGCCGGAACCGTGGTTGGATAAGGGTAAGGAGACTCGTTGTATCTGTCCATTCTCTATACGTTGCTCGTATATACGATTGTACCACTCCCGATTGTGTGTTAGGTTTACCGTGGCGAAGAATTCCCGCGCCGTATTCTTGTACTCCCCATAAACGGAATAAAGCTGTTGTCTGTAAACCGGGAGGATTCCGCAATTCCAGACGCTATTCCGGTAATCCGTTTGATAAGGCCGGTCGTATAAATCGGTCATCTCTCCGTATCTTTCCTTATAGGAGGCGTGTACCGTGAAACGCCATGCGTAATTCAGTTTGTAGATAATGGACAGGGACGGATTAACCGAGATGCGGGAGAAACCGACCCCTGTATATCCGGTCCATCTGAGAGGGGCGCTGAGGGATAGGGTCCATTTATAGGTATTCCATTGGTAATCGGGTGAGAGATAAGTTTGCAGGCTTTTCTCGATATTGCTGATCTCCCCGTTTATGCCTACTGTATATCGCTGGGTGAGAGAACCGCTCTTTTTCAGGAATGAGAAGGAATTATCGGTATAAAAGTCGCGTAAGTTCATCGGATAAGGGTGGTTATCCAAGCGAAGATCGGCCGCGTTGCTGTGGTAACGGAGCGAAGACTGGGCTTCCAACGTGTATTTGTCCAAGCTCCACAGGGTCCGTAAATTATTATGCAAGTCGAGGTTCGGGGTTTTGATGCGTTGGTCCAATGTTGTACGGCCGGTGGAAATTGTGTTTCCGGTTATATGGGAAAGGCTGGATTGCCAATCTCCGGTGGCTGAGAACTGGTTCTTGAGATACCTTTCCTGCGAGTTGTTTTCCACTCCGATATTTAGGTTGGCTTGATCCGAGCGAATGCGGCTATCGCTTTGCTCAGTTAGATGAATCGTGTCCTCGGATTGGTAATAAGTCGTCTCACTCCCCCTTTCCTGTGTTTGCCGGTCGTGGATATAACCGGCGTTTATACGGAGTTGGGTGTTCTCGTTCAGTTTATATAGGCGATTTGCGGATAGGCTGTGTATATGGTTGAACAGCCAGCGCTCTTTCTTTAGCGGGGCGGAGAATGAGGGCTGTAGCAGAAATTGGGGAACCTTGGGCTCGGATAAACGGGATTCGGGTGATTCGGTAAGCGTATTTTGCTCGCCCGATACATCCTGCCCGGTATTATTCCCTTTATATAGATAAGCGGATTGGCTGCTGCGGCTGATCTGCAAGGCGTCAGCGGCTCCTTTCCATAAGAACGGGGATGCGCCGAGACCGCCTTCGGCATTGATCAGCCAGCGATCCCGGAATTCCGGTCTCAGCTTGAGGTTCAACGCTACGTCTTCGGTCTTGATCTTTCTCTGTAACACACGGATCGGTTGGTGGTTCTCCATCACTTGTACGTTCTGCACGGCGTCGGCTCGCAGGTTCTCGCTGATTTGCTTGTATTTCCCGTTGGTGAGATCCAGTCCCTCCACATAGAAATTACGGATCTCTTTCCCGTTGTAAGAGATCTTCCCCAGATCATCGATATCGATACCTGGAAGTTTCCGTAATACGTCCTTGATGGATTGATCCTTTGGGGAGAGAAAGCGGGTGACATCATAATTGATCGTATCTTGCCGCCCCCAGACACGTCCCGGACGGATTTCCACCTCCTTTAGGCTGAATACCTGCGGCTCCATCTCAAAACGAAGCGTTTGTCCGGCATGTACGGCTTGTTGCTGGGTTTGGTACCCCAAGAGCGAGACGGAGACGAGAAGTGAGTCCGTCCGCTTCGGTTGGGTGAGGATAAAGGTCCCTTCATTATTACTTAACGTATAGTTGATCGGAAGGGAGGCGTTGCCTCTGGTTAATTGCACGGTGGCCGCTTCTACCGGCAGTTGGCTTTCCCTGTCGATCACGATCCCTCGGATGACGGATTGGGCGGCCAATCCTGCCGGGCAGAGCAGCGTAAGTAAACAAAAAGTGTGTATATGCAGTATGATCCGTTTCATCTTTCTTCCCTTTCTATAGGGTTATACGGCATGTTCTTGGGTTGGTAAGGTTTTCCGTTATCGTCGGTGACGGTCACTTTCACCTGTGGCGAGGTCAAGGCGATGTATCCGATAGGATCGGCGGCATATCGTTCGTAAGCCTTTTGCAGGTTCTTGCGGCTGATCGGCTCGAAATCGTTTCCCCCGAAAAGGATCGGGTTCTTACCCCGGCTCAGTTCGATACCCGTGCAGATGAAAGTGTAATGTCCTTGGCTGTCTTGGGCTTTTAGGATCAGGCCCGGTAATCCGCATAATTTCCAAGGACCCTCGCTTTTCGGTATCTCCGGCGTGTACCAAGCCTCATAATGTCTGCCCTTGAAATGACAGGTCGCTTTCCGGCAAGGATAGGACAGGATGGTCATCGTATCGGGCAGTAAGGTCCATTCCGGGCGCTCCTCCTTTTCCTCGCAGCGAAAGCGACTGGCGGCAAGGGCATCCAAGGTCGTGGTCTTTCCCGCCGGATAGTTCTTGTAGACCTGTGCATTGGTCTTGGAGGAATATTGTTGCAGGTGTTCATTGATGACTTCTTGTGAGGCTCCGGCGGCTTTGTCGGCCTCTAGTACGGAATCGGTGAGGAATTTGGCGTAACTATAGTAAACGGAGCATTTATCCCCGACCTTCAGCATGAGGGTCTCTTCCTCTTTCTTGTCGGGTTGGAGCGTGTCCGGCATGGACGTGGTTTGGTATTGTACCGTGAAACGTGTCTCGTCGATGGGCTTGGCTCTTAGTACGTCGTTTAGGTTGAAGATGTTGATTGTCACTTGGGCGTTCGTCTCGTGTCCCGCCCCTGACAGACCTACGCAAAGCAGGCCGATTGTCGCTATGATTCGTTTCATGATCTGTTGGTTTTAGAAGTTATTTGTCGCGAATGTAAGAGAGGAACGTTTGCCGTAAGGAAGATTTTTATTACTGAAATATTACTCCGCTTATAAAAATGGCTACATGTACGTTGTAATCATGGAGTAGCTATCTATCTTTGCCGGAAAGGAATAAGATATGGGAAAGAGGATTCGATGGATATGGGTAATCTCGTTGGCGGCGGCTTTGGCGGCGATCGGGGTACAAGGCTATTGGCTGTTCAATCAGTTCCGGTACGAGATGTGTACTTATGCGGATGAGATCGCCGGTGAGGTATTTCATGCCGGGCAGGAGGAATTTCGTATACGGAAGGAAGAGGCGGAGATGACGAAAGGTACTTATATCATAGAACGCCAGTCGAAATACCAGTCTGGTGATAGCGTGTTAAATGGGTTGAAAAACTCGTTCGGCTTCCAGCTTTATCCCAAGGATACGACAAAGATCCATAGTTTTCGGCTTCATCTGGACCCGAATATGCCGGAAGATAGCTTATTGGTTGGGGTAGATCGTTCGGTCGTGGAGTTCTTTGTGCCTTTCTCCGCGGAGCGTTTGGACTCCATCTTGTCTGCCAGTCTGCCCGGTCTGGATTATCGGGTACGTCCGTTCGTAGCGAGCGATACCTTGTCCGGACAGTCATCGGCCTTATGGTTGCCGTTATCGAAAAACCTGTTTTCAACCTCTATCTCGATATGCTATGTGTTCGCCCCGATCGAGCGAAAGGCGGTGTGGGTGGATGTGGATCTTCCTATGAATCCGTTATTGGGCCGGATGGGATGGCAGCTTTTCCTAAGTATTTTCCTTATCTTGTTATTGCTGGCTTGTTTGGGTCTCCAGATCCGTACGATCTGGGAGCAAATGCGCTTGAACGAGTTGCGTGAGGGATTCGTGCATACGATGATCCATGAGCTGAGGCGACCGGTACAAACCTTGAAGGTATTCGTCTCTTTCTTGAATGACCGGGAGATGCGGATGGATGAGGCCACGACGGAACGGGTCCTTCAAGACTCCATGTTCGAGTTGGATAATCTTTCCGCCTATCTGGGAAAATTGAAAGATATGGTCTGTGCGGACGAGCGGGAGACGCTTCTGAGACCTTCCGCTTTTAATCTCCGTGAGTTGGTGGAGAAGGTGGTACGCCTAACCAATATCCCCGCCGGGAAAAAAGTCTCTTTCTCGACGGCCTTTCCCCCGGATATGCCGGATCTGACGGCCGATCCGGTACATGTGGCGAATGTCTTGTCTAACTTGATAGAGAACGCGATCAAATATTCGGGAGAGGAAGTGGATATCGATATCGTAGTGCTTTGGAATCAGCAAAGGGTGGAATTGACCGTTTCGGATAATGGCTTCGGTATCGCTCCGGATGAGCGGCGAAAGGTGTTCGATAAATTTTACCGTTCGTCTCATCTGCCGGATAAGCAAATTCCGGGTATTGGGTTGGGATTGAGCTACGTTCGCCAAATAGTAGAGGCGCATCATGGCTCTGTATCCCTGCGAAGTGAATTAGGTGAAGGCACTCGAATTACTATAAATCTACCGACTACAGCCTTATGAAATCGACATTGAAAATACTTTTCGCTGACGATGACCTTAAGTATTCCCTCGTCTTGAAGCGATTCTTGGAACGGGAGGGGTATGAGGTGACTTATACCGGCAATGGTACCATGGCTTTGGAGCAATTCCCGGTCGTGAAACCGGATCTGGTCTTGCTGGATATCAACATGCCCGGCTTAAACGGTTTCGAGGTAGCGGAAAAGATCCGTGAGCAAGACCACCATGTCTTGATCTTTTTCCTTTCCGACCGTTCCGATAAGAACGACCGTTTGAAAGGTTTTAGCTTGCGCGGAAACGATTACTTGGCGAAACCCTTCTATCCGGAAGAGCTGATCGCCCGTATCAAGGACCGTTTTGAGATCGGTGTCCATGAAAGCGTGCAGGAGGAGAGCTTCCATTTCGGAAACACGACCTTCAACTATACCACGAATGAGATCCGTACGGGCAATAACAAGGTATTGATCACTTCCCGCCAAGCGGATCTTCTGCGAATCCTGGCGACAAACCTGAATCTGGCGGTGGATCGTGACCTTCTGTTGGAAACCGTCTGGGGAACTAGCTCATACGCCAACTCCCTGGCCTTGAATGTGCAGGTCACCTATCTCCGTAAAGCGCTTCATAACGATCCGTCTACCGGCATCGTATCCTTGCCGAAGAAAGGATATATGCTAAGAGGATAGAATTTATCCGGTAGAATTGGGTTTCTGATCCGTAAGCATTATCTTTGTCCCACAAAGTATTCACAGAAAGAAAATGAATCATATATGAACTTCAGCGAACAATGTTTCCGCATTTTTGAGCAAGCTACGGAGGCTTATCATGTAACTGACAATGTAGATGCTACAGTGCATAATCCCTATGCGGTAAAGAGCATCGAGTTTTATCTTTATCTTAAGAACTGGATCGATGCCGTACAATGGCATTTGGAGGACATTATCCGGAATCCGGAGATCGACCCGGTGGAAGCGCTGGCTATCAAACGCCGCATCGACAAGTCGAATCAAGATCGTACGGATTTGGTAGAGTTGATCGATAGTTTCTTTCTGGATAAATACAAGAACGTGAAAGTCTTGCCGGATGCTACGATCAATACGGAAAGCCCGGCTTGGGCGATCGATCGTCTCTCTATCCTTACGCTAAAGATCTATCATATGCGTGAGGAGGCAAACCGTCCGGATGCTACTGCCGAGCATAAGGCTCGTTGTGAGCAGAAACTGGCGGTGCTGATGGAGCAGAAGAAGGATTTGTCGATGGCTTTGGATCAATTGCTATCCGATATCCGTGACGGTAAGAAATACATGAAGGTCTACAAGCAAATGAAGATGTACAACGACCCGGCCTTGAATCCTGTGTTGTACGGTAAGAAATAATGGCAAATATATTAGTAATACGACTTTCGGCTATTGGGGATGTGGCGATGACCGTTCCCGTTATCTATTCCGCCGCCAAGGCGAATCCTACGGACTCGTTTACCGTGTTGACGCAAGCGTTCTTGATCCCGGTCTTTATCAACCGCCCGAAGAACGTGAACGTGATCGGCATCAATACGAAGAGCACGGAGAAAACGTTGGCGGGATTGCTTCGTTTTGCCTCTGCCTTGGTAAAATATGATTTCGACGTGGTTTTGGATTTGCATGACGTATTGCGGACCATGATCATCCGTACGCTGTTCCGCTTGAACGGCAGACGGGTGTTTGTCGTGGATAAGGCCCGGAAAGATCGTGCCCGGTTGACCGACGCGAAGCATAAACGATTTAAACAACTTCGCCCGGTGATCGAACGTTACGCGGATGTGTTCCGCAACGCCGGGCTTAACTATACGGAATCGTTCACCTCGCTTTACGAGACCTCTATCCCGGATGTATCCGCCTTGGAACCCCTTGCGGGAACGAAGACGGGCAAATGGATCGGTATCGCCCCCTTCGCCAAGCACCGGGGAAAGATTTATCCGACCGGGGAGATGGAGCTGGTCATGGCCGAGCTTTCCGATCGAGAGGATTTTACCATCTTCCTGTTCGGTGGTCGTGGCTACGAGGAGGCGCTCTTGGATCAATGGGCTTTTGAGTATCCCCGGGTAAAAAGCGTGGCGGGCAAGTATTCCTTGGATCAGGAACTGGCCTTGATCAGCCGGTTGGATCTGTTGATTTGCATGGATTCCGCCAATATGCATTTCGCTTCCTTGGTCGGTACACGGGTGCTTTCCGTTTGGGGCGCTACCCATCCCTATGCCGGATTTTACGGATATCATCAGGATCCGGAAGATTGTATCCAGTTGGACTTACCTTGCCGTCCTTGTTCCGTATTCGGCCAAAAGCCCTGCCTGCGGAAGGATTGGGCGTGTATGAAACAGCTCAATCCGGATCTAATCATAAACAAGGTATTAACCTCTTTAAATGAAACGGTTTCGGATGAAGGAGGTCATTAACCCGGCGTACGGGCGATTCGAGGATTTTGTAAGGCGTGTACCTCGTATATTTTCAGAAGAGGGAAAAACGATTTATAAGGCGAGGAATGAGATCAAGGTTTTTGAGGTAGATGGTGTGGAACTGAATGTCAAGCGATATAGAGTCCCCTTCTTGATAAACCGTGTTATTTATCGTTTTTTCCGTCAGCCTAAGGCTGTGCGAGCCTATGAGTACGCTCTGCGATTGGTTGCCAAGGGATTTGAGACACCTGCCCCGATCGCTTATATCCTTTTTAGGAAGAAAGGGTTTTTGGAATATAGTTATTTTATCAGTCTGCAATCTAGATATAAGACATTGTATAAAGTCGGACAGCGTCCGGTAGAGGGGAACGAGGATATTTTTCGTGCGTTAGGTACTTATATGGCAGAGTTGCATGAGGCGGAGGTCTATCATGCCGATTTCTCTCCGGGAAATGTATTGTACGATCGTACGGAGGAAGGGGTTAAGTTCTCCTTGATCGATATAAACCGGATGTATTTCGGGCCTGTCTCGCTCAAACGAGGATGCGCGAATTTCTCCCGCTTGTGGGGACGGGAAGCCGCTTTTCATTTAATGGCGGAGACCTATGCCGAGAGCCGGCATTTTGATAAAGCGGAATGCCTTCGTTGGATATTATACTATCGAAATCGTTTCTGGAAGAAATATGCGTTGAAGCATGAGATTGAATTTGAATTATAGACTTTTATGAAAACACAAATACTCCGGTTCTGTTTAGTTGTTAGTTGTCTTTTGGCCTATGTATCTCCGGTTAAGGCGTTAGAATGGTGGGAAAAGGTAGAGTATCTGACTTACTCGCCCCGTTATTTCGGGCCAAATGCCTTTCCGATTCCCGAGTTGGTAGGAGGAAGCCTGTCCAGCCGTTGGGAAGTGGAGCTTCGGGGGGAATATCATAAGACGCGAGGCGATCAGACGAAAGATATCTTTACCCGTTTGTACATTCCTGTCGTAAAGGGACGTGTAGGAGTGAATGTCAGTTGGGTATTCCAAGAATGGTATGAGATGTCGCCGGAAGTGCGGGATGAGCGTTATGCGGTAGAACTGAAATCCCCGATTGTTTGCCGGGGCGACGTGATCTTTAATTTTTATTTCCAAGCCCTCCGGAGCGAGAAATGGATGGATATCGTGGTAAGCGCCAACCTGAAAACCGCCAGTGGCGGACGCTTGTGCGACGCTCGTTATACGGATGCGGCCTCTTATTGGTTCGACGCCAATCTGGGACGTACGTTGTGGAAGCGGAAAGATGTAAACGCTTCGATCCGTGTGCAAGCTTTAGCGGGTTTTTATTGTTGGATGACTAACGATGTCGTTAATCGTCAGAACGACGCTTTCTGTTATGGGGCAGGTGTGTTAGGGACCTATCGGGGGTTCTCGTTGGATTGTAATTATGCCGGTTTCCGGGGATATCGGGATAATGGAGATAAGCCGATGATTCTACGGACAAAGCTAAATTATGAGCTTAAGAAAAATATCTTGTCCTTCCAATATAAACATGGAATGAAGGACCATCTTTATGATAGCTATTCATTAGCTTATATCCGTTGTTTCTGAATCTGTAAATAATCTATGCTTTCTTGATCGACCTGAATAACGTGGCGAAGCCGTCTGTATAAGCCTTTACGCTGAAATCTTGGATGATATGCTCACGTGAGGCCTTGGCGAACGCTTCCAATCGCTCCGGGTTATCGATAAGCGAGCGGATAGACGCCGCCATTTGTTGAGGAGAAGAAGGCGGCACTAACAATCCGGTGACTCCGTCTATGATTAAGTCTCTTGCTCCCGGTATGTCTGTTACGATACAAGGTACGGAACAAGCCATAGCCTCCCGCACGACTCTTGGGGAGGCATCCCGGTGCGAGGGAAGTATAAACAACTGGGACGTGACCAGAAAAGAGATGGCGTCGGAACGCTGTCCCAGAAAATGAATTTGTGCGCTTACCTTCGACTGTTGGGCTAATTGGAAATCATTTTCCCCATATTCTCCCACGATCGTAAGATGTACCCGTGGATCATCCAATAAGATAAACGCGTCGATCAAATCGGTTAAGCCTTTGAACGGCCTGTTCTTCGTCGCCCCGATATAGATGCAACGAAAGGTGTCGTCCGGAATACCGTCGGCTTGTTTGGGCGTACGGACTGCCTCCTTGATCCAATCGATATCAAATGGCTTTGTGCTGGTCGTTAGCCTTTTTCGTGCGATGAATCGGGAGAGATATTCCTCGATATCTTTGGTCTCGCATACGACATGCTCTACGGCGGGATTTAATATGCCTAGATAATAGGTCGGATCGAACCGCTTCAATTTAGCCTGCGTACCTCGGTATGCGATATTCTTCGCCCGTGTGCCTATGGAGGCGAATAGAGCGTTTGATAAACCGGAACTACTTGGTGAGTAGATAAGGTCGATCCGATAAGTCTTGATGATTTCGCGCAGGGCACGAATAACGTTCCAGTTGAACTTCGAGGTAATGACCGGCAGATCCAAGGGTGTACAATTCCCATAGATCTTTTTGTCGGTATACGATTGGGGGGAAGCGATATAGATGTTGAAGTCCTCAAGCTTGGACAATCCTTCCAGCATTTTGTAGGTCGCTATGTCGGCTTCTTTATAGACTAAAAGTATATTCATTGTGTATGGATAAAATGGGTTTGCTAAGATCGTGAGATATTCTCGTATACTCGCATGAAATGAGCCGCTAATACGTCGGGCATGAATCGCCGTATATTCTCTCGTCCGCCGGAACGCATGGATTCGGCCAGCTTCGGCTCGTTCAATACGGACTCTATCAAGCCGCACAGCTCTTGCTCATTTCTCGGATCGGTATATAGAGCGGACGATCCGCCCGCCTCTTCCAGACAAGAACCGGTAGCCGCTATCACCGGAATACCGGCAAGTTGGGCTTCTAAGATCGGGATACCGAATCCTTCGAAAAACGAGGGATAGACAAATAAGGTCGCCATCTGATAGAAAGCGGCTAATTCGTTAAAAGGTATATGGGTCAAGATACGGATGCGACCGGACAGGTTGTTTTCCCGGATATAGGTCTCTACCGTATCCGTATAAGGCGTATGCTTACCGATAGCGATCACGGAGATATCTTCTTTCAGGGCTTTCAGGGCTTTTACCAGAAGCAACAAATTCTTCCGTTCCTCGATGCTCCCTACATATAATATATAAGGCCCGTTTATCTGATATTTCTCGCGTACGGACGATTTCACGTCTTCTTGAACCGCTTGTCCGAATATCGGGTCACAACCTTGGTAAACCACCTCGATCTTGCTTTCCGGAATGTGGAAGAAGTCCCGGATGTCTCGCATCGTCTGCCTGCTGATCGCTATGATCTTGTCCGATCGTAAACAAGCTTGCTTGAATTTGTAGGTATAGATGGAACGATCGATCGGTTTATAAAGCTGCGGGTAACGCAAGAAGATCAAGTCATGTATCGTTACGACCGCTGGGATTCCGTTCTGTTTTAGATTCATAGGAATCTCATTACTCAAGCCATGGAACAGATCTACGTGTTCTTTTCGAAGCGTAGCCGTTAGGCCCGAGGTACGCCATAAAGACGGAAATAGTTTATCGAACCTGCCTTCCGGATAATGGAATGAGACACTTGGACGCTCCTCGATCCGTTTCCGTAACGCCTCTTTGCCTTTGCCCGGCGTATAGAGTTGATAGATATGCTCCGGGAAAGAAGCGGACAAACTATTCACTACGAACCGGCTATAATTACCCAGTCCGGTAGCGTTATGCGTAATCCGTTTTGCGTCGAAAGCGATCTTCATAGGCTTGAATTCGATATATTGGGCAAATATACGATATAATTTTAATTACCTTTACCTCATTTCCTTCCGAAATCCGCCGGGATCTCCCCCCATACGGATGTTTCCCATTTGAGGATCCGGGTGGTATAGGTATGGGTGTTCAACCATTTCTCGGCCCGCTCGATGAGGTCGAAGATAGGTTCGTTGATCGGTTTACGTGCTAATAAGGTTTTGCATTTCTTTTTCTTGACCCAGCTGATGGCGTTGCGGCTATCCGAATAGATCGGCAGGTCGCTTCCCTTTTGCTGTAGCAAGGCGAGGCCGTGTACTAAGGCGAGGAATTCCCCGACATTGTTCGTGCCCTCCTTCAGCGGGCCGATATGGAAGATCTCTTGCCCGGTAGCGGTATAAACGCCTCTGTACTCCATATCCCCGGGATTACCGCTACAGGCGGCGTCTACGGCAAGACTCTCATTGATCGGGTTTCCGATCGGGGCTTCCGGCGCGAGGCGGGCCACGGCTTTCGGGGAAGAGGCGGTCTTTAGGTAATGGGTATAGCCGGCCTCGAAGGCTTTGGCGGCTTCCTCCCGGTTCTCGAAGGATTTATATTTGGCTCCCTCTTGTCCGTCTACCTGTGCCTTGCATTCCGCCCAGTTATCATAGATTCCCGGGTTCAACCCTTTCCATACGACATAAAACTTATTCTTGGCCATGACTCTTACTCAAGATTTCTTGTGAGAATTGCGTATAGGTACCAAACGGCGCTCTTTTATCCTTGAAGAAACGGATCAAGGCGTCCAGCCTTCTTTCCATGCCGCAACCGGAATGGTTGGTCATGATAAACGGTAACTTTAGCTCTTTCCGATCACTTAAGGAGGTGAACTCCCACGGATGGAAATAGGTTAGGAAATAACCGTCCTCTTTCCAAGTCCAAAGCGCTAACTTACGGTACAAGGTGGCCGGAAGGTTATGGTAAGCCAGCCAAAATAAGGGGAAACGGACGATCGGGGTCACCGAGGCGGGCAGTTGCAATACGCCATCTTTCATGAAATAGGTGCGGGGCTGCCCCAGATGATTGTAACGGCCGGGAATACAAGTCGGGTTCAAGGACGAGTTGTATAAGTAACCGGCCTTATGTATCTCTTCTTCTTCGACGGGCATCATGCGGGCCATACGGAAACCGTTCACCGGTTGTCCGGTCAGTTCCTCCAACGCCTCTTTGGACTTGCGTAGATCGGCGGTCTCGAACGACGAGTGATAAAAACCATGCGAAGCGATCTCATGTCCACCCTTTTGGATGTCCAAGATCAAATCCTTTGCGTGAAGGGCGAAGTTCGCCGTGCAAAAGAAAGTCGCTTTTACCCGGTGACGGGCCAGACATGCCAGTATCTTCCGGGTTCCTTCTACGGAAGTACGCATTTGTTCCTCGAACGGCAATTCCACGCCGTGTTCCAATGGAGCGTCAAACTCCTCGATATCAAAACTAAGTAATATCATGTATGTCAATTAATCTCTATGAAATAAGATGGATAAGAAGTTCAACGCTTCCCGCCGCAGGACCTTGAATCCCATATCGGATACCGCCAGTCCTTCTTTGATGTTCGCGTTGATCGTCCGTAAGTTTATCTCTTTCCGGCGACTTGCCTTATAGATAAATTCCGTATCGAATAGGAAGCTATTGATACGGGTCGTTAGGAATATCGCCTGTCCCGCTTGGCTGAATCCCTTCATGCCCCCTTGCGTATCCTTGATCTTGATCCGCAAGACCCATGTATTGCATATGTGGGACAGTTTGGATAACATTTGCCGGAAAGGAGGTAGATTATCCTGATAACTTTTGCCGCGGGTAGCCACGACTACGTCCGCTCCTCCTAGCAACGCCTCGACCATCCTGCCGAATGAGTCGTTTGTATATGGAAAATCGTAGTCTGTATAAATAATGTAAGGAGAGGTACATCGCTTTACCGCCTCTCGCAAGGCATATCCTTTTCCCCGGTTGGGCTTATAGTCCACGACGCAGACATCCGGTATCAATTGCCGGAGGCGGTCGATCGTTTCCGGCTCGTATCCCCGTCTCGAACCATCACTGACAATAAAAAGGTGGAAACGTACCGGGCTGAATAATCGCTCCACTTTGCGGAAATGGGTGGCTACTCGTTCCTCCCAGCCCGAAGGCGGGTTGTAACAAGGTAATACCAAATCTATGTCTGCTCGTGCGTTCATTCTATTTATACCTTTACCGGATTATAATTCCTCGTACACATCTCAAATGTCAGCTTTAGCCAGATCAGCATACAAGGCAACGCTTTTAACGCATACGGGTATACATAATGCACTCGTATGTATTTCGGGAAAAGATCGGACGGAGACATGCTGGTCAATATAAAGGCGAAGACCATCAAGACAATATCCAATGTCGAACGTTTCCACGGTACAGCCGTATACCAAATAGCGACTCCGATAAACGCTATGATATAGGTACTGGACTCGCTACCCGTGCTGAACAGTACGACAAACATCAACACCGAGGCCAATAACGTTTTCCGGAAAGCCTCATATTTATATTGACTGATGCGTAGATAAGGCAGGCCGAATAATATTAATCCCCCTATTATCAGATAAATGTCCGAGTAACTGACCGATCCCGATATCTTACGAACCATTCCCAAGAAGGAAATGTTCTGCATGAGCGCGAATAAGTTCTCCGAATTTTTTCCGGATAAGTCCTCGAACCAACCGGTATATTGGGACATTATATAATCCGGCCCGGACAATATCATCGGGGCTACGACCATGACGACCGCCCATCCTACGCAAGATAGGCTGAACTTCATCTTATGGCGAGAGAAAAAGAAGAACGCCAATCCCGTGATCCCATACAATTTAGTAAAGGTACCCAACATGATCACGAAAGCGGCCCATACGTCTTTCTCTTTCTCTATCAATACGTAAGCGAGGACAATGATAGCGGCGATACTGATATTGAATTGCGACATGAAAAGCGAGGTAAGCAACTCGTGGGCACAAAACCAATAGATAAAGATGCGTTCCCGCTTGGTCCCCGGTAGCATCTTGACCGCCCAGAATAAAAAAAGGCTTTGCGCCACCGACCAAGTAAGCAGTCCTAACCATAACGGTGTAATGGCGAACGGAGCTACTACCAAGCTAAATACCGGCCCGTAGTGAAAAATATCGTTGTATTCTTCCGGATAGGCGGCATAGAGCGGTAACTCATTCAACGTATGCCAAAAGGATTGCCTGAAGATCGAGAAGTTGTTATATTTCCCGGGGAAATACTTGGTAATCCATGCGATAACCCCCAGCAATGCCCATAGCCCCATTAAGGTACTATATTTGCTGAAAAATGGCTTATGGATAATTGTATTGAACTTATCTATAAATTTCATCATCGAATCTACATCTGTCTACGGGGCAAAATTACATAAAAACGGTGACTTTTATGCGAGTTAAATAAAAATACTATTTTTGCGTCCAAAACTGGTAAGAGATTATTTATGAATGAAATGTTGAGATACACGATCATTCGTGTCATTCTGTTTGTAATGGGAGGCTTTCTTGTTCTCGGATGTTCGGATGAAGATGATGTGGATAATAGTGGAGGAACGAGTAAATATGGTTTAATACGGATGGCGGAGGAGGATTATGATTCGTCGAATACTTCTTATATCCTTCAGGATGAGGAACCGGACGAGGTTCTTTTCGATTCGTCGCAGCGAAAATTCAAGGTGAATGAACCTTTGCAGGTGTCGGTTACCGAGCAGAATGAGCTGATGCTTCGTTTCTATTCACCCAGGGCTATACATAACGTGATCGTATGGGCGACGATTGAAGGCTATGAGGACGAGGTACGGTTTGCGGAGTTTACTACGGTTTTACCTTTTCAGGAGTTTAAAATGAAGTTGCCTTTTCTGGAACAGGCGAAGGTTTATTATACGCGTTCCGGCGAGGAGGTTACCATAGAAGCCTATCCGGATATGGCGGCCGAGAATATAAGTTTGCGGATTGAATGTGGAGATCCGGTATATCAAGGAATGATTAACGTGAAACCAAAGTGGAATATTTGGTTTGGTAAGTATTCCGGTTCAAACTGGGGTAACTTCAGGCCACATCTGGCTCGTGAGGCGGTTGCCCTTTCCTTGAATATGGCGGCGATGTTTTCTTCCTCGCTTTTTGACGAGGAACTGGAGAAGTGGCGTGGTAAGCTGATAAATAACGAGCAAATCGTGGATATAGATGTATTGAAGAAAAAGATCTTGAATCATGGCGGATTGTGTTATGGGCGTGTGGTGAATGTTGTCGGCCTGGGCGGGGGAAATACCTTTGGATTAGGTGAATATGTCTATCTTACCCATTATGCGGATGATGCCAACGGGACTGATGTGCCGTATCATGAGCTGGCGCACTGCTTGGGATATGGGCATAGTGGGAATATGACGTATTATCCGGCGGAAGGAGGCTTCCCTACGATTTGTATGAAGGTTTACTCACAGCTTTCCGTGAGTAAGAAATTGCCGATTTATTCCCGCCGTTTCTTGCATACTCGGAGGAATAAGAACTTGGTAGAGAACAAAAGCGTGTATACCTCCTCGAAATACATTATCGATGATCCGGAACTGGATGCCATAGATGGTGGGCTTGGGCTTGCTCCGATGGAGACGGATAGAGCCGGCGATGAGGGTCCTTCTCTCTCATTTATACTTTCTGCCTTGGATATTCCCGGTGCCACTGTGGAAACTTTTCATCCGAAAGCGGTCTATCTTTATGGGAATACGCTATATGTAGTAAATGATGCTCCGGGACATTATAGTTTGGAGGTTTTTGATGTATCTTCCGGTAATGTACATCATGTGAAAAGTATGGTTGAGTGGATGAATGGAGATAAGAAAGAGACTTTTGCGGGGGAGCCAAACGGTGTGACTCGCTCGTATGGGAAAATATATGTCACGAATGCGGGAAGCCGTACGGATGTGTTCGATGCTGAAACATATGAGTTCATTACTTGTATCGGTACGGGTACTTGGGGTGAGGGTGGTTATCAGACCGTTCACGCATTTGATGTCACGGCTAGTCAAGGAGCTGTTTTTATTCGGGATAAACGCAAGTTAGTAGTTGTCTTGGAGCAAGATGTACAGCCCGGTTCCGCTACTCGAGTACCTATATATAGTCGTAGCGTGAATTTGCAAGAGGCAATGGGTACTTATGCGGTAGCGGCACGGAGTGATGGCTTTTTGTATGTGACGGCTCAGAATAAAAATATGATCTATTTATTCGATCCTGCGGACATTCGGGTAGGGAACGTGGGTTTCGAGCCGTATCTGGTGGCATTGGGATTTGAAAAGTCTCCCCAGTCGATAGCGTTTGTAGGGGATCGTTTGTTTGTTACGCTTCGTGTCGATGATAAACGGTCGGAGCTATGGGAGATCAGCCCTAAGAACGGAAAATTATTGCAGGACTTTACAGATTCGATGGTCTATCCCGAGAAAATAGCCGGTGCTCGTCATACTTTATTAGTAGTGGATCGTGCGACCCAGACCGTAAAAGCCATTGGCCTATGATTTTTTTATTGATTCTTAGGAATAAAGAAGATAGAGTTCCCGGAAAAAGTTTACATTTGCGAAAACTATTATAATAATGTATGAAACGTGTTTTTTTGGTCGGATATATGGGAGCGGGCAAGACAACGGTGGGAAAGGAGCTTGCCAAGCTCGCCGGTCTTTCGTTCATAGATCTTGATTACTATATCGAAGGGCGTTATCATAAGGCCGTTTCGCAGATATTCGCCGAGAGAGGGGAGGAGGCTTTCCGAGAGATAGAACGGAATATGCTTCACGAGGTCGCTGAGTTTGAGGACGTGCTGATCTCCACGGGAGGAGGCGCTCCTTGTTTTTTCGATAACATGGAGTTTATGAACGCTTCTGGCACGACGGTTTACTTGAAGGTGTCAGTCGAGGAGCTGGCGAAGCGTCTGGAGTTGTGCAAACATACCCGTCCGGTGTTGAAAGGACGTTCCGGGGAGGAACTGAGGGCGTTTATCGCCGAGAGTCTGGAGAAAAGGAATCCGTTTTATACGAAGGCGTCCATAACGTTTGATGCCGAGAAGATGTTAACAGAATCTGATGTACATGACATATCGAACGCGTTAATGAAAATCCTATAGCATATGGAAGCGAACGACGGCCGGCAGGCACAGGGGGCCTATATCCCGCAGGAATTATTGAAAGAGATCAGCAAGGTGAATAACCGTTTGCTTATCGGTATTCCTCGTGAACGATGCGAGGCGGAAAAACGTTTGCCGTTGACTCCGGAGGCGGTGGATATGCTGACCGATTGCGGTCACCGGGTGCTGGTGGAAAGTGGCGCCGGATTAGGCATCAACTATTCCGATAATCATTTCTCGGAGGCGGGGGCGGAGATCGTCGATACGCCCGCGGAAGTTTTCCAAGCGGATCTGATCTTGAAGATATTGCCTCCGTTGCCGGTGGAAATCGCGCTTATGAGACCTCGCACGACCGTTTTCTCATTGGTGCAGTTTAATTTATTCGCTCAGGAGGCTTTCGAGTTGATGATGGCGAAACGGATTACCGCTATCTCTTATGAGTTGATGGCGGATGAATATAATCGTTTCCCGGTGCTGAATGTCACTTCCGAGATCGAGGGGGCGGCTTCCATAACGATCGCTTCCGAGTTGTTGAGCAATACCCAAGGAGGTAAAGGGATCTTATTAGGCGGTATCCCGGGTGTATCCCCTACGGAAGTGGTGATCATCGGGGCCGGAAACGCCGGGACCGTGGCCGCGCGTGCTGCGTTAGCCTTGGGAGCATCCGTGAAAGTATTCGATGATGATATCAATAAATTGCGTATAATACAACAGGTCTTGGGACAAGGGCTTTTTACTTCCACGTTCCATCCGAATGTGCTGCATAACGCATTTCGTAGCGCTGACGTGGTGATCGGGGCGATGCGTTATATTAATACGAGACATCGCTATATTATCGCTACGGACTTGGTGCGTACGATGAAAAAGGGAGCTTTGGTGATCGATCTGAGGGTAAGCCAAGGCGGTTGCTTTGAGACGACATGCTGCTTGTCGAGGGAAGATCCTGCGGTGTTCGAGCAATATGGGGTATTACATTATTGTAAACTGAATATCAGCAACCGGGTGGCTCGTACTACCTCGATGGCTTATAGTAATATATTCGTGCCTTTATTATTGTCGTTGGGCGACGCCGGTTCCGTGCAAGGAATGATCAAATCGGATAAGGGCTTTAGGGCGGGAGTATATATGTATTACGGGAAGACAGTGAATAGTTATGTGTCTAATCATTTTAATCTATCATCTAATAATCTTGATCTATACCTCTCTGCTTTTTGATGCGGAAAAGTTTTGAACTCGCAAAGTTTATGCTTTACTTTGCGGACGATCTAAATACCAATAAGCGATAAAGCTAATAAAGTATATTATGGCAGAACAGACAAAAGTTAAGACGCTGGAGAAGGTTGTAATTCGTTTCTCGGGAGACTCGGGAGATGGCATGCAGTTAACCGGTACAATCTTTTCAAACCTGTCCGCGGTTTTCGGGAACGAGATTTCTACATTCCCAGACTATCCGGCAGAAGTACGTGCTCCACAAGGAACACTAAGTGGTGTATCTGGATTCCAAGTGCACTTGGGATCGCGCAAAATCTTCACACCCGGTGATAAGGCCGACGTATTGGTGGCCATGAATCCCGCCGCGCTAAAGGTGAACGTAAAACACCTAAAACCCAATGCGATTGTTTTAATCGACACGGACTCTTTCAAGAAAAGTGATTTGGATAAGGCCTTGTTTACGACCGATGATCCGTTTACTGAGCTGGGATTGACTGGCGTGCAGGTTGTTGCCGCTCCGATCTCTACGATGGTAAAAGACGGATTGGTTGAGTTTGGCTTGGACAATAAATCGGCTCTTCGCTGTAAGAATATGTTCGCCTTAGGACTTGTTTGCTGGTTGTTCGAGCGTCCGCTGGAGGAGGCTATGCACATGTTGCAGAATAAGTTCGCTAAGAAACCGGTTATCGCCCAAGCTAATATCAAGGCTTTGACGGACGGTTATAATTATGGTAATAACATCCATGCCTCGGTTTCTACGTATCGTATCGAGAGTAAGAAAGCCGAGCCCGGATTCTATACGGACGTGAATGGTAATAAGGCTACTTCCTATGGTTTGATAGCCGCTGCCGAGAAAGCTGGTTTGCAGTTGTTCTTGGGTAGTTACCCGATCACTCCGGCTACTGATATTTTACATGAATTAT
Source organism: Parabacteroides sp. AF19-14 (assembly GCF_003635485.1). Taxonomy (NCBI): domain Bacteria; kingdom Pseudomonadati; phylum Bacteroidota; class Bacteroidia; order Bacteroidales; family Tannerellaceae; genus Parabacteroides; species Parabacteroides sp. AF19-14. The sequence continues at coordinate 24,914 of NZ_QTMJ01000022.1, read as the reverse complement.
CTAAACGTAAGGATTTAGGCGTTATCACGGTTCAGGCCGAGGATGAGATCGCCGGTATCTGTACTTCTATCGGAGCTAGTTTCGCCGGTTGCTTGGCGGCTACGTCTACTTCCGGACCAGGTCTTGCCTTGAAGAGCGAGGCGATCGGTTTGGCTGTAATTGCCGAGTTGCCTTTGGTGATTATCGATGTTCAGCGTGGCGGTCCTTCTACGGGTATGCCGACGAAGAGCGAGCAAACGGACTTGATGCAAGCGCTGTATGGCCGTAACGGTGAGAGCCCTGTAGTGGTAGTCGCCGCTTCTACGCCGACCGACTGTTTCGATGCTGCTTTCTGGGCTAGTAAGTTGGCCGTGGAGCATATGACTCCGGTTATCTTGTTGACCGATGCCTTTATCGCTAATGGTTCTTCCGCTTGGAGAATTCCGGAAATGGATAAATATCCGGAGATTAAGCCGAATTACGTAGCTAATTATCAAGACGAGAAAGTTTGGAAGGCGTATCGTCGTAACAAGGAAAGCTTGGTTCGTTATTGGGCGATTCCGGGAACGGAAGGTTTCGCTCATCGTCTGGGCGGTCTGGAGAAAGACTACGAGACGAGCGCTATCTCTACCGATCCGGCTAACCACCAGAAGATGGTGACGACCCGTCAGGCTAAGATCGATAAGATCGCCGACTATATCCCCGAACTGGAAGTGATCGGAGATGAGGACGCTGATTTATTGATCGTTGGTTGGGGTGGAACCTACGGACACCTTTACGAGACGATGGAGACGATGCAGGAGAATGGCAAGAAGGTGGCTTTCGCTCACTTCAAGTTTATCAACCCGCTGCCTAAGAATACGGCTGAGGTTCTTTCTAAGTATAAGAAAGTGGTGGTGGCTGAGCAAAATAACGGCCAGTTCGCTAACTATTTACGTGGAAAGGTACCCGGATTTAACCCGTATCGCTTCAATCGTGTAAAGGGACAACCTTTTGTCGTTGCGAGATTAGTTGAGGAATTCACTAAAATATTGGAGGCTTAAAAGATGACAACAGAAGAAACTAAATTTCAACCGAAAGATTATAAAAGCGACCAGTACGTACGTTGGTGCCCGGGTTGTGGCGACCATGCGGTACTGAATTGCCTGCATAAGGCTATGGCCGAGGTAGGAGTGGCTCCTCACAATATGGCAGTTATCTCAGGTATCGGCTGTTCTTCCCGCTTACCTTATTATATGAATACGTATGGCTTCCATACGATCCATGGTCGTGGAGCGGCTATCGCTACCGGCGTAAAGACGGCTCGCCCGGACTTGAGCGTATGGTTGATTACGGGTGATGGCGACTGCTTGGCTATCGGCGGTAATCATTTTATCCACGCTGTCCGTCGTAATATCGACTTGAATATCGTTCTTTTCAACAATAAGATCTATGGTTTGACGAAGGGACAGTATTCCCCGACATCCGACCGTGGTTTCGTATCCAAGAGCTCTCCTTATGGGACGGTGGAAGATCCGTTTGTGCCGGCTGAGTTGGCATTGGGTGCCCGTGGCAATTTCTTCGCCCGTACGATTGACGTGGATTTGAAGAATACGACCGAGGTATTGACGGCTTCCGCCCGTCATAAAGGCGCTTCCGTTACGGAAGTGTTGGTAAACTGCGTGATCTTTAATGATGGTATCCATAAGGGGATCGTTGATAAGGCATACCGTGCGGATCGTACGATTTTCCTTCGCCATGGCGAGAAAATGGTTTACGGCGCTAACATGGATAAAGGCCTTGTGCTAGACGGCCTAAAACTGAAATCCGTAACGATCGGACAAGATGGTTATACGATGGATGACGTATTGGTACACGACGCCCATGAGAAGGATAACACCTTGCATATGATGCTTGCCATGATGAGCGGTGATATGCCAATCGCATTAGGCGTAATACGAGATGTGGAGGGACCGACCTATGATGAGGCTGTCCACCAGCAAATCGAGGAGGTACAAGCGAAGAATCCTACACGTAAATTACACGACCTTTTGATGAAAGGTGAGATTTGGGAGGTAAAGTAATATATTTCTGATCGGATATAAGAGAAGGCGCAAGATATTTATCCTGCGCCTTTCTTATATTTATACGCTGGATTTGTTTGTGTGGAAAAAAGTATATATCTTTGTTTCAGTCACAATAAAAGCGAATACCTATGATGACGACTTCGGAAATAGTTGAGATGCTAGCTAAAAGTATATGATTTGTAAACTCCATATTACAAATAGACTAAGGGTTTTGTTAATTGCATGGAAAAGAGTAATTATTACTGAAAAATTTCCTTAATAAGCTGTGTACGATAAAAAAAAATATTACTTTTGTACCGCGGTTAACAAGGTGGAGTCGCAGCAAGCTCCAAAAGGTCGGAAAGCCTCACCGTATCGAACTAGAGTAGAGAGAAAAGTTATATAAAGTCAATCATTTAAATTAAATTCAAGATGGCTAATTTAGATTTAAGCAAGTACGGAATTGTTGATGTGAAAGAAATCGTTCACAATCCGTCTTATGATGTTCTGTTCGCAGAAGAAACTAAACCGAGTTTGGAAGGCTTCGAGAAAGGCCAGGTAACTGAGCTAGGTGCTGTAAACGTGATGACTGGTATTTATACAGGTCGTTCTCCTAAAGATAAATTTTTCGTAAAGAATGAAGCCAGCGAAGATTCTGTGTGGTGGACTTCTGATGAATATAAGAATGATAACAAGCCTTGTTCTGAGGCTGCTTGGGCAGACTTGAAGGCTAAAGCCGTAAAAGAATTGTCTGGCAAACGTTTGTTCGTTGTCGATACATTCTGTGGCGCTAACGAGGCTACTCGTTTGAAAGTACGTTTCATCATGGAGGTTGCTTGGCAAGCTCACTTCGTAACTAATATGTTCATCCGTCCGACAGCTGAGGAATTGGCTAACTACGGCGAACCTGATTTCGTTTCTTTCAACGCAGCTAAGGCTAAAGTTGACAACTACAAAGAATTAGGCTTGAACTCTGAGACTGCTACTGTTTTCAACTTGAAGACTAAAGAGCAAGTTATCTTGAATACTTGGTACGGTGGTGAGATGAAGAAGGGTATCTTCTCTATCATGAACTACTTGAACCCGTTGCGTGGTATCGCTTCTATGCACTGCTCCGCTAACACGGATAAAGAGGGCAAGAGCTCAGCTATCTTCTTCGGTTTGTCTGGTACTGGTAAGACTACTTTGTCTACGGACCCGAAACGTTTGTTGATCGGTGACGATGAGCACGGATGGGATAACGAAGGTGTATTCAACTACGAGGGTGGTTGCTACGCTAAGGTTATCAACTTGGATAAAGAGAGCGAGCCGGATATCTACAACGCTATCAAACGTGACGCTCTTCTTGAGAACGTAACAGTTGCCGCTGATGGTAAGATCGATTTCGCTGATAAGTCAGTTACAGAGAACACTCGTGTTTCTTATCCGATCTATCACATCGAGAACATCGTTAAGCCGGTTTCTAAAGGCCCGCACGCAAAACAAGTTATCTTCTTGTCTGCTGACGCATTCGGTGTATTGCCTCCAGTATCTATCTTGACTCCGGAGCAAACTCAATACTACTTCTTGTCTGGATTTACCGCTAAATTAGCAGGTACAGAGCGTGGTATCACGGAACCGACTCCTACATTCTCCGCTTGTTTCGGTGCTGCTTTCTTGTCATTGCACCCGACAAAATACGGCGAAGAGTTGGTTAAGAAGATGGAAATGACTGGCGCTAAGGCTTACTTGGTGAACACAGGTTGGAACGGTAGCGGCAAACGTATCTCTATCAAAGATACAAGAGGTATCATCGACGCTATCCTTGATGGTTCTATCAACGAGGCTCCGACAAAGAAGATCCCGTATTTCGACTTCGAGGTTCCGACTGCATTACCGGGCGTAGATCCGAAGATCTTAGATCCTCGCGATACCTATGCTGATCCTGCTCAATGGGATGAGAAAGCGAAGGATTTGGCTGCTCGCTTCCAGAAGAACTTCGCTAAGTTCACGGGCAACGAAGCTGGTAAGGCATTGGTTGCTGCTGGTCCTCAGTTATAATTGCTTAAAAAAACTTGATCAAAAAAGGTCAAGGTTTAAAAATATCTTTATAAAAAAGCGTGGAATTACTAATTCTGCGCTTTTTTTATGATAACTGCGTTAATTTTATTATAAATGTGAAGTAGTTTTAAAAAATATTCCTACCTTTAGACCGGATTATCTGTTATAAGAAGAGCTTAAAAAGGAGTAATGATAAAAAAACTGGCACTTATTATTGGCTTTATAATTTGTTTGTCATCTTGTGGCAAGGATTATGTCTATCGGATTGAAGGGGAACTTTCTAATCTGGAAGATCAAACCGTATATGCTGTATTTGAGAAGGATAATTATAAAGTGGTTGATACAGTGGCTTGTACGAAACCCGGGCAGTTCCAGATCGATCAACATGAAGCGGGTTTCCATTGTGTGACTATCTTCTTTGCGGATAAAGAGCATTGGGTTACGGCTTATCTGGAACCGGGAGAAACCGTGAAAATCACGGGCGACGCTAACTCTCCATTGCTATTGCAGGTAAAGGGGGGACGGACAAATGATAAGTTGACCGCTTTTAAGAAAAAAATCGCTCCTTTATTGACGGAATTGACAAATTTATCAAATTCTTTAAATAGCAAGGATTTGAACGATACGATCGAGGAGACGGATATCGCCGCTCGTTTGGCGAATGTTAATATGCAATTGAGCGAGGAAGCGATCCGGTACGTGAAAGAGAACCCGAATGAAGAGGCATCCGTTGTCTTGATTCAATCTTTTTTCTCAGATCCCGATGATACTCGTAAAATTGATGAGTTGTTGGCGTTATTGAATCCAAGGTTGAAAGACTTTTATCTGGTGAAGGAGCTGGAGCAATATAGCGCCCGTGCGAAACGTACGGCTTTGGGTGCGGAAGCCCCAGATTTCTCCGTAAGGAATATTTATGGGAATACGGTAAGTTTGGACTCTTTCCCGCAGAAATATTTATTGCTGACGTTTACCGCTCCTTGGTGTGATATGTGCCAGACAGAGGATCTATATCTGGATAAGGTAGCGATGAAATATCCGAAAGATCAGTTGGATATTCTTTTGGTTAGCTTGGACGATAATCCGGATAATGTCCGGGATGTACTGAAGAAGGATAGTATAGCGTGGAATCTGGTAACAGATTCGGCCGGACAAGCGGCTATGTTGATAGATCTGTATAACGTAAGCGTATTGCCACGCTGTTTCTTGATAGATGAGGATCATAAGATCTTGATGAAAACAGAGAATGGAATCGAGATCAAGCAAACACTGGAGAACTTGTTCGAAGACTGAGCGATTGAAAACAGGAGGTTCCGGTTTTAATTTGTAATTAGTAACTCAAAATTCTTAACTATGTTAGTAAAATCTTATGCCGCTGCCGTGCAGGGGATTTCCGCTACGGTCGTTACCGTAGAAGTGAACTGTTCCAAAGGTATCCAATTCTTTTTAGTCGGTCTTCCGGACGTGGCCGTTCGTGAGAGCCATGAACGCATTATCTCGGCTCTTCAAGTATGTGGTTATAAATTCCCCCGCAATCGTATCGTTATTAATATGGCCCCCGCAGATATCCGTAAGGAAGGGTCCTCTTATGATCTGCCTTTGGCGATCGGTATTCTGGCGGCGGCAGAGCAGATAGATTCATCCAACTTATCCAAATTCGTATTGATGGGCGAGCTTTCTATGGACGGGAGCCTCCAACCGATAAAAGGGGCATTGCCTATTGCTATCAAGGCTAGGGAAGAAGGCTTTAAGGGCTTTATCTTACCCAAGCAAAACGCTTGTGAGGCTGCGGTGGTGAACGATCTGGAAGTGTATGGAGCTTCGAATATCAAAGAGGTGCTGGAGTTTATGGAGGGTAAACCTACATTGCGGCCTACGGTTATTGATACCCGTAAGGAGTTTTACGACCGCCAGCAATTGTTTGATTGCGATTTCTCCGATGTCCGGGGACAAGAGAACGTGAAGCGTGCGATGGAGGTGGCCGCAGCCGGCGGACATAATCTGATCATGGTAGGTCCTCCCGGAAGTGGCAAGTCCATGTTGGCGAAACGTCTCCCTACGATCTTGCCTCCCTTTACCTTGCATGAGTCCTTGGAAACAACTAAAATCCATTCCGTAGCCGGTAAGATAGGAGGTGGCGCCTCCTTGATGGTACAACGTCCTTTTCGCTCTCCCCATCATACGATCTCTAATGTCGCTATGGTAGGAGGTGGCACTTTCCCGCAGCCGGGAGAGATCAGCTTGGCTCACAATGGTGTCCTTTTTTTGGATGAGTTGCCGGAATTTAACAGGAGTGTCTTGGAAGTCATGCGGCAGCCATTGGAAGATCGAGTGATCAATATCTCCCGTGCCCGTTTCACGGTGGAATATCCAGCTGGCTTTATGCTTGTGGCCTCCATGAATCCTTGTCCCTGCGGCTACTACAACCATCCGGACCGTCCTTGTCTCTGTTCTCCCGGAGCCGTCCAGAAATATATGAACCGCATTTCCGGCCCATTACTCGATCGTATCGATATCCAGATAGAGATTGTCCCTGTCCCTTTCGAGAAGATTTCCGAGCAACAGCCCTCAGAGCCTAGTATCGCTATCCGTGAGCGGGTCATAAAAGCCCGTGCGATCCAGGAAAGGCGTTTTGCCGCTTATGAGGGTATTTATTGTAATGCCCAGATGAACTCCAAGCTACTCCATCAGTACGCCGTTCCCGACGCTTCCGGCCTCTCCATCCTCAAAACCGCCATGCAACGTCTCTGCCTCTCCGCCCGTGCCTATGACCGTATCCTGAAAGTCTCCCGCACGATAGCCGACTTGGATAATTCGGAACATATCGAAGTCCGGCATTTGGCGGAGGCGATACAGTATAGGAGTTTGGATAGGGAGAATTGGGGGATGTGAGGTAATGTCATGGAAATAGCTTTTACGGCATTTTTACGTAGGCTGATTGAAAGGTATAAGTAAGTTAACTTAAACAGCGAAGTAAGTTAACTTAAACAGCGAAGTAAGTTAACTTAAATGGCAAAGTAAGTTAACTTCATTGGCGCATGGAGTTAACTTGCTAAATGAAGCCTTTCGTCTGTATAAGAATTAGGAGTTGCGGTATTCCTGTGGCCCTATACCGACATAACGTTTAAAATATTTACCGAAGAAGGAGACATTGCTGAAATTCAGCGAGTCCGCTATTTGGTAAATGGGGATATCGGTAGATTTTAACTGGTTTTTGGCATCCATGATAACCATCGCAGAAATAATATCCGTACAAGTTTTTCCTGTCGTTTCCTTTATTGTCGTACTTAGATGTGCGGCGGTAATACTTAGTTTATCGGCATAGAAAGAGACATTACGTTCTTTCATATAGTTACGCATGACTAACTCTGAGAATTCTTTCGTGATCTTTTTACTTTTAATCAAGGGAGTATCGCTAGGGGCTATTTTCTTATACGTCTCTTTCAAGCATATAAGCAGGAGGTGTAGTATTGATTTACAGATTTCATTGTTAGAAGACAAATAGCCATTTTCTTGCGTTTTTAATAGGAGCTCAAAATAGTGATGAAAAATTGATGTATCGTTGTTTTCTAGCGGAATAACAGGTGTCTCTCGCATTCGATAATAATATTCTGAGATGATTTTAAATATGTTATTATTTGCGAGGAATTCAGAGGAGAATCCTATGAAATAAATTTGCAAGTTTCCATTCGCTTTGTGTATTTGTAGAATACTTTGCGGCAAAATCGTAATAAAATTCATCGGTTGTATTTTGTATCGAACGAGGTTGATCGACGCTTCAATGTCTCCATCCAGCAACAAGACGAATATCCCGGCCTTGAGTTTACAAGGAGAATCCGTATAAAGGTTTAATAATTCTTTCGTAATATCTGTTCCCGCAACACAGTCGACAGGAATATCTATTTTCGGTAGCTCATTCTGCATTGATAATGAAATTTAGACGATACAAATATAAGCTTATTTTTTGGTACTAATGCTATGTATGCTTTGAAAATACATAATATCAATAGCTTAACAAATAGTTGTAAAAAGTGATCACGAGTTGAATAATGCGCTTAAAATATAATAAATAGAACACTCTTTCCTTAAAATAGACCTTGTATGATTTTTTGAATTGTCGTTATTTTGTATCCAAATTTGGGAATAATCTCTTTTTAAGGTAAACAGATTAATAAGTAAACAATTATTGTATGGGAAATTTGAGGGTGCTACTGTATGGGATGGCTTATCTCCTTTCGGGGTGCATGTTGATGACATCTTGTCAAGTAGAGGATTTAACTTCTTTTTCAAAAGGAAAAGGGACGATCGCTTTGGACTTGTCTGCTACCGCAAGTTTTAATACGGAGACAAAAGCGGTAAATGAGAGCGATTATAAAAATCCGGATAATTATACGGTGCAATTTTTGAAAGTAGGTGAGAGTGATCCTGTTAAAACATTCAAATATGCGGAAATACCTGCTTCAGTCGAATTGGATAACGGAGCTTATACCGTGAAGGCTTTTTATGGGACGAATACAGATGCCGCTTCCCGGACAGGATTCTATGTGGAAGGTTCCAACTCTTTTAATTTAAATGGTGAAACGGATAAATCTATTTCTCTTACTTGTACACCAACCTATGGTAAGGTGAAAGTGGAATTTACGGAAATGGATACTTATTTTAGTGATTATTATGTTACTTATTCGACTTCAGCCTTGGGGAGTAGTTCTACGGCTAAGTGGTCTAAAGCAGATACGGAACCTTGGTATTTGAAACTGAACAAAGGCGGAGAAACTGTAACCGCCACAATCTATTTAACACCGAAATCTCAATATCAAACAAAAGCGGCTACTGTTGTCCGGACTTATGATTTGGCACCGAATAAAGCGTGGACATTGCAGGTAGCCCCTAGCTATAACGATAAAACCGGACAATTGGGAGTCTCTATCAAGATTGATGAAGGAACAAATGATATACCTGTAGATATCGTGATCCCTTCTGAATGGGTTTAGTCATTAAGGTCTAATTAAAAAAAGAGAAGAAAAAAATCATGAGATTATTAAATTATATTGCTTTAAGTCTGTTCGCTTTGGTCGGTTTTATCTCTTGCGAGATGAGGGAAGAAATAAAGAGTGGCAAAGAGGGTGTGGATATGGGACTTTTGGAGTTGAGTGTACAAGCTAAATCTCCGGCGGTGACGAAGGCTGCATCTGTTAGTACGGACGATTTCCCGGTTTCTATTGTCGGGAAAAGTGTAGATGGGGAAGAGGTTGAAAGAAATTATGATGCGGTGGCGGATTTACCGGAATCTATTTTATTGCCGGTAGGTACTTATTCCGTAGTTTCTCATACAAAAGGCGTACTGGAAAAGAAATTGGAAGCTCCTTATTATAAGGGAAGTTCCGATATGGAAATTAAGAAGGATATCACGAGTAGCGCAAAGGTGACTTGCAAGATGCAGAATAGTAGGATTCAATTGAATTATAGTTCGGAGTTTTTGGCGAAGTTTACAGAATGGACGATCATGTTGGATGATGGTTCGGAGACTGCGTTGTCGATTACGGAGACAAGCGCAAGTGCTTCTACAAATCCTGCTCCTATTTATTGGTATTTTGGAGAGAATGGTGCAGAGACTGTAACTTTGAATATTCGGGCGAAAACCATAGAGGGTAATACGGTTGCGATGGCTCCTTATGTGTTTAAAAAAGAGGATGCCAAAGAAAAATATGATGATGTTGATAATCCCAATTTCACGGGTGGAGAAGCGCTTATCATCGATCTGAAACCGGGAAATGAGGAAGACCCTACTACGGGAGCGGTTACAGGCATCTCTGTTACGATAAGTGTTATTTTTGAGAATCATAATGAGGCTGTAGATATTCCGGTAGAGGATAAGGAGGAGACGAAACCGGATCCGGATCCAGACCCTACGCCTGAAGATAAAGTGCCTTCGTTGTCATGTGATGCATTTGAGAACGGTGTAAAATATTCAATGACGAAACAGGATTGGCCAGCAACAACTGATGTGGTTATTTCGGCTTCGGAAGGGATCGCTAGTATGAAAGTTATAATAGAGGGCGGAAATCCTGGTTTTTCCTCTGCAGTCAAGGATTTGAATTTTACAGGAGAAGGACGTGAACTGGTCGATGATGCAGACCTTTCTGAAAGTCTCGGAATGGCTATGCCTGCAGAAGGTGATACAGAATATACTTTTCCTATTGCTGGATTTTATACTATGATGAATATCTATGGTCCAACGATAGATACTGATGCTACGACTGGAATCGGAAATGCTCCAGATGGTAAAGAAAGTCATGTTTTTAAAATAACAATTACGGATAAAAAAGGACAAACTGCGTCTGCGGAGTTACGTGTGACGATTAGTAAATGATAAACCTTATGAGAAGAATATATTTTGTTTCAATATTGCTTTCACTGTTGGTTCTTGCTGCTTGCCAACAAGAAGATTATACGAGTGATAAGGTTGGATATCTTAATGTAAATGTTTCACCGGTTTTTGGCGTAGTTACAAAAGGTTTAGTTCCAGATAATTACAAACCAAAGCAACTTTGTGTGGAAATTAAAAATGAGGCTGGTATAGTCGTGGAAAGTACAGAAGATTATGCGGAATGGGAAGGTAAACAGTTGAAGTTAAAGTCCGGCACTTATATGATTACAGCTTCATCGAATGGGTTTGATGGGAATGCCTCAGGAGTAGATATACCTTATTATAAGGGCTCTACTCAAGTAACAGTTGTGGCAGGAAAGGAAGTCACAGCCTCTATCATTTGCACATTGGCGAATGTTAAGGTCACGGTGAATTTTGAAGATTCCTTTACAAACTCTTTTAAAAGTGCGGTTGTTTTAATAGAATCTAAGGTTCCGGGAATATCAGGTCAGAATCTTATGATGGGTGCGCAAAATAAGTCCATTTATTTTCCTGAAGGAGATTTAAAGGCGACGATCACAGTTATAAATAAAGCGAACCAAACTCATACACTGAGCCAAGATATTACAAAGGTGAAGGCTAGGGATCATTATGTATTGAATTATAGAGTCTCTGATTCGGGCTCTGTCGGGGATATAACTGTAGATGTGGATGATTCTGAAAAAAAATATACATATGAGATTACGGTACCGGTTACCTCATCAACGCAATTAGAAGTGGCTTCTGCGAATGCGTGGAGTAACTTTGCTCTTTTGGAAGGTAAAATATCTTCAATAAAAGAAGGTGTGGAATTAGATCCAACTTGTATGAAGTTTGAATATAAAACAGAGCGTGCCGCAGAGTGGTCGGAATGTAGTGCTACCAAAGAAGGTGATTTATTTAAAGCGACATTGAAAGGATTAACTCCTGCCACTTCTTATTCTTATCGTTTATCTTACGATAAAGCAGGAGACAATTATGCGAGTGATGTGAAAACATTTACAACTGAAACTGTTACGGCTTTACCCAATGGAAACCTAGATAGCTGGTATAAGTCAGGCAAGACATGGTATGCTGCATCTAAAGAATATTTTGATGCAAATGGTTCATTTTGGGATTCTAGTAATCCGGGAACAACAACGGGTGTTGGTGGACTTGTGAATATAAATCCAACAATGGGTAATGCATCTATTGTACATACTCAAGGTGGACAGTCTGCAGAATTGAAAACTCAAACAGCAATGGGAGTTTTGGCTGCGGCAAGTTTATATACAGGCAAGTATGGAGCTACAAAATCTGATTTTTCTGGGGCTACATTAGAATTTGGTAGACCATTCACTTCTAGGCCTACCGCATTCCATGGTTGGTTCCGGTATTCAACAAAGGCAATTGATGTTGTAGGATCGAATCTGCCCTCATCTGCGAATGTGATAAAAGGTCAGACTCAGGATCTCTGCTCTATATATATAGTATTAGCAACTAAATCTTATCAAATAGATAATACGAATCCTAGTACGTTTATAAATTTTGAAAATGATGATGCCATAGTGGCTCATGGGGAGTTACCTATGGCTGATTGTGTGGCAACGAATGGATCTTGGAGGGAGTTTAATATTGATTTAAAATATCATAAGTTGGATGTAAAGCCGACTCATATAATTATTGTTTGTTCCGCAAGTAAATATGGGGATTATTTTACGGGAAGTACTTCGAGCGTTTTATACTTGGATGATTTTGAGTTGATATACGGAGATGAACCTAAAACAAAATAGGGTTTTAATTGATGAAACATAAATTATTTATAGTGACCCTACTGGTGGTCATGGGTATTGGCTCTGTGATAGCTCAATCTTCCCGTAGAATTCAGAGAATTGACCGGGAGATCCAGAAGACTGTCTTTATCCCGAAAGGGACTTGGATGGCCGGAGGTACGGTTTCTTATTCTGAGCATAATGAGAGTAACTTAAATTTCCTCGTGTTGAAAGATATCGAAGGGAAGGGGTATGATTTTAGTGTCAGCCCTTATTTCGGTTATTTTTTCCGGGATAATATTTCTATGGGTGCCCGCTTCTCTTACAAACGGAATTATTTGGATCTGGGTAATTTCGATTTGAATTTGGGAGAAGACTTTAAAATCAGCTTGAAGGATCTGTATTATCTGGAGCATAAGTATGAGGCTTCTTGCTTTATACGGACCTATATGCCGATCGGAAAAAGTAAGATTTTTGGGTTGTTTAATGAGGCTCGGTTGACTTATGGATATGGAACAGGTAAAAACTCTACCGGATCGGGTACGGAATATGATGGCTCTTATCAAACCGTGCAGAATATGCAGATTGGTTTCGCACCGGGAATGACAGCCTTTATTACGGATTGGTCTGCTGTAGAGGTTTCGGTTGGCGTGATGGGTTTTGACTTTAAGTGGATTGATCAAGAGACAAACCAAGTGGAGGAAGGACGGCAACGGGTTTCTTCGGGTAATTTTAAGATAAATCTATTCTCTATAAATATAGGTATGACGTTTTATCTGTAAATATTAGGAGATGATGATAAAATTAGGTTGTTATATAAGCTTATTCTTCACGTTGGCCAGCTGTGTTATAGAGGATGATATTCCTTATCCTGTAGTGGATGGAGCGATCCTTTCCATGGAGGTAGAGGGGCAACGGGCTGGAGAGGACGGACAAAGTGCCGAGGCTACGATCAATAATACAGATCGTACGGTAACTTTATTTGTGAATGATTCCGTGGATATCTCTAACTTAAAGATTAAGCGCTTGAAAATAACGGATGGAGCGGTGTTAGTGGGTGATTCTACGGCTTGTGTGGATATTAAGAATTTCCCTACGACAGGCTTTGCCTCGTTGGATAGCATCTCTTCTACCGCTAATACACGAGTAGATTTCACGTCACCGGTTTCTTTTACGATAAGTACGTATCAAGATTATAAATGGAAGGTGACTGTAAAGCAAATCATCAATCGGGAAATTGATGTGACCAATCAAGTGGGAAACGCAGTCATCGATGCGTACAACCGGAACGTGATTATTTATGTATCTCCGGAACAATCTTTAAGGGATTTACAAGTGAATAAGATGAATCTTGGTGGTGAATATGGTACGGTAGAGCCGGATCCAACCGCTTCTACCGAGAAAGATTATTCAAGTGGTTCCCGACAATTCTTTGTTGGAAACGCATGGGAAGACGTGATGCAGAAATGGACGGTTTATGTGTATCATAAATCAGGGGAATCGTCAACTTCCTCGGAGGCTTTCGCTATGGTGACCAAGGCTTCGTTAAGTGGAAAGATACAGAGTGGAAAGACCCCGGTCATTGAGTATAAAAAACAAGGTGATGCCGCTTGGAATACATTGGCAACCTCGGCGATAAAGGTTTCCGGTACTTCCTTTACGGCTACTGTCACTGGCTTGAAAGCGAAAACAACTTATCAATATCGGGTATCGATTGATGGTACGGCGGGTGAAGAGAAATCCTTTACGACTGCGGAAGAGATCCCATTGACGAATGCTAGCTTCGATAATTGGTCGCAGAATGATAAAAACAATAAGTTGTGGCAACCTTGGGGCGATGGCGAAAGTTCTTTTTGGGATACAGGAAACCAAGGGGCGACAACAGTTGGTGAAAGCAACTCAACTCCGGTTACGGATACAAGTAATGGCTCTGGAAAAGCAGCTTCTTTGGAGTCTAAATATATCGTGATAAAATTCGCCGCTGGCAATATCTTTACGGGTACGTATAAGAAGACGGATGGAACAAATGGGGTCTTGGATTTTGGCCGTCCTTTTACTTCTTTCCCGAGTAAGTTGCGAGTTCACTATAAATATAATTGTGCAACAATCGATAAGGTTGGTGATGATGCGATGGCGAGTTTGAAGGGCCGCCCGGACTCTTGTCAGATTTATATTGCGTTGACAGATTGGGATGCTCCATTGGAGATACGAACCCGTCCATCCGAGCGTCAATTGTTCGATCCCAACGATTCGCATGTGATTGCCTATGGCGAGTTGACCAAGGGAGAATCCGTAACATCGTACACGCAAGAGGATATTGTTTTGAATTATCGTTATACGAACCGTACACCCAAATATATCGTGATAGTGGCCTCGTCTAGCAAATATGGTGACTACTTCACGGGAGGTGTAGGTAGTAAACTATGGTTGGATGAGTGTGAATTGATATATGATTAAGGATATGAAGATAAAAAAGATATATACGATGCTGCTGGCATCAATCGCTTTGACCGCCTGTCAGCAAGAAAACTTGTCGGACCCGGTGAAAGGTGCTTTTAGTATATCTTTGACCGAGGCTACTGCCGAGGTGGAAACGAAGGCGACACCCGCTGATTTGGATAAGCCGGTCGCAGAGAAGTTCAATCTACTAATAACCAATAAGACAACCGGAAAGGAACTTTATAAGGGTGCTTTCACGGATCAGACAATTCCTGCGTCTGTTGGAACTTATACGGTAAAGGCTACTTGTAGCCCGAACACATCGTATGAAGAGAATCCAGTACTTGCTTTAGATGCTCCTTACTACGAGGGAACGGAGGAGGCTACCTTGACGGTGGACAAAACGGTTTCGGTAACGATTCCTTGTCATGTTGCGAATGCGCTGGCATCTATCCGTTTTGGGAATAATAAGGACAAATTCGAGGCTCTGTTCTCGAGCTATAGCGTGGAAGTAAAGGTTGGCAATAGTTCTGTGTCCTTACAAGATACTTTACGAAGTGCTTACTATCGGGCAGGTTCGGATGTGAAGTTTTTTTTTAAAGGCAAGTTGAAAGGAAATGGCCAAGATGTCACCAAGGAGCTGACGCATAGTGAGTTCAGTAAAGCGGAGACATTCGTGGCTGGTGCGCATTGTGTTATTAATTTATCTGTCGAGAAAACTACCTCTGGTGTAATCCTTACGGTAGCTGCCGCCGAGGTGAAGAAGGAGACAATTAATGCGACGATTCCGATGGAGTGGTTACCGGCACCTAAGATTTTAGTAAAGGGATTTACAGGGAATACGCTGGATCTGTATGAAACAGCTAGTCCAAAAGATGTATCATTCGATTTCGATCTATCTTCCAGTTTACAAGAGTTGAAATTTGCGGTGGACTTTGAGGATCAAGTTTATAAGGCATTGAATGGGGATTATACCTTATCAACGATGAGCGATGCGGATAAAGCGAAATTCGTGGATGCAGGAATCATATTGCCTGTGATTGGACAGAGTAGTCCTTCAATTAATATTGCGGAGTTGGTCTCTAAATTGAAAGCAGATAATGAGCAGACGATAAATAATACTTTTTCCATTACAGAGGTCAAGGCTAATAACCGGACAATCTCCGGGGAATATAAGATATTGACTCATAAACCGGAATTTTCCGTAAGTGTATTGCCGGGTAATGTATGGACGAAGGAATTTACGGCTGAGGATTGTACGGTTACAGAAGGGAAAGGAGACGCTACCGCCATCAATGCGGATTTGATTTATCAATATAGTGCGGATAATGGGCGAACTTGGAATGCGTTTAATGACAATACGAATGCACGCCAAGCGTTTATTTCTACACCGGAAAATAAGATTTATCAAGTGCGGGCGCTGTATCGAGGAGAGTTGGCATCTTCTGCTATCAATGTAGAATTAGAATCTCCAATACAATTACCTAATTCGGACATGGAGGAGTGGACTTCTTCCACTAGATATGAACAACCGTATTACCAACCTTGGAGTGAACATGTAGAGCATTGTTGGGATACTAATAACAATGAGACGATGAGGGATAAATATAGTACTTATCCTAATTATAAAACATTTCCTACTACTACTTATACAGAAGATGGATATAAAGGGCGTGCTGCTGTTATACGAACTGTTGCTGCTAATAATGGATGGGCCTCTGAAGTTATGTCTGGTACCGCGTATCGAGGTAAGTTGATCGTTGGGAATACAGATGATAGTGGAAATATAACAGAGGGCTACAGTTTTGGTTCTCGTCCAACTGAGTTGGACTTTTATTACAAATATGATAGTTATAATAATGAACGTTTTGGAGTGTATGTAGAATTGATGAATGGAGATGATGTGATAGCTTCAAATTCTTACATATCTGGGAGACAGACTGTTTCTTCATATACCTTGGCTTCAGTGTTGCTTCCGTATGATGAAAGCGACTTGAAACCAGCGACTTCTATACGTATTAGATGTTATTCAGTGGCAGAAGGGGAAGATCCTGCTGTAAGAAAACAAACAATAACAATACCAGCAGGAAGCCGTAAAATTTATGGTGGTAGCTGTCTTACCATTGATAATATATCATTGATTTATGATAAATAGAAAATGACAAGATGAAACGAATAATATATACACTAATAATTCTTTTAATCCTTGTTTCTTGTCAACAAGAGGACTTAGTCCAGCCCCAATCCCCCGGTTTCCTCTCCTTGGATAACGTGACTGTGGCTACTAGCGATGTCAATTCTATCCAAACGAAAGCCGGGATTGATGCTCGGTTTGTGATAGAGATCTGGAAAGAGGGTGCTCTTTATAACAATTGTAAATATGAGCCGGGACAAACTCCAAGTAAGATAGAATTGCCTGCGGGTTCATATCAATTGAAGGCATATACCTCTAACTATACTTTGCAGGGAACTGTTTTTGCGGAGGGAAGTTTAGGAGAAGCCATATATTATAAGGAACAGTCATTTGTGATAGAGGCGGAGAAGGTAACTTACCCTGCTGTATCCGTACCGATGATAAACTTCGGTATATGTTTGAAGGACGATCTTCCCGCTAGTTTTGAAAATTATACGTTAGATGCCACTATCGGTGATCGTACGATTACGCTCAAACCTACGGAGATAGGCTATTTCTCTGATTCGGCGGTAGGAAGTTCTTTGTCGTTTACATTAAGAGCGACAAATAAGGATGGAGAAGAACTAGAGAAGAAAGAAACCGCCACAAATCTTCGAGCGGGTACGATCTACGAGATCGTCTACTCGATGGCTACGAAAAGCTTGGATTGTGAAGTGTTGAATAAAGATTAATATAGAGAACCGGATGTTTTGGAGAACATGGAGATATTACGTTGGTTTGCTAGGGTTATTACTCGGGCTGAGCGCTTGCGTGACGGAAGATCTGCGTAATCCCATTGCCGAAGGACAAGGTTACCTACGTTTGGAACTAGCCTCTGTAACTACAGAGCTTTCGTCTTCTTCGCAGACGAAAGCGTCAACGACATCTATACCTAGCGAAGATGTACCGGATGCTTCCGATTTTACGATAGATATCCAAAAAGGGGGAACTAGCGTTGACGGTTTCCCGAAAAAGTTTAGTGAATTAGGTAGTAGCTCTTTGGTTTTGGAAACCGGTGATTATATGGTTTCTGCTTATTGTGGCGAGAATGCTTTGATTCAAACAAAGCCCTATTTTTGGGGTTCCTCAATCGTTACGGTTCTGCCTAACCAACAGGTTTCAGCTTCTATTGAAACCGCTTTAGCTAACACCTTATTGATCCCTGCCGTGGATGAGAGCCTACAAAAACATTATTCCACTTGGGCGTTGACGCTAAAAGTGGGTGAAGAATCAATGCAATTGGCTTCGAAAGAAAACTCAAATAACCATTTGTATGTAAAAGCCGGACAATCAGTGACAGGCATATTCAATGGCAAGAATCTGGCAGAGAAGGAAACCTCGACGGAATGGACTGTGATTTCTGAAACAGTTTCTTGTACGCAATATACCATTCAATGTAATCCGGATTTGTCTATATTCTCAAACATTCAATTGACAGCAAAAGCAACTCATAATTATAACAATGGTTCTTTGACTGGAACAGACGTTATATTGAATCTTTCGGCTAATGGTGCTCCGGTAGAAGCGATCGCGTCATGGGATATAAAGGTCTTATACAATGGAGAAACAATCCGGACGTATTCGAACAATCCCGATAACGCAACGATGAATGTCTTGGAAGGGTGGCCGTATGTACCTCAAGGTAGTACATTATCTGCGTCTATCCTTTTGAAGGCGGGTGATAAAATGGATCTTCCATCTACTACCATGGAAACGATTCCTATGCCGACATTTACGGCAACAGTTTCTGGAAAAACCAGTTATTCGGTTTATAAATCATCCGGAGCTTCCGCTGCAAATGAAATGGACGGATCTAGTATTATTGCTGCTGCAACAGTAAATATATCTTCGGATATATTGAATAACGCAAACTATTCAAATATTCTAAAGGTAACTTATACAACGGATGGTGGAGGGGATTCGGGTGAACTTCCATATGGTACTGTTGGGATATTAACAGACCTTGCTTGGCAAAAACATGTTTTGACTGCTATAGTCACCTTTGATGGTGAAACAGTAGCTTCTCCTCCTGCAGAGTGCCATGTTACGGGGTTGCCATATAAGGGGGATTTTTCATCAGTAGGACCAGCTTTTGGTACTGATGTAAAGTCGTGGATAGCAGTAGGATCTGGTGGAGAATATTGGTCTGGAAGAGGATATATACTATTTCAGTATTATTTTAGTAGTGTATCAAAGAATTGTTACGTATTTTCACCAGCATTTCAATTGCCTGAGAATTTAAATGTAACTTATTCAACGAAAGTTGCTTATTTTACTGGGGGAGTAGGTACTCCTACTATAGAGGTTTATACAGGTGTAAGTGATAAAACAGGTGCTAAAGTAAAAGATAATACATCATCAATTAAGCGAATAAATTCAAACAACTCACCTGCAGATAGTAAATTTACGACAATATCTGCTGACACATCAATAGGTAATAATTACAGAGTTTGTATTTCTCACGATGAAGGTACAGATAGTAATTGGGCTGAAGATTGGTTGACATTCAAAACTCTTAATGTCTTGTATAGATAATATGGAATAAACAGTAACGATTAAATAATTAAACAATGAAAAAAATATTATTATTAGGCATAGCGGCGCTAGCATTCGGAGGCTTAACCTCCTGCAGCAATATAATGGAAGAAAGCGGTATAAATCCAACAGCTAAAGCGAAAACAGGCGAACTTAGTATCGCTCTTGAAGCTGATGCCTCTGTTAGTGTTACTACGAAAGCGGGAACTTCTGATGAAGTTACTTTGTCAGATGAGGAAAAAAAGAAATTTGTAATTACGGGAACGAAAGCAGGAGGCTCCTCCTCCATCCCTTTAGGTACATTTGCGGATTTTGCAAATGGAGCAGTTAAAACAGTTGAAGTAGGTACTTATTCGATAACGGCTGCTTATGGCACGATGACGGGCGAGTTGGACTTTGACAAGCCTACTTTTGAAGGGATGGAAAATGATGTGGTGGTTGAGGCCAATAAGACAACTGAGAATGTTAATATTACAGCAAGCTTGACAAATTCCATTATCTCAATTGATAATACAACATTTACAGATCTCAAAAATTCAGCTACTATTACGGATTTGTTTGCCTACTCGGGTACGGTAGAACCTACGGATACAAATGAGAAATACTCGTTGATATCGGCTACGAATACATTGGATTCTTCTAAAAAGCTATATGTGAAAAAAGGAGCTTCGAATGTTAACATCGTGATAAAAGGAACTCTGAAGGACGACCCTACAAAGTCGTTCACAAATACAAAAAATATTAAGACATTGATAGGGGAAGGCCAGAATGTTGAGGAGGCTAAAAATTATAACATTAAATATTCTCTTTCCGGAGATAAGGGCTCTTTAACGTTGACTATTACGGTAAATGGAACCGTTACAAACGTGGATCTTCCTGTGACGGTTAATCCTTACGAATAATCTACTTTCTCAGTTAGGGCGGATGTGATACGCCCCATTGAAGTAGTACCTGTATGGAAGTGGATTTTAAACTAAATGCGTTATCTTCGCGTTATTAATCATAATGTAAAGGACAAGACATGAGACATCCGTTGATTATTCTATTTTGTTTTTCTTTTCTCTCAATCTTTATGGCTCATGGGCAGTCGGAGAATGAGAAATCCAAGGGCGATTCTTTCTTGTTTTCCTTTATACCCGGAGAGGCTGATATACAGGCTACCTATGGGAATAATTCCATAGAGATGGAGCGACTGAACCGGAAAATCTGGCCGGTGATGAATCCTTTGATGGACGGGGAGTTTCACGTGTTGATCGTCTCGCATATCTATACAGAGACAGGGGCAGTATCCAAAACCGCCGTCAATACTGCTATGTGGAGAGGAAACACTGTAAGGAAATATCTGAAAAACAAATATGAGCTTGATAATAAACAGATCTCTTTTTATGTGGACCGTAGTGGGGAGTGGGGGAATAGCGTACATGTGTACCTGCTTTATTTCACTATGCCAGAGTTCGCTAATAAACAGATCTTTTATTCCACGGATCAGTCTATACCCGCTATCTCATCAAGCTTAAAACGATATACGGAGGTTCCTTATATTTATGTACTCAACGATCCCGATCTTTGTGTGGATGATGAGGTCTTCGCTTATGTCGTGATTGATGGTAAGGCTGATCTTCCCTATGAGGAAGGGGCGATGATTCCCGTAGCTCCTCCCGTACAAGAGAAGGTGAGTAAAGCTCCTGTAGTCTCTCAACCGGTTCGTACAGAGCCTGAGATTGCTCAGCAGGCAACAGTGTCCATAACGCCTGAGCCGCAAGTCTCGGAACGGCAGTCTACTGTGTACCAACCTCAACAAGAGGCGACTCGGTTGGTGTCGAAAGTCTATCCTACTTTCCAAATGACAAACTTGACTGTTAGGACTAACTTACTTCCTTGGTTTACGGTCTCTCCGGGTTTGAGTGTTGGAAAGAATGGAGCGGAACTGAAGACAGGATCGATCATGCCAAACTTGGAATTGGAGTATATGTTTGGAGGTTGGGGGTCTGTCATTCTAGGAGGTACGTATTCGAGGTTTGGCTATAAAGGGAACCCTAATAATTTATGGGGAGTGTCGGCATTATCCTTGGAGCCTCGCTTATGGTTTAACGATGATGGTACTTATCGGGGATTCAATGTAGGCTTGCAATTGAAATATGGTAACTTCAACGTGCGTGATAATGATCCGCTAGGGCATGGACAGACGGGGCAGTTCTTTGGTATCGGAGTGATGTTGAATTATTTGCAACCTATCTCAGGGAATTTCGCTTTTGAGGCGGGACTTGGTTTTGGTTCACGGATGATATTTGACGCTTCCACCTATATGCGGGATTATGAAACGCAAGTGAGCGAGACTACGGAGAATTTCTCAGCGACCCATTTCATGCTTAATTTCCGGTTGGCGCTGGTGTATAGGTTTGGATTTAAATAAAAGTGAGAGTGAATATTTGTATCTTATACAAAAAATATTAATTCCTATAAATAACTGAAGTACATGCTTTTATAGGTGTTGATATGTCCTTTGCTTACGGCTTATGAAATGAATAACTAACGGCTTCCCAAGCCGTAAGCTTACCACTAGGGGTAGCCGCTAGTTATTCACTCGACAAGCCGCTAGTTATTCACTCGACAAGCCGTTAGTTATTCACTTCACAAGCTATAAACAAGGGGGGCGTTCTTTACGTATAATATAACGTACGTGCGTACATTAAAATATACAGCCTCTCTCTTTAAAGGCAAATCCAAAAACATATCCAGTTACTTTTCTCCCCTTTTGGATTAAAAAGTATCTTAACTGTATCGCTCAACGAAACTAAGTGTGTTGGTCAAGTATCTTAGTTTCGTTGGCCAACGCACCTAGGTGCAGATATGTATTAAAGCATATGGACAATTCCCATCCCTCGTGCCCCAACCGTTATTCGCAAATTATTCCTTACCTTTCCTTGATAAAAGAAGATTTCTCAGCGAACAGGTATAAGAATTGGAGATTTTTATCTAAGTTTGTCAGTATACATCAAAAAGAAAGGAAGATCCTATGATACCTCAGATAACCATTCCCTATGCCGTGGCTGATTTTGCGGAGATGCGCGAACGTGGCTTTTATTATGTGGATAAAACTCAGTTTATCCCTTACTTGGAGCGTTATAAGGCTCCGGTATTCTTGCGTCCGCGGCGTTTTGGTAAGAGCTTGTTGGTCTCTATGCTCGCCCATTACTACGATCGGAGTAAGTCTCATCGCTTTGAGGAACTTTTTGGGGGAACGTGGATCGGGAGCAATCCTACGCCGGAGCATAACCAATACATGATTATCCGCTATGACTTCTCGAAGATGGTGCTGGATGAGACGATGGATGGGTTGGAGCGTAACTTTAATATATTGAACTGTTCTCCCGTGGAGATTATGGTGGAGCATAACCGGGATCTCTTCGGCGACTTCCGGTTCTCTACCAAGGGCAACGCCACGCAGATGCTGGAGGAGGCATTGGCTTATGCCCGGGCGCACGATTTGCCCAAGGTATATATCCTTATCGATGAGTACGATAATTTCACCAACCAATTGCTCACGGCCTATAAGGACCCGCTTTACGAGTCTGTCACCACTGGCGAGAGCTTCTTGCGTACCTTCTTCAAGGCGATCAAGGCGGGTATCGGCGAGGGTAGTATCCGTACTTGCTTTTGTTTGGGTGTGTTGCCTGTTACGATGGATGACTTGACGAGCGGCTATAATATCGCCGAGATTCTTACCTTGAAGCCTGATTTCACGGAGATGCTGGGTTTCAATCATGAGGAGGCTGCCGAGTATCTGCGCTATGTGATTCGTAAATATGGCAACGGCGAGGATCGTTTCGACGAGCTGTGGACGCTTATCGTAAACAACTATGATGGCTATCGCTTCCTGCCCAACGCGCGTCCGTTATTTAATTCCACTATATTGACTTATTTCTTCAAGAACTTTGCCGAGCTGTCCGGAGGTGTCCCCGATGAGATGGTGGACGAGAACCTTCGTACGGACGTGAATTGGATCCGCCGCCTTACCATCACCTTGAAGAACGCGAAGGAGATGCTGGATGCCTTGGTGATCGATGGGGAGTTGATCTACTCTCAACCGGATCTGAGGAGTAAGTTCAACAAGCAGAAGTTCTTCGATCCGGAGTTTTATCCCGTCAGTTTATATTACTTGGGCATGACAACGTTGAAAAACCAATTCAAGATGGTGTTGCCTAATTTGACAGCGCATAGTATTTACATGAATTATTACAACGAGTTGAACCGCATAAGTGACGATGCTCGCCGGTTTGTGCCAGCTTATGAGTCTTTCATGGATCATCGGAAGCTGGAGCCGCTGGTGGAAAATTATTTCAAGGAGTACCTCGGTCAGTTCCCGGCGCAAGTATTCGACAAGATCAACGAGAACTTTATTCGTTGCTCTTTCTACGAGGTGCTGAGTCGTTACTTGAGCAATTGCTATACCTTTGCCGTGGAGCAGAACTTGCCAAGCGGCCGTGCGGATCTGGTATTGACGGGCATACCGGGCACCGCCTTCCACAACGATTGCCGGGTGGTGGAGTTCAAGTATTTCAAGGCGAAAGACGCTGCCATGATAGAGGCCTTGGAGGTTGTTCGTTCCGAGGATGCCGATCAGGTGAGAAGATATGCCGCTGATATCAATCGGCAATTCCCCGCTTATCGCATGCGATCGTATGTGGTGTATATAGCGGCCGGGAAGGTTTGTAAGACATGGGAAATTATTAATCTCTAACGTAAAGGACAAGACATGAGACATTCATTGATTATTCTATTATGTCTTGATCGGCAATAAGGCCGATCTTCCTTATGAGGAAGGGGCGATGGTTCCTTGAGGCTGGGCTTGGCTTTGGCTCACGAATTATCTTTGATGCTTCCACTTACGAGCGGGATTATGATACACAGGTGAGCGAGACTACGGAGAAATTCTCAGCGACGCATTTCATGCTTAATTTCCGGTTGGCACTGGTGTATAGGTTCGGGTTTAAATAAATGAGATCAACGTCCCTTTCTCGGAAGTCGTAATAGACGCCGTGTAAATCTTATCTTCGATATTTATTATAATAATCTTCTTTTTGTCGAAGAAATTACCCTTTTCCATGATGTCGAGAGCTTCCGCTTTATGTCCCCTAGTGGTAAGCTCTTTTTTTATACCTTTTTTTATGTCTTCTTCCCATATAGAATTTATTTTGTTAGCCTCAATAAAGGCCATGATAATAGCCGATAATAATGAGATATCAACTAGGGTACAGGCTATGATGACCATCCATTTTCTAATACCATTGAAGGTTGCAAAATATCCGAATACAGGGATGATAAATAAAAACACCAAAATAAAGGGAAGAGTGAATATTTGTACCCAAATAGGTAAAGAATTCGTGATATTTAAGTATATGCTTTCCATATATATTATTATTAGAGGTAAAGTTCCTAGCCTCATTAAGAGGAAACTCGCTCACAAAGGAAATTATTCTTTTCCGTCTAACCAAATTATTCCGTACCTTCCTCTATAAATCAAGTTCACGTTAGGAAATAGTTGGTGC
>NZ_QTMJ01000021.1:0-92916 GCF_003635485.1 Parabacteroides sp. AF19-14 | reverse complement strand
TTTGACTTGCATAAAAATCGAGTTTTTTATGTAAGTTTGTCCCTAAATCCAATATACTTATGCGATCGAAAGAGGAATATATAGAATTATTACGGAGTTATTTTTTGAGCAAGGCTAAAGCTTATGGAGTAGTTCGAATGGCTTTGTTTGGATCGGTGGTTCGTAATGAGCAAACTGATTCCAGTGATATCGATATCGCTTACGAGGGAAAGGCGGATATTCTCTTACGTTGTCGTATGAAGCAGGAGCTAGAGGCTTTGCTAGGCTGTAAAGTTGATATCATCCGTCTTCGCGAACAGCTTATTGGTACAGATTTTTTACGTAATATATCAAAAGATCTATTGTATGTTTGAGCTTTCTCGCATTCAGACTTTATTAGGCCGGATAGAAGATGCGGTACTTTTGATCCAAAATAAGGCTTCTCAAATTAAAAGGCCTGATGATTTTCTATTAGATCAAGAAGGTACCTTCCTTTTGAGCGGCATTTGTATGCAACTGATTTTTATTGGAGAGAGTGTTAAAACGATTGATAATAAAACCTCTCATCGTTATTTGATAAACTATCCTGACATACCTTGGGGGCAGATTATGGGGCTACGTGATATTATTGCCCATGAATATCATCGTATCGATGAGGAAGAAATATTTAATATAATAAAAGTAGAGTTATCCCCTCTTTTATCAACCGTTCGGCGAATGAAACAGGAGTTGACGAACTATATCCTTGAATGATATTCCAATCTTTTTTATCTAACCAAATTATTCCGTACCTTTGCCCCTCAAAAAGAGAACACAAGGTATGGAAAAACATTTTAAGAGAACGCTGATTACTACGGCGTTGCCGTATGCGAACGGACCGGTGCATATCGGCCATTTGGCTGGGGTATATGTGCCTGCTGATATTTATGCCCGTTACCTTCGGTTGAAGGGGGAGGAAGTGTTGATGATTGGTGGTTCGGACGAGCATGGGGTACCCATCACGTTGAGAGCGAAGAAAGAGGGGATCACGCCGCAGGATGTGGTGGATCGTTACCACGGTATTATCAAGAAATCGTTCGAGGAGTTCGGTATCACGTTTGATATCTATTCACGTACTACTTCCGCTACGCATCATCAGATGGCCTCGGATTTTTTCCGTACATTGTATGATAAAGGCGAATTCATCGAGAAAACAAGCGAGCAATACTACGATGAGGAGGCGAAGCAATTCTTGGCCGACCGTTATATCACGGGTACTTGTCCGCATTGTGGAAACGAGAAGGCATATGGTGACCAGTGTGAGGCTTGCGGTACTTCCCTTAGCCCGACGGATTTGATCGATCCGAAATCCGCTATCAGTGGCAGCAAGCCGGTGATGCGTGAGACGAAGCATTGGTATCTGCCTTTGGACAAGTGGGAGCCGTTCTTGCGTAAATGGATCTTGGAGGATCATAAGGAATGGAAACCGAACGTATATGGGCAGTGTAAGAGCTGGCTGGATATGGGACTGCAACCCCGTGCGGTGAGTCGTGATTTGGATTGGGGTATCCCTGTTCCCGTAGAAGGGGCGGAAGGAAAGGTGCTGTATGTATGGTTCGACGCTCCGATCGGTTATATCTCTAATACGAAGGAGTTGCTGCCGGATAGTTGGGAGACTTGGTGGAAGGATCCAGAGACTAAAATGGTCCATTTCATCGGTAAAGATAATATCGTATTCCATTGTATCGTGTTCCCTTCCATGCTAAAAGCGGAAGGTTCTTATAACTTGCCGGAGAATGTCCCTGCTAATGAGTTCTTGAACTTGGAGGGCGACAAGATCTCTACTTCCCGCAACTGGGCGGTTTGGTTGAACGAGTATCTGGTGGATATGCCGGGCAAGCAAGACGTGTTGCGCTATGTCTTGACGGCCAATGCGCCAGAGACAAAGGATAATGATTTCACATGGAAAGATTTTCAGGCTCGTAATAATAACGAGTTGGTCGCTATCTTAGGGAACTTCGTGAATCGTGCGTTAGTCCTTACGGATAAGTATTTCGAGGGTAAGGTGCCGGCGGCTGGCGAGTTGACGGATTATGATCGTCAGACCTTGAAGGATTTCGCGGATGTGAAAGAGAACGTGGAACGCCTGTTGGATACCTACCACTTCCGTGACGCTCAGAAAGAGGCGATGAACCTAGCCCGTATCGGAAATAAGTATCTCGCTGATATGGAGCCTTGGAAGTTGGCGAAGACGGATATGCCTCGTGTCGCTACGATCATGAACATCGCTTTGCAGATTACGGCTAATCTGGCGATCGCTTTTGAGCCGTTCTTGCCGTTTAGCATGGAGAAACTGAACAAGATGCTGAATGTAGAGCCGTTGGGATGGAATCGCCTAGGTGCTACGGATCTATTGGAGGCCGGTCATCAATTGGGCAAGGCAGAGTTGTTGTTCGAGAAGATAGAGGATAGCGTGATCGAGGCCCAAGTGCAGAAATTATTGGATACGAAGAAAGCGAATGAGGAAGCGAATTATAAGGCGAAACCGATCCGTGAGAATATTGAGTTCGATGATTTCATGAAACTGGATATCCGTGTGGGTACGGTTCTGGAATGTGTGAAGGTTCCGAAAGCGGATAAGCTGCTTCAGTTCCGTATAGACGATGGCCTGGAGAAACGCACGATCGTATCGGGCATCGCCCAGCATTATAAACCCGAGGAATTGGTAGGCAAGCAAGTTTGCTTCATCGCTAACTTAGCTCCCCGTAAGCTGAAAGGTATTGTTTCCGAGGGTATGATTCTCTCCGCCGAGAATTTCGATGGAAAGCTGGCCGTTATCACCCCGGAGAAAGAGGTGAAACCGGGTAGCGAGGTGAAATAATAAGATAAACGCAATAATGAGGGGGCTATTCCGTTTTAACGACGGGATAGCCCTATTTTTTGAATGGATAAGATGCTTGAGAAACAGATACAGATGGTAGATCTGCGGAAGCAGTATGAACGTTTGCGTAGTGAGATCGATCCTGCCATGCAAACGGTGATAAATGCTTGCGCCTTTATCAATGGCCCTCAGGTGAAGGGATTTTGTAACCATTTATCAGATTATTTAGGTATTCCTTATGCGATCCCGTGCGGCAACGGTACGGATGCTTTGCAAATCTCCTTGATGGCATTCGACTTACATCCGGGCGATGAGGTGATCGTTCCTGCTTTTACGTATATCGCCGCGGCTGAGGTCGCTTTGGCTCTTGGCCTAGTGCCGGTATTAGTGGATGTAGATCCCGGTACATTCAATATAGACCCGGAAAAGATAGAAGATGCCCTGTCTGAAAAGACGAGAGCTATTATCGCGGTTCATCTTTTTGGCCAGTGTTGTGATATGGAATCGATCTTGAGTATCGCTGGCCGCCATAATTTATATGTGATCGAGGATAATGCCCAATCCATCGGTGCTAATTATACCTTCTCGGATGGAACGGTAAAGAAAGCCGGTACGATCGCCTCTATAGGTACGACCTCTTTCTTCCCCTCGAAACCGTTGGCTTGTTATGGAGATGGTGGGGCGATGTTTACTTCCGACGTGCGATTGGCCGAACGCCTGCGAATGATCGCCAATCATGGGCAAAAGATGAAATATCATCATTCTTTGGTGGGCTGCAACTCCCGTTTGGATACCTTGCAGGCCGCTGTCTTAGATGTTAAGCTTCGGTATTTGGATGAATTTGCCGCCGCTCGTTGTAAAGTGGCTGCTAGATACGATGCTGCCTTTTCCGGATTGAAAACTGTACGCAAACCGCTAAAATCAGTCTTTTCATCACATGTCTATCATCAATATACGGTACAGCTAGCTGTAGAAAAGAGGGATCAAGTACAAGCAGCGTTAAAAGAACGAGGTATTCCTTCTATGATTTATTATCCATTGCCTTTGCAGGAGCAGGAGGTGATGAGGGGTCGATGCCGGATTTCCGGGGATTTGAATGTCGCTTCTCGCTTGAGCCGATCCGTATTATCCTTGCCGATTCATACGGAGATGACAGAAGAGGAGCAGGCTTATATTATAGAATCTATAAAGAGTGTTTTATGAATAAGAAGATACGTTTCGCCGTGATCGGCTGTGGTCATATAGGTAAGCGTCATGCCGAGATGATTACCCGGGATGAAGGGGCAGAGTTGGTCGCTTTGTGTGATATCCGTCCGAAAGAGGAGCTGGGGATCGAGGCTTATGCGGTCCCTTTCGCCCGGAATATAGATGAACTATTCCGTTTGGGATTGGATATAGATGTGGTGAATATTTGTACACCCAACGGTTTACATGCCGAGATGGCGATCCAAGCGATAGAAAGCGGACATCATGTGGTCATAGAAAAGCCTATGGCCTTGACCTTGGCGGATGCCGAGAAAGTGGTTTATACCTCGCTGAGGTTCCGTAAGCAGGTATTTTGCGTGATGCAAAACCGATATTCCCCGCCTTCGGTCTGGATCAAGGAGATGGTTGAGTCCGGAAAATTAGGCCAGATTTATATGGTGCAGCTGAATTGCTACTGGAACCGTGACGAACGCTACTATAAACCCGGAGGATGGCATGGCGACGCTGCCTTGGATGGTGGTACCTTATTCACCCAATTCTCCCATTTCATCGACATTATGTACTGGTTATTCGGGGATATCTGTAATATCCAGACCCGTTTCGCCGACTTCAACCACGAGAAACTGACCGCCTTTGAGGATTCCGGTTTCGTGAATTTTAATTTCGTGAACGGTGGAATGGGTAGTTTGAGCTACTCTACGGCGGTATGGGACAAGAATCTGGAAAGCAGCATGCTGATCGTGGCTGAGAATGGCAGCGTGAAAATCGGCGGTCAATATATGAATGAGGTAGAATATTGCCATATCAAGGGGTATGAAATGCCGGAATTGGCCCCTACCAACCCCGGCAATGATTATGGCCCTTACAAAGGCTCCGCCCAAAACCACAACTTCGTGATCCGTAACGTAGTCAATGTCCTTTCCGGCGCCCCCGGCGAGATCATAACGACCAACGTCTTGGAAGGTATGAAGGTGGTGGATATTATACGGAGGATTTATGCGGGGAAGGCTTGAGAATCCATTCCCAGATAGGGACTACCTCGATCGTTCTCTCTTGGACTTGGATGGTTCGTTTCTCGTCTCGGGTGATAATCATCATACGTTTAAGATGTAGGAACGCATCCGCTTGCTTTTTGTTTTATATTGGAAACAATACGGTGGATTTACGTATTGAAAGCATAAATCCACCGCGAATAGAGATTGAGATTTTAGATCTCGTCAGGGCTTTCGCTGTCTTGGCTACCTCCGTTTTGCGGTTCGGAGAGTTCCTTTTTCTCGAAATTAGCGAGTTTCTTAGCTATTCTCAAGGCCTTTCCGGGGCTAAAGACAACTTTAGGTTCTTTGATCAAACTGGTGGTAAATTCCTCGGTGGTAGGGGCTCCCGTAGAGCCTACCCCAAAACGGAAATTGCCCAACTCGCCTACATTCACCCTGCGCCCTTGCGCGAGATTTCGTTTCAACACGATATTGATACGGTCGAGTACCGCTTTGACTTGTGCGGAGCCTACTCCACTTCCATCTGCCACTTCCTCGAGGAAAGTCTCGAACTCTACAAGATCTCCATAGATCACTTGCGCATACTGTTTCTTGGGTGTTTCTGTCTTGTCGTTACCCAAGTTCTTTCTCTCGATCAATCTGTACTTTACTGCCATAATTTCTAAATTTTAAAAGATGATTAAATGAATTACCTTGTTTTCGAAAACATGACAAAGGTATCGCAAGCCGTATGAGGCAAATCGGTCTGTGTCGGTTTATGTCTGTCAATGTCCGTGTATGTGCCTATTAGTCTACGAGTACCTGTTTCGCTTCCTTTAGTTCGCAAGACTAGTAAAATGTAAAAATGTACAATAAGCTATATTAGAATGGGTCTGTTTTGTATATTTCTGATTATTAGTTTATTATATCTAGTAGGTGCGAGACTTTTTAATTAGTATCAATAGAAATCCGGATTTCTATTGATACTAATTGGTGTTTTCTATTGATACTAATTCATATTTCCATACGTACTATTTGTTATTTTATACATAAAGTATGAAAAGCTTCCGGGTTTTGCCCGTTACCCAAGAGTAAATGTTTATCTTTGTGGCACTTTTACCGTAAATATCAACTTTAATTGAGATATGTGGAAAATTGTAGATAAGCTATATCGTGTATGGGTAACAAACATTGGTTTTATCTTTCTTTTGTTAGTCTTAAATTTGTTAACGGGTGCTGCCAATAATATTATACATGAAATAGGAATCTCTATTCTTACGAAACTGTTACATGGCTTTGTAAATGTTTTCTTGGTCGCGTATTTGATCGCCTTTGTTAAAGATCTATTTGAGAATCGTTGGTGGAAGATCGGTATAGTGGCTATATCGTTATTCATCTCTTTGCTATTGTGTGGGGTTGAGTTGTTTTTGCTTATAAATTTTAATACGGTGATCAATCCCTCTATGGTTTTAATATTATTAGAGACCAATGGCCAAGAGGCTGTAGAGTTCCTTCAGACATATGGTAATGTGAGATGGATCGTATTGGGGCTGGCACTCTTTATTGTCTGCGTTTTTTATAAAGGAAAGTTGAAGGATAGGATATCTTCGTGTAGATGGTTAAAGGCGGCAGCCTTGAGGTGGGTATTGCTTGTTGTCTTGTTTTTGGGGCTGTGCGCAGGTGGTTACCGGTTCGTGAAGGATTCCGGTCTGGGAAAGGGCGTGATAAGCCCTCATATGAAAACGATGTTACCTATTCAGCGTTTGTACTATAGCTATGTGATTACACTGCATGATCTAGAGCAATATGAACTTGTCTTTAAGCGGATGGGATCCGTTGACGTGGAGATACAATCGAATCACTCACATATTAGAAATATAGTTTTGATTATAGGAGAATCTTTAGGACGTAACCATATGAGTCTTTATGGTTATTCGTTGCCAACGACTCCTTCTTTGGATTCTTTATATCGGCAAGATAAGTTGTATCGATTTAGTGATGTCATTTGTCCGAGTCTGTATACTTCTGCGTCAATTCAGAAGATCATGTCTTTTTTTAATAATGAATCAACGGGGAAATGGTATGACCATGCGAATATAATTGATGTGATGAAAGCTGCTGATTATAAGACTTTCTGGATCTCCAATCAAGAGATGATCGGAGTTTATGGTAATTACGTGGCGTCACTTGGTCGTCAATGTGATGATTGTTATTTTAATAATAAGAGAAATTCTATAGATGAGAGATATGGGGATTTTGATGAAGATTTAATCGCTGTGCTTAAAAACAAGTTGCAAGATAAGAGTGAAAAAAAATTTATAGTTCTTCATTTTATGGGCTCTCATCCTCTTTACCGAAATCGCTACCCGGAACATTTTGAGATTTTTCAAGCAGATGATGAATCTATTCCGTATGGAGAGGATTCTAAAGAAATGGCAGCTCAATATGATAACACAGTCTTATATAATGATTATGTTTTAAGTGAAATCGTGAAGACGTTGGAAGATACGGAATCTATTTTGATTTATTTATCCGATCATGGCAATGAAGTATATGATGAACGGGATTATACGGGACGTTCAGAGGATAATATTTCTCGTTATATGGTAGAGGTGCCATTTCTTATATGGGAATCAGATCGCTTTAAAGCTTCGTATCCGGAAAAAGATTCTTGTATCGCTTGTGCGGTGGATAGACCTTATATGACAGACGATTTGATACATACGATCATTGATCTGGCTGATATACGTGTTGAGGAATATGATTCAACACGCAGTGTTATCAATCCATTTTATAACAAAGATTGTTCCCGTGTGATTTGTGGTTATGATTATGATGCCTACAATAAGTAAATGATTATCTTTGTGGTACTTTTACCGTAAATATCAAATGGCAGAACAATCATTAAAAGATAAGACAGCGAAAGGGCTCTTCTGGGGAGGGGTGAGCAATGGTGTGCAACAGTTGTTGGGGATGTTGTTTGGTATTTATCTGGCACGTACACTTAATGCTGAGGATTATGGATTGGTTGGGATGTTGGCGATATTTAGTGGAATTGCTAGTACGATTATTAATAGCGGCTTCTCGGTGGCCTTGACTAACAAATTGGATGCTACTCATAAGGATTATAATGCGGTGTTTTGGTTTTCCTTTGTTGTAAGCATCTGTTTGTATATTGTTCTTTTTTTTTCAGCTCCGATGATTGCGTCATTTTATGATCGTCAAGAACTGGTTAATTTATCTCGGGTAATATTTGCGAGTTTTTTGTTTTCTGGAATGGCGATTGTTCCTCATGTTATCTTATTTAAGCAATTACAAGTCAAGATACAGGCGAAGATTGATGTTTTTGCGTTGTTTTTGTCGGGTATATGCGGGGTTCTTTTGGCATTCAATGGTTTCGCTTATTGGGCATTGGCAATTCAAAGTACGGTGTATGTGGCAAGTGTATCTTTGTTGAAATGGATGGTTGTATCTTGGCGTCCTAGTCTTGATTTTTCGATCGAACCTCTGAAAGAGATGTTCCCGTTTAGTGTAAAGTTGTTCCTTACGAATATTTTCCAACAGGTCAATAATAATGTGTTTTCTGTTTTGTTGGGTAAATTATATAACGCTAATGTGTTAGGCTATTATTCGCAAGGAAATAAGTGGATGACTATGGGAGGTTCGATGTTGAACAATATGATCAATTCGGTGGCGCAACCTGTATTCGTGCAAGTGAATGATGATTTGGAACGTCAGCGGAATGTATTCCGCAAGATGGTTCGTTTCGCTGCGTTCGTGTCGTTTCCAGCTATGATGGGATTGGCTTTTATAGCTGAGGAGTTTATCTGTGCCACGATTGGCAATAAATGGTTGGAGAGTGTACCTATATTACAAATATTGTGCGTTCAAGGGGCGATAGGACCGCTTATATTGCTATATACCCAAGTTCTTGTCTCGCACGGGAAATCGGATACGTTTTTATATGCGAATGTGTTCCATGGTATATTACAATTGGCTATATTATGGCTTACTGCATCTTTTGGTATTCTTTGTATGGTTGTTGCATATGTGCTTACTTATGTATTTATGTTATTTGTGTGGCATCTTTTGGTTTATCGATTGATTCGTGTCCGTTTGGTACAATTGGCGCAAGATGTGTTACCTTATTTGGTGGTTACTTTGTTCGTCTTCTTTGTGGTATATGTCTTAACGATTAAGATTGAGAATCTATATATATTGTTACTATTGAAAATTAGTTTGTCAATTCTTTTTTATGCGTTCGCTTTATGGCGGTTGCGTTCTGTCGTATTCTTGGAAGGCGTGAATTTACTTTTAAACAAATGGAGGAAATAAAACCACATGGAGATTTACAGTATGATTAATCTTTTGATTTTTTGTTAGAATTGAGGTTATGGAAAAAGTGTCGATTATTATACCGGTTTATAATGTAGAGGAGTATTTACCTAGATGCTTAGAATCTTGTATCGCTCAGACTTATCGAAACATTGAAATCTTGGTAGTGAATGATGGTTCAAAAGACCAATCTCTCCAAATTATTCAATCCTTTCAAGAGAAAGATCCTCGTGTGATTCTTATTGATAAGGAAAACCAAGGCTTATATCGAGCTAGGATTTCTGGTGTTCAAAAAGCCTCTGGACGTTTCCTGTTCTTTTTGGATGGAGATGACTATTTACCATCTGATGCCGTAGAGTGCTTGTTGGATAAATCTGTTCTGCATTCCGTGGATTTAGTTGTGGCTAATTTTTATAAAGAAGAAAATGGAGTTGTCACCCCAATCCCGAGTTTTTTCCATGAGGAGGGTGTTTTAGAAAGAGAAGAATTCCAGAAACTGATTATCGATAATACGGGGGATAGTCTTTGCGGTAAATTGATATCAAAAACATTGTACGATACGGCCATACAATGTCCCTCTTTTACGAATGTAACATTAGGAGAGGATCAAGTTATTATGTTGCAGCTTTGTAACAATATCTCTTCAGCCTATTGCTGTTGTGGTTATTCTTATTATTATTATTATGTTCAACGTTCGTCCTCTATAATGCATGAGAGAAATAGTAGGAAATTAGCGGAACAAAATTATTATTATATAGTTGGCCTTTTTGATATGATGGCCGTAAATGCTTATAAGGTAGAAATATACCATAGGATTTTATATCGTGCTTTAAGTGCCTGTTGCCTTTATTTAAGATCAAGCTTGTTGAATGAAGATAAGACTAATCGGATTCGGGGGTATGTAAGGGATTTTTATTTAAATGATAAAATCGTTCAACGGTTTGTGCTTGACAAGAATCGATTGGTTGCGGTGATGTTGTATATAGGGTATTTTTCTCCTCGATTGGCAAAGGGTTTATCAAGAATGAGGCGTTTGTTTTCTTAAGTGTGGCTACTATATGGATGTTTCTATTATATATGTAAACTATAGAACTAGCCGATTGCTGATAGATAGTATCAACTCGGTGAAGGAAAAAACACAGGGAATCCTGTATGAGATTATTATTGTAGATAATAACTCCGGTGATGGGTCATTGGCTAAGATACAAGAAATACATCCGGACGTGATAACCATTCAGTCTGAAAAGAATGTTGGTTTTGGACGAGCGAATAATCTTGGTTTAAAAAAGGCGGATGGAAAGTATATATTCTTTTTAAATCCGGATACTCTTTTACGGAATAATGCGATAGGAGAATTATTCCGTTTTCTGGAACTTAATGTGAATGTCGGGGCTTGTGGAGGTAACCTATATGATGAAGAGGGGAACGCCACCACTTCTTTT
The DNA here is from genome assembly GCF_003635485.1 of Parabacteroides sp. AF19-14. NCBI lineage: Bacteria > Pseudomonadati > Bacteroidota > Bacteroidia > Bacteroidales > Tannerellaceae > Parabacteroides > Parabacteroides sp. AF19-14. Next base: position 82,120 of record NZ_QTMJ01000021.1, on the reverse strand, counting down.
AGTCGTAAATATCCGTCTTTTTTATGGGAGTTATTGGGAATCTTATATATACCTTCACTATGTTTTTCGTCTAGACGTTCTTTGTTTTTCAATCATGAGGGGAAGCCGATAAAGGTGGCTTCTGTTACTGGTGCGGATTTGATGGTGAGGAGGTCGGTGTTGTCTTCGATAGGGGGGTTTGATGCGGATTTCTTCATGAATTATGAGGAGACAGAATTGTGTCTCCGGATTCATCGATCGGGTTGGGATATATACTCCGTACCTTCGGCTCAAATCACACATTTGGAGGGGCGTGCCTCTTATATAAAACAGTCCCGTCTTTATTTCTTATATGAGGGACAATATATTTATTTTAGAAAGGTCTATGGTATCTTTGGGTGTCGATTGATTTTTGCCATTACGCAACTGAAGAGCTATATCCGGATTTTTCAGTTTCTTTTGTTGGGAAATCGGAAAAGATGGGCTTATTGGAAAATGAAACTGGAGACGAATATGGAGGTTTGGAACTCCGAAAAGATAAAACGCATTTTGAAATGAAAAAGAAACTTGTGGTTTTTCATCCGGCGATAGCTCCTTATCGGGTAGATTTTTTTAATTCCTTGAATAAGGAGTTTGATGCTATATTCTATTTTGAATTTGGAGATGTATTGGAGCAATCGTTCGCTCAAGACGAGTTGAGAGGGCGATTGGAGTTTGTGCCTCGCTTTCTAGCTCCGGGATTATTCGGGATTAAGAATCTTAGGACACAGGTTCTCTCGATCTTGAAGAAGGAACAGCCGGATGTGGTGTTTTGTAGTGAGTATAATATCTTGGGTTTATTATTGCTGGTTTATAAATTTCTATTCAACTGGAAATTGTCTATTTTTACGATCTGTGATGATAGCAAAGAGATTGCAGAAAGCGCAACTCTTGTGAAAAGATGTATGCGTTTTATAGCGGTTAAGCTTTACAGTGGTATTATTTTGACAAACGATGATGTGCTGTCTTGGTATGTTGAGCGTTTTCAGACACGACAGAAATTTTTGTTTTTTCCGATTATACAAAAAGATCAAGACTTTAGGTTGCTATTGGAGAATGCGTTGCCTGTTTCTAGGATATTGAAGGATACGTATCATTTGGAAGGAAGGCAAGTCTTGTTGTTTGTCGGTCGTTTAATAGATATCAAGAATTTATTCTTTTTACTGGATGCTTTCGCCTTGGTGGTAAAAAGATATCCTAAGTCTATTCTTTTATTTGTTGGTGATGGTGATCAGAGAGAGGCCTTAGAGCGACATGCGGAGAGAAATGGATTGGCTAACCACGTGATTTTCGCTGGGAAAAAGCAGGGAGAGGATCTATATGCTTGTTATAATATCGGCCAGATATTTGTGTTGCCAAGTTATTATGAGCGTTTTGGAGCGGTGGTGAATGAGGCTCTATTAGCCGGTTGTTATACGTTATGTTCTGTTGTTGCGGGAGCGGCTTGTTTGATTGAGCCACGGAAAAATGGTGATCTCTTTGATCCGGCATCTAAAACGGATCTTGCGGAGAAATTGGCGGAAGGTCTGGAGGATTGTGAAGGTCTTAGACAAATATCATTGAAAGCGAATAAGATGGGTTATAGTTATGATCAATACATAATTTCTTTTTTCAATCAGTTAAACTCTATAATAGGATAAGTAAGAATGGATATTCGTTTATATTGGGAGAAAGTTTATTGGGCGTTAGCGAAACGTGTTTTTAAAAGAAAGCAGAAAACTTATGAGGATTGGTTGGCGAAAGGATATACCAATCAACCGCTTGTCAGCTTTATTATAGAATCTCATAATAAAAGTGTGGGTGTAAAGCGTATTGTCAGCAAATTACGTGAGTACCCGAATGCGGAAATCGTAGTAATAGATGATGGCTCTGAATACAAACATTCTAAGTCTCTTATGAGGTATCTTACTCGTGGTAATGAGTTTTTGGTGCGTGCCAACGACTTGTATGAGAACGTGATGTATGACAAGACTATTCGTTTCGCGAATGGCGAATATATTGTCTTGATGCAGGATGATGACAAGATCACGGATCTTGGATGGGTGGATAAAGGTGTCGCCTATTTTAAGAAATATTCGGATATGGCTATATTGGGTGGTTTGAATGGATTGGATTTCGTGATTGATGAGAAGGAGAAATGGGGATATAACGGCTCTTATCCTTCCGCTTTCTTTAAAGGCAAGGATTTCCGTTTCGTCCATTCGGTGAATAGGGCGCCTATGTTACTGAATAAGAAATTATATATTGAACATTTAGGGCATATTGATTTCTCGTTCGCTCCTTTCCAGTGTGATGATACGGAGTTGTGTTTGCGGGCTTGGCTATCCGGGTTGAAAGTAGGCTGGTATAACGCAGGTTTTGAATCGATGATTGCCGGAGGTATGCGGATCTGGAATAAAGGGTTGATGGGTTTCCAAGAGATAAAGAACCGGGGAAAACTCTATGAGATGTATCGAGATTCCTTGGAGGAGGTGACGAGCTTGGTTGAAAAAGCGAATAAGACAATTGATGATTAATCGACAGGATGCCATGACGGATGGAAGGACTATTTCGGTTGTGATGTGTACGTATAATGGGGCTAAATTTGTTGCGGAACAGATTGAGTCTATTATTGGACAGACGTATCCTATTTATGAGCTCATTATCCAAGATGACCATTCTACGGATGGAACTTGGGAAGTGCTGCAAGGCTATCAGCGCAAATATCCCTTTATCAAGGTCTATATGAATGAATCCGGAAAAGGGGTTAATCGAAATTTCTTTTCGGCTTTTTATAGGGCTACAGGAGATTTTATCGCTATATCTGACCAAGATGATATTTGGGAGCCGCGTAAACTGGAATGGCAAGTAGAGGCAATAGGGGATGCTTGGTTGTGCGCTGGCATGACGAGACCTTTCTCGGACACGAATGGTGTTAAGACTTTTTTTGATGAGAGAGTAGCGAATCGATGTTTGGAAAGAACGATTTATTGTTCCATGATTGCCGGTCATACGATGCTGTTCAAACGTGCTCTTCTTGATAAGATACCGGATTGGGCGTATTGGTCTGATTATTTCTTATACGACCATTTCCTCCAGATCGTAGTGGAGAGCTATGAGAAGTTGGTTTATCTGGATCGGGTGTTGGTCAATCAGCGTAGGCATTTGCAAGCTGTTACATATAGTGAGCCAATGAACTATGCGAAGACTCCTATGAATATGTTGGATTATTTGTGCCGTACGTTTGCGTATTATAGACATCCTAAGGTACGTGAGGGAATGGATGCCTACTTTTCCAAGCTTTATGAGTTGTTGTCCGCCATTCCAGCTGATACTATATCGAGAACGAATGCTCTATGTTTGGCTTTCTATCAAAGCAAACATTCCGTGCAGGCCAGAATGCGGTTGGCCATGTTGTGTGTGCGTTTGCGGAATAAAATATTTTATTCTACTGAAAAGGATTTATCCTTTTCAGTATTACGAGCTATCTATTTTCCGGTCTCTTGTAGCGATTATTTTCGTTACTTTATGTATCGGTGATGAATTATAAGAACGAACCTTTTGCATGAAAGATGGTTTTGGCAAATAATAGAGCAAAAATGAATATCTTGATATTAAATACTTCTGAATTAACCGGTGGAGCGGCAGTAGCGGCGAACCGGCTGGCGAAGGCATTGGGTAAATCCGGTGTAGAGGTTTCTATGTTGGTGCGTGATCGGAAGACGGGGGATGAGTGGGTGACTGCTCTTAATGATAGCTTTTGGGCGAGCCGATGGAACTTTATTCGGTTCGTGTGGGAGCGGTTGATTATTTTTATCTGTAATCATTTCAGGCGAAAGCCTTTGTTTCAGGTCTCTATAGCCAATACGGGTACGGATTTGTCTGATCACCCCTTGGTGAAGGCTGCGGATGTGATCCATCTACACTGGATCAATCAAGGTTTCTTGTCTTTGGCGGATATAAGAAAGCTGGCGCTGATCGGGAAACCCATCGTATGGACTATGCACGATATGTGGCCATGTACGGCGATTTGCCATTATTCGTTCGGTTGCGAGAGGTTCAAGAAAGAATGTGGAGAATGCCCTTTCCTAAGTTCGAGCGATAAAAAGGATTTGTCGTATCATGTTTTTAATAAGAAACGTTTTTTGGCGGATTCTAAGATACAACTGGTGGCGGTAAGTACTTGGTTAAGACAACAAGCTCAAGATAGTGCGTTGACCAATAGGTTGCCTGTAGAGGTGATTCCGAATGTGATTGACACAAGTCTGTTTGTACCTTCTGATAAGGAGGAGGCTAGGAAGAGCTTATCTTTACCTTTGGATAAGAAAATCATCTTGATGGGAGCCGCACGTATCAATGATCCGATTAAAGGTTTTGAATATCTTGTCAAGGCTTTATCTATATTGAAAGAGAGGAAAGGAGAGGAAGATTATTTCTTGGTCTTATTTGGAGGTATCAAAGGAGATGATTCTTTTTTGTCGGAAATTCCGATTCCTTATGTATGTATGGGATCTTTGAGTGATCCTTCTATGATTGCGAAATTATATGCCGCAGCTGACGTGACGGTGGTAGCTTCTTTGTATGAGACTTTTGGCCAGACTATTATAGAAGGGATGGCTTGTGGTTGTCCGGCGGTGAGTTTTGATAATAGCGGGCAGACTGATATTATAAACCACTTGGAAAATGGATATCTGGCGAAATATAAGGATACGGATGACTTGGCTACGGGTATCAAGTGGGTAATTGATAATCGAGAGCCTTTGCGATTAAAAGAGGCTTGTATCCGCAATGTACATGATTGTTATAAGGAATCGGTTGTTGCGAGGAGGTATATTGATTTGTATCGTAGTTTGATCATACCATAGATTGAAAATTGCTACATTTGTGGAAAAATGGAATAAATGGACATACTTATAAACGAAATAATGAGGGAGATTATAAATATATGGATACGGAAGTTCGCAGAATGATTGCCGATGCGGATGAGGAACATCCGAGAGATTCTCGTATTTTATGTTGATTGGCTTCTCTGAGAAAGCAGGAAGTGGGGTGAATAAGATTTTTATGGGTTGGAAAAATGCGAATTGGAGACCTCCATTTGTAGAGGAGCAAAGTCACCCGGATCGGGTGGTGTTGAATTTACCGATGGAAAGTTTGTATCCAGAGGAAGTCTTAGAAGAACTTAAGCGTCTGTTTGGACGGGAAATTGAAAGAATTCCATATGATCAATTCACGGTTTTGGCTCTTTGTTACTCTGAAAAACAAGTATCTAATGAAAGACTTCAATATATTTTGAACCAACATAGCTCAAATATTACAAAGCTACTGAAAAGTATGTGCAATGCTGGTTTTTTGGAGTCTATAGGAAATGGCCGGGGAACTAGGTACCGTTTGCTGTTTTTGGAGAAGGATGAAAGCAAGCCTCAAAAGGATGAAAGCAAACTGAAGAAGGATGAAAGCAAGCCTCAAAAAGATGAAAGCAAACTGGAGAAGGATGAAAGTAAGAAATATATGCGTTATGAGGATTTGTCGAGGTTAATACTATCTGTTTGTGAGGATTATGTAGCTCTGGAAATAATAGCGGAAGCTGTTCATAGAGAGGCTTCTTATTTAATTAATCGGGTTATACCAAGAATGTTAGAGGATGGGCTACTAGAGAGATTATATCCGTCTTCTCCTAAGCATCCTTTACAAAAATATCGTGTGAGACAAGTCGGAAATTTATAAGAGATAATGGAAATGAATCAGCAACCTACATTTTCGATCATAACGATCACCTATAATGCGGAGCGATGGCTGGAGCGTACGATATTGAGCGTACTTAGCCAGTCGTATCCGAATATTGAGTATATATTGATTGACGGAGCGTCGAAGGATAAGACCGTAGAGATCATCAAGCAATATGAGTCCGGTATCGCTTCTTGGATAAGCGAGCCTGATAAAGGCTTGTATGATGCTATGAATAAGGGATTGAAGCGGGCTACAGGGGATTATGTGTGGTTCCTGAATGCGGGGGATACACTTTATACCGCAGATACCGTGCAAAGAATTGTGGCGTCTTTGAAAAAGAAAGTATCTTTGCCAGACGTGATTTACGGAGAAACCCGGATCGTTGATGCGGAGGGTAGATCATTAGGGATGCGCAGATTGAAAGCACCGGAGAAACTGACTTGGAAAAGTTTTCGGATGGGAATGTTGGTTTGTCACCAGTCGTTTATATCAAAACGGGAGATCGCTCCGTTATATAATACGGAATACCGTTTGACGGCGGATTATGATTGGTGTATCCAATGTCTGAGACGATCGAAAAGAATACATAATACACGTTTGATCCTGTCTAATTTTTTGGAGGAAGGGTTAAGTAGTGTGAACCGGAAAGCTTCCTTAAAGGAGCGATATGAGGTCATGTGTAAGTATTATGGCAAGGTGTCGACGATTCTGTTGCATGGTTGGTTCGCCGTGAGATTCTATTTTGCCAAATGGTTTAAAGGTAGAGTATAAACAATAAATTATAGATAAGTTTTATGCGGAGTATAATGAGTAAATGGGGAAAACATATCGCAGCGATAGCCGTATTCTTGGTATTGACGGTGATTTATTTTTCTCCGGCCGTATTTGAGGGTAAAATCGTCCGGCAAGGGGATACGGAAAAGGCTATCGGTATGGGGAATAGCCAGATGGATGAATATGAGAAGACGGCCCAACCGGGAGAATTCAGCGCATGGTCTGATGCTATGTTTGGCGGAATGCCTTATGTGTCGGGATATGGAAATCCGGCTCCACGATTTCCCGGATATCTTTTAGTGGAGAAGCCTTTAAAAGCGCTGGGGTATATGGATGCGGGGATGGTGTTTACCGGATTCGTTTGTTTCTATATCTTGATGTGTGTCATGGGCGTAAATTGGTGGTTGGCGATCGCTGGTGCTATCGCTTTCGCTTTAGCATCTTATAATCTGATCATTATAGAGGCCGGCCATGTCACGAAAGCGTATGTAATCGCTTATATGCCATTAACGTTGGCGGGTATGGCCCTGTTGTTCAAGCGTAAGTATTTATGGGGGGCGGTCGTGTTCTTGTTGGGTGTCGCTTTCTCTATCGCGAATACGCACCTGCAAATCACTTATTATTTATTATTACTTTGCTTCTTCGTTTATTTGGGATATTTGTTCAATAAACTGAAGGAAAAAGCTTATAAAGAACTAGGTACGGTAACCGCTATTATGGCTGGATGCGTGATATTGGCGGTGTTGCCGAATGCCCAGAATATGTATGCTCAATGGGATTTGGGACAGAACTCTATCCGTGGGGCTACGGAATTAACGACAACGACCCCTTCGGGCGAGAAGATCTCTTCCGGCTTGGACAAGGATTATGCGTTCGCTTGGAGCTATGGAAAAGGGGAGTTGTTGACCTTGTTGGTCCCGAATGCCTATGGTGGAAGTTCGGGTGGAATGCTAGGCCCGGATTCTGAGTTATATAAGGAATTAAGGGCGAAAGGCGCTCAAGTCGGAAAAGAGGTACAGGCTCCTACTTATTGGGGAGAGAAGACATTTACTTCCGGGCCGGTTTATTTCGGGGCATTGGTCTGCTTCTTGTTTGTTCTGGGAATGTTCGTGATCCGGAATCCGATGAAATGGTGGTTATTCGGAGGTTCTGTCTTTTTGATATTGCTGGCATTGGGACGTAATTTTGATAGCTTCAATGACTTTATGTTCCATTACTTGCCGATGTATAATAAGTTCCGTACCGTAGAGATGGCATTGGTTATTCCGGGCATGGTGTTTCCTATTATCGCTATATGGGGATTGAAAGAGGTGTTATCCGAGACCGTGAGCGATGCCTTGTTGAAGAGAGGATTGATCGCTGCTTTGGCTATCACGGGGGGGCTTTCTTTAATCCTTTGGTTGATGCCGAGTATGCTGTTGGATTTCCGTTCTTCTTTCGACGCTCAATATCAGTTGCCGGATTGGTATTACAACGCCTTGTTAATGGATCGTGCTTCCTTGGCTTCGGCGGATGCGTTGCGCTCTTTGGTCTTTATCTTATTAGGGGCGGCTTTGTTGTTCTGGTTCTATACCTCGAAAGATCGGAAGAAAGTGGCGACATTCGTAGGGATCGGTGTTGCGGTCTTGATGCTGGTTGACTTATGGACGGTGGATAAACGGTATTTGAACGATAGTAACTTTATCCGCCAGAAACCTACGGAGATATATAAAGAGACGGTAGCCGATCAGGAAATCATGAAGGATAAGGACCTTTCTTATCGTGTCTTGAATTTGAATAATCCTTTCTTGGAGACAACGACCTCGTACTATCACCATTCCGTCGGTGGTTATTATGCGGCGAAGCTGAGACGGTACCAAGAACTGATCGACCACCGTCTGCAAGGAGAGCTTAACTCGGTTATCGGGGCTTTCCAGAAAGCGCAGACCGCGGAGGATTTGATGGGGGCGTTCGCTGCTTGCCCGTCCTTGAATATGCTAAATACACGTTATATTATCTATAATCCGGAGCAACCGCCTTTGAGGAATCCGTTTGCTTTCGGCAACGCTTGGTTTGTGGATAAAGTGGAGGTCGTGGAGAATGCGGATGCGGAAATAGCGGCGTTGAATACGATCAATCCGTTAACGACGGCGGTTGTCGATAAACGTTTCGCTGATGAGGTGAAAGGTTTCACGCCTCAATTGGACTCTACCGCTACGATAACATTGGATAGTTATCGCCCTAATAAGTTAGTTTATACGACGAAGACTAATTCTGAGCAATTAGCAGTATTCTCTGAGATCTATTATCAACCGGGATGGGAGGCTACGATTGATGGGAAGCCCGCTCCGCATTTCCGGGCGGATTGGATATTAAGGGCTATGTTAGTTCCTGCGGGAGAGCATCAGATCGTATTTGAGTTTAGACCGCAAGGTTATATTACGGCGGCTTATATTACTTCTTTCAGTTCGTTGATTATCTTGTTGTTATTGATTGGTGCGGTAGGATATTCGATTTGGAAAGCTAGAAAGCAAAAAGAGATATAAATTCCGGTTGGTTGTAGATACGGGGCACGCCCCGTCTCTACAACTAGATGAAACCGCTATTGATAAAATCGAGCAGTTTTCTCGTTAGGGTTTCCCACGAGAGGGCTGCTTTTTCTTTGGATATGTTCGCAGGGATGGTGGCTTGCTGTGAGGGGGTGAAAAGTTCCTCGATACCTTGGGCGAGGGCCGTCGCGGATATCTCAGGCACTACGATGCCTGTACCCGGCTTTTCGATGCTGTTCTTGAAATCGCCTACGGGAGTACTTAACATAGGTAAATCGTAATTGTAGGCTACGGATACGACACCACTTTGAGTGGCGGAGCGATAGGGGAGTACTAAGGCATCCGCCGCTGAGAAATAAATGGGGATTTCCTCGTCGCTGATATATTCACAGTGGACGAATATACGTTCTTTTGCCGGAGATGCATCGATCAGAGCCTGATACTTCTCGAAACTACCGTAACATTCGCCGGCTATAATGAGATGGTAATCCTCGTTAAGCTGTCCCATCGCTTCTATCAGCAGATCTAATCCTTTATAATCCCGTATCAGTCCAAAGAATAGAAGATTCTTTTTGGACGGATGGATTCTTAATTTCCGGCACGCCTCGTTCTTGTTGATCTTACTCCCGAAATGATTGTAAAGCGGGTGTGGGTTCTGGATATATTTAGCGCCCGGGTAAAGTTTCCGCAAATCATACCGCACGTTATCGCTCATCACGATAAAGCCATGGCATTGCTTGAAAAGTAACGAAGCTAAAGGCTTGTCGAAGAAACGCGGCTCATGGGGAATCGCGTTGTGGATAAGGGTGATTACCTTACAATGCTTTTTCATCCGGTTCGCTACGTGGGCGTATCCGGGAACGAAAAAGGACATCCAGTAAGAGATAATCAGTACGTCCGGCGCATAGGAACGAATGGCGTTTACGGTACTGAAATAACTAACCGGGTTGACGCTATCTAATACTCGCACGCTCTCGATTTCGATCGCACGGTCTCCCGCTTCTACGTATTGAGTCTTGCCGGGAAATAAGATATCCGGATAAAGACGTTTGAAGTTGAAAGCCTTTACTTCATGACCTTCTTTTACTAATTCCGTATAGAGCATCCCGCTGAATTGGGCGATACCGCCACGATAGGGATAAATGGGGGAGAGAATAGCGAAACGCATGGTAATTGAAAATTAAGAATTGAAAATTGAAAATTAAGAATCGAGAACTATAGGAGCTGCCCTCCCTTCATTATCAATTCTCAACTTTCAATCTTCAATTAATTAGTATCTGTAATGATCAGCCTTGTACGGTCCTTCTACCGGTACGCCGATATAATCAGCTTGTTTTTGCGTCAGGTGGGATAGTTTTACGCCGATGCGTTCCAAGTGCAGGCGGGCAACTTCCTCATCCAAACGTTTCGGCAAACGATATACGCCTACCTCATAGGCCATTTGCCATAAATCCATCTGGGCAAGAACTTGGTTCGTAAATGAGTTGCTCATTACGAATGACGGATGTCCCGTGGCGCAACCCAGATTTACTAAGCGGCCTTCTGCCAGCAGGAAGATAGAGTTTCCGTTCGGGAACGTATATTTGTCTACTTGCGGCTTGATATTCGTGTGTTTGATATTCGGATAGTTGACAAGCTTGTCCACTTGGATCTCGTTGTCGAAATGACCGATATTACATACGATCGATTGGTCTTTCATCTGTGTCATATGCTCGATCGTGATGATATCGCAGTTTCCGGTGGTCGTAACGAAGATGTTACCCTCTTTCACGGCCTCTTCCATGGTCGTAACCTCGAAACCTTCCATAGCGGCTTGCAAGGCGCAGATCGGATCGATCTCAGTCACGAGTACACGAGCCCCGTAAGAGCGCATGGAGTGAGAGCAGCCTTTACCTACGTCACCGTATCCGGCTACGACTACCACCTTGCCGGCGATCATCACGTCCGTAGCCCGCTTGATGCCGTCCGCCAAAGACTCACGGCATCCGTATAAGTTATCGAACTTGGATTTCGTCACGGAGTCATTAACATTGATAGCCGGAACCAGCAACTCACCTTTCTCCATCATCTGATACAGACGGTGAACGCCGGTGGTCGTCTCTTCCGACACACCTTTCATCTCGGCTACCGTACGGTGCCAACGGCTGTTATCTTCTTGAAGGATACGATTTAATGTATCTAGAATTACCTGTTCCTCATGATTCCCGCCTTTGCGGTTGATGGTCTCCGCATCGTTCTCCGCACGATAGCCCATGTGAATCAGCAAGGAAGCGTCACCTCCATCGTCAACAATCATGTGAGGGCCTTTACCTTCCGGGAAACGAAGCGCCATGTCCGTACACCACCAATACTCCTCCAGCGTCTCGCCTTTCCAAGCGAATACCGGTACGCCGTCCGCCGCGATAGCGGCTGCCGCATGGTCCTGTGTGGAGAAGATGTTACAGCTAGCCCAGCGAACGTCCGCTCCCAACGCAACTAATGTTTCGATTAACACTGCCGTCTGAATAGTCATATGCAGTGAGCCGGTGATACGTGCGCCTTTCAAGGGTTTCTGATCGGCGTATTTCTGGCGTAGCGCCATTAATCCCGGCATTTCGTGTTCGGCGATCTCGATCTCTTTGCGACCGAATTCAGCCAAACTCATATCTGCCACTTTATAAGGCAGATTAGTTGGAAATAATTGTGACATAAATTAATACTATAAATGGTTGAGACGCGAAGGTACGAAAAAGCGTTGATAGTAGGTGTTCTTTATCTATGAATTTCCATCTAGGGCAGAGGCTTGCTGAGGGGTACGGTGGGTTCGTTACTGCAACCCGCATTGCAGTAACACTGCAACGCCGTTGCAGTATTGGGTTCTCTGTAGTTTTGCGATTTAATGAATACTGAAGGCTCCATCTACCAATAGCGCATGGCCATCTACGAAGCTCGCTTGCGGACTGCATAGCCAAAGTACGGCGTTGGCGATCTCTTCCGGCTTACCGAGCCGCCCTGCGGGAATGTCGCGCACCAGCTCCTTCTCCAAGGAAGGGTCACGCCGCATTAAGTCTTCCGCCATCGGCGTACGGATAACGTCCGGACATACGGCATTGATGCGGATGTTCTTTGCCGCATAGTCGATAGCGGCGGTACGTGTCAGTCCGATAACGGCATGCTTACAGGCTATGTAGGCCGCTTGCCCCGGAAATCCCGTGACTCCGCCTTGCGATGAGGTGTTGACGATGGCGCCGCCGCCTTGTTTCAGCATTTGCAGGATCTCATAACGCATGCAGTTCCAGACACCTTTCAAATCCACAGCCACGGTACGGTCGAATTCATCGTCGGTGATTTCCGCCATTGGGCGTTGCGGTGTTTGTATGCCTGCGTTGTTAAGAGCCGCATCCAGTCTTCCGTAGGTAGCTACGGTCCAGTCGATCATCTCCTTTACGGCTTGCGTGTTTGATACGTCGCACCGATACGCTACGGCCTTATGTCCCTCGGCTACTAATTTCTCTACCTGTTCTCCCGGCTCACGGATGTCTGCCAATACGGTTATGTATCCAGCCTTGGCGAAGGCTTCGGCGCAAGCGAGTCCGATACCCATCGCTGAACCGGTTACTAAAGCTACTTTCTCTTCCATTGTCTTTGTCATGATCATTTGATTTACATTTTGTTATTATTTATGTCGCGAAGATAAGGAGGGAGTGGTATAGAGGCTTTGTTATGTGGTTCAAATAGCTTTGTTGTGTGGCCCATTATAAATATTATATATCCTCGGTTGGCGGTACGCCATACGCTATCTTATAGATTTTCGAGAAATGGGAAAGGTTCTTGAAGCCTACCTCGAAACAAATCTCCGAGACCTTACGCCCCCCTTTACGTATCAGCCCATGTGCGGCTTCAAGGCGGCGTCGGATGAGCCATTCCCGGGGCGAGAGAGCGCTACATTTCTTGAAATCACGTTTAAATGTGGAGAGACTGCGTCCCGTATAGTTGGCGATTTCTTCCATGGAAATATCGTTCATATAATTCCGCTCCATGAATTCCAGTATGTCTATCTTCCATGGATCGGTAAAATCGAAGATAGAGGCATATAGATTCTTGTCGGTATGGAGCAACACATAAACGCCCTCGATCATTTTTAGTTGCAGCAATTCGTCTGTCGGTTGGATCTTGGAATTGAAATAAGGGGTCATCGACTCAAACAAGCTTACGATATCGGGACGGTTGGACGGTAGCTTGTAAAGGCTTACCTGATCTCGCTTGGCGTCTTTAGGGAGAGTATTTCGATCTAATTTGCTGTAAAAGTCGCGTAGGAACTTCATGGTGAACATCAAGAAGATCGCCTTGAACTGCTCGCCATTCCATGCTTGTTTCGTCATCTGCACACTGAAGTCCTTGCGGATGAAAGCGCATTCTCCTTTATGTAACCGGGTGATTTGGCCTTTCTCGTCGATTACCATCTCTCCGGAATATACATACACCAACACATGCGAATGATTCCGGTGCAGGCAGCTCTTCCCGCCATCGAAATACATCGCTAAAAATAAATCCGAGTAACGCAGTGTGTTGATTCCGTCCATCGTTCTTTAGGAAAATGGGCAACACGAGAAGATCGTACCGCCCATTATGAAGATTTTAAAGTAACTGTCAACTGTTAGCTGTCCACTAAATCGTCAGGCCGGCGTGATACCTTGCTCTTGCAATAGTTTCAGCCCGAGGTCTTTCAACTTGAACTTCTGTATCTTTCCGCTTCCGGTCATCGGGAAGGTATCGACGAAGAAGATGTATTTCGGGATCTTATGCCGGGCGATCTTTCCGCGGCAGAAATCTTTCACCTCTTCCTCCGTAGCCGTCACACCATCGTGAAGGATGATAAAGGCACCCACTTCCTCTCCATATTTCTTGGAAGGAACAGCGGCTACTTGCACGTCTTTCACGCCGGGGAAATGATAAAGGAATTCCTCCAGCTCACGTGGATAGATATTCTCGCCTCCACGGATAATCATATCCTTGATACGGCCGGTGATACGGAAGTTTCCATTCTCATCACGAACGCCCAAGTCGCCGGAATGCAGGAAACCATCCTTGTCGATCGCCTCATTGGTGGCGGCTTCGTTTTTATAGTAACCTTTCATGTTATTATAACCGCGGTTACACATCTCGCCCTGTACGCCGACGGGGCATTCCTCGCCAGTCTCCGGGTCGATAACCCGTACCTCGGTAAATTCGAACTCATGGCCTACAGTATTATAACGCACCTCGGCCGGATCTTCGATACGGGAGTGGGTCATACCCGGTGAGGTCTCTGTCAATCCATACACGCTGGTTACACGCATGTGCATCTTCTCGTCCACGGTTTTCATGAGTTCAACCGGGCAAAGAGAACCTGCCATAATACCGGTACGTAACGACGTGAGGTCGAACATCTCGAACATCGGGTGGTTCAGCTCGGCAATGAACATGGTAGGCACGCCGTACACGGCCGTGCAACGCTCTTTATGTATAGAAGCTAATACCAATAGCGGATCGAATTTCTCGACCATCACTTGCGTACATCCATGCGTCAATACGTTCATGGAAGCTAATACCACGCCAAAGCAATGAAAGAGAGGTACGCAGCAACAAAGCTTATCGTCGGCGGTGAATTTCATATGCTCACCCGTCAAGAAACCGTTGTTGGCGATGTTGTAGTGAGTCAACATGACCCCTTTCGGGAAGCCGGTCGTACCGGAAGTATATTGCATATTGACAACGTCGTGGCAATTTACTCTCGCTTTGGCAGCCTCTAAGGTCTCATCCTTGATATTTTGTCCGAGGAGCAACATCTCGGGCGTATTGTACATACCCCTGTATTTCTCCTGTCCGATATAGACTACGTTTTTCAGGCGAGGGAAACGCTCGCTTTTCAAATATCCCCGTTGGGAGGTCTTCAATTCCGGCAACATGGTATAGACCATGTCCACGTAACTTCCATCAAACACGCCGTCTGTGATACACATCGTATGGATATCGGCGTTCTCTACTAGGTATTCCAGCTCGCTTTGTTTATAGTTCGTATTGATCGTGACCAATACGGCACCGATCTTCGCGCCTGCATATAGGAATGTCAACCAATCCGGTACGTTCGTCGCCCATACGCCGACATGTGTGCCATGGGTGATACCGATCGCCAACATACCTTTCGCCATGTCGTCCACACGCTTGTTGAATTCGCTCCAAGTGAAACGTAAGTCACGGTCTGAATAAACGATATACTCCTTATCCGGTGTATTCTCGGCCCAATGTTCCAGCCATTGGCCAAGGGTTCTGTTATGTAATTCCATAAAACGCCGGATTTAATAAGGTGTATAGACAACTCCTAAGATTCGAGCCCTGTTGTCGGCTGCCGCATGTACATGATGCGCCACGATAGAATCATAATAGATGCTATCGCCTTCCTCTAGGATATAGGTGTTTTTTCCGTAATTAATCTCTACGACGCCACTCAATACGTAGATAAACTCTTCTCCCTCATGCGTGGACAGAATGAAATCCTCGCCTTCCTCGGAGGGAGCGATCTCGATCAAGAAGGGCTCCATATGGCGGCCGGACTTATCTTGCGAGAGCGAGTGGTAATCCATATGCTTGTGCCCTTGTGTCGCATTGTTCGTGAACCCGATACCATCGGCCTCGCTATCCTTTTTGCGGCATACGACCGGGCCTAGCTCCGCTTGGTCATCCAAGAATGTACCCAAACGTACCCCTAATACCCGTGCTATTTTGATAAGAGGGGCCAAAGATGGAAAATCCAAGTTACCCTCGATACGTTCTATCTGTTCGATACCTAACCCGGAGCGTTCGGCTACTTCCTCGATAGAGAGCTGTTTCGATTCCCGGATATTTTTAATTTTTGCGCCTATAATTTTGTTGTTTCCCATGTATATGATTTGTTATTTATAATCCTATAATGTTTGATAAATTGATACTAAACGGCGCAAATTTACATTAATATTTTATTATATCTAGGATTAAGGCAAATAAAAAGGGCAATTCCCGATTGGGATTGCCCTTTTTAATATTCTCGCATAAGCTTTTTCTTACTTTCTGATACCAAGTTCTTTGATGATAGCGCGGTATCTCTCGATGTCAGTCTTGATCAGATAGTCCAATAAACGACGACGTTTACCTACCAACATCTTCAATGATCTTTCCGTAGCGTAGTCTTTGTGATTCACTTTCAAGTGCTCTGTCAAGTGAGAGATACGGAATGTGAACAATGCGATTTGGCTCTCAGCAGAACCTGTGTTAGTTGCTGATTTGCCATACTTTTCAAATAATTCTTTTTTCTTCGCTGAATCTAAATACATGATTCTTTTTACTTTAATAAATTAATACTATGTTATCTAAGCGGTCGCAAAGGTAGGCATTCCTTTTTGATTTGCAATAGATTCTACTATCTTTTTTGTGTTTTGAAGCATGAATGTCATATATATATCGTAAAAATATCGTATTTTTGCAGCCAATAAATTAGTCTTCAATGCAAAAGATCAGAAACATTGCGATTATCGCGCACGTAGACCACGGCAAAACGACGCTCGTGGATAAGATGTTATTAGCCGGTAAGCTTTTCCGTGAAGGACAGGCAGAACCGGATCAGTTCATGGATAACAATGATCTGGAACGGGAACGAGGTATCACGATTCTTGCCAAGAACGTGTCTATCAATTATAAGGGATATAAGATCAATATTATTGACACTCCGGGCCACGCCGACTTTGGTGGCGAGGTGGAGCGTGTCTTGAATATGGCGGATGGTTGTTTGCTATTGGTAGACGCCTTTGAGGGGCCTATGCCGCAAACTCGTTTTGTTTTGCAAAAAGCGATTC
The DNA here is from genome assembly GCF_003635485.1 of Parabacteroides sp. AF19-14. Lineage (NCBI taxonomy): Bacteria > Pseudomonadati > Bacteroidota > Bacteroidia > Bacteroidales > Tannerellaceae > Parabacteroides > Parabacteroides sp. AF19-14. Next base: position 65,244 of record NZ_QTMJ01000021.1, on the reverse strand, counting down.
AACTGGGTTTGAAGCCGATCGTGGTAATTAATAAGGTGGATAAGCCGAATTGCCGCCCGTCGGAAGTGCAGGAAATGGTATTCGACTTGATGTTTAGTCTGGATGCTACCGAGGAGCAGCTTGACTTCCCTACTATTTATGGTTCCGCCAAGCAGGGCTGGATGTCCGAGGATTGGAAGGAGCCGAAAGAGGATATAACGGCTGTGCTTGATGCGATCATCAAGTATATCCCCGAACCAAAGATGTTGGAGGGTACTCCGCAGATGTTGATTACTTCTTTGGATTATTCTAAGTATGTAGGTCGTATCGCTGTAGGACGTGTACACCGTGGCGAGTTGAAAGAGGGCCAAGATGTCATGCTTTGTAAGCGTGATGGTAGTATGGTGAAATCGAGGATCAAGGAAGTGGATGTATTCGAGGGCTTGGGACGTACGAAAGTTGATTCCGTGCAGTCCGGGGATATTTGCGCTATTATCGGTATCGATGGTTTCGAGATCGGTGAGACAATCGCCGACGTGAACGAGCCGGAGCCATTGCCAACGATCGCTATCGACGAGCCTACGATGTCTATGCTTTTCACGATCAACAATTCTCCGTTCTTTGGTAAGGATGGTAAGTTCGTTACTTCTCGTCATATTTTTGACCGTTTGCAGAAAGAATTGGATAAGAACTTGGCTTTACGCGTAGTTCCTACTGATTCCGCTGATTCTTGGTTGGTATATGGTCGTGGTGTGCTTCACTTGTCTGTATTGATCGAGACGATGCGTCGTGAGGGATACGAGTTGCAGGTAGGTCAACCTCAGGTTATCATCAAGGAGATCGATGGTGAGAAATGTGAGCCGGTAGAGCAATTGACGGTGAATCTTCCGGAGGAATGCTCTAGCCGTATTATCGATATGGTAACGAAACGTAAGGGCGAGATGACCATGATGGAAAGCAAGAATGGTCGTATGCACTTGGAGTTCACGATTCCTTCCCGTGGTATTATCGGTTTGAACAACGCTGTATTGACCGCCTCTGCCGGTGAGGCTATCATGGCACACCGTTTCTTGGAATATCAACCGTGGAAGGGTGATATCGAACGACGTATGAATGGTTCGATTATCGCTATGGAGACAGGTCAGGCTTTCGCTTATGCCCTGAATAACTTGCAATCCCGCGGGCGTTTCTTCATCGCCCCGGGCGAGGAGGTTTACGCTGGACAGGTGGTCGGAGAGCATACCAAAGACAATGACTTGGTGGTAAATGTCACCAAATCCAAGAAGTTGACGAATATGCGTGCCTCTGGTTCGGACGACAAGGTTTCCTTGGCTCCTCCTATCGTATTCAGCCTAGAGGATGCGCTTGAGTACATCAAGGGCGATGAGTACGTAGAGATCACCCCGAATAATATGCGTATGCGTAAGATCATCTTGGATGAGACAGAGCGCAAGCGCCAAGGTAGATAAATTCTTCTATTGAATAAATATAAAAAACGGCGACCTTTTAAAAAGGCCGCCGTTTTTATGTGTTATAGGATTTTAGAGATCCTTCAATGGGTTCGCGTAACTTCATTCTTTATTTTCCGGATCTTTCTTCTCTTCATCCGAAGTCGTGAATTTTATTACAAGCGATTCATCTTTAGGAGTCTCATACCAATCTCCGTGCGCTTTGCGGTAATCCTGATCAAAATTATAGGCATTGTCAATACTCTTATTCTCTATACACCAATGGAAAGGTTTATTTTCCGAATAAGGGATATCCAACACATATGGGTATAGATCCGTATTCTTTACGTTTTTACTTACCGGTCCCTTCCCGTTATCAATGTAAGGCATGATCAGTTGAGTTGAGCTATATGTTAATGTCTTTGTAATCCCACTTTCCGGTTCCTTGTCGAATTTTCTCACATTGACATATCCATTGACATCGGAGAAAAAGGGAGTTAGTCCATTGGCGTCCTTAAATCCAAATTGGTTGTGGAATGTACAGCCTTTAGCCAGTAACTGGGCATAAACATCTGCGGTACTCTTATCGGTATATGCTGTGATGCTATAATATATGACAGCGTCATTGAAATCGAAATCGCCTTGGTTTGGATAATTATCTTCGAACAAGAGGAATCCTTTCTTGTTCGTTTGCGATTCTATGACGGGAGGGGTTACCGGCTCTGCCGGCTCGATGGCAACGGGATTACTTTCGATTAGACAAAGCATATCGTTGTAGTCTCCGTCGTAGGCCCTATAGTTTGGACAACGATTTTCCATTCCCAATATATTTCCTTCAAAATCACCTTCTTGAATGTGGTGGATGAATCCGTTTGCTACGTTTTTCTCTATTTTGAAAGAAGAATTGCCGTATTTTAAGGTATGGCCTATATAATTATGGGAGAATGCCCCATTGTCTGGCACTTTATTGTTATCCGGCCCATTTAATGCCGGGGTGGAGAATTGTGGACGGTCTGTGCCTCGATATACGAAACCGACGTTAAGCCCCTTGTCGAATCTTCCTAGGGGGATTCGGGTATATTCTTCTGTCTTAGCCTTTGGCTGTTCCTCTTTGGAGTAAAAGATATAATTCTCGCCTTGGTTGATCATCTTGAAGTCAATGACTTGGATGGTGCCATTAGTCTTTCCATAGAAGGTGCAGTCGTCTAAAGTGAGATTCTCCATCTTCTCGAAGGGATATGTATAGAACCAAATTTTACCATACATATTGTCTTTGGACATTCCTCCATCGCTTATATAGGTCAGCCAAATATCCGCTTTCTCAAAGCTACTGGTAAAAACGGTTTCCGTGATTTTTAGATCAGAGCATCTATATAAATCCTCGCTTTTTACATTGTATGCCTTTTCTGGAAAGTATTTGTTATTGATCAAATGAAGGACTTCATCACTGATCGCACTTGTAGCCCGTAAACTACTTTTGGTATCGCTGCCGATCGTGATGTCCTTTACATCGCTCTCAATAAGTTCCCCATCCCCTCTTAGGATATAGAGTTTCTTTACGTGTGTAGGTACTTCCAGAGCCATATGGATCGGAGTTTTACCAATTAAATAAGGATCTTTGACTAAAGAGCCTTCCTCATAAGGATATTCATAATAAATAGAATATAGGGTTCCTTCATGCTGAGAAGATATGTTAACCTGTATGTTCTCGAAATTCTCGAACTGGGCTATGTAATCTTCTTCTTCTTTGGTAGGTTCTTTCGGATCTACCGTGGGGTCTTCTCCTTGAAAAATGTCATGTTTAACGCATGACCCCATTAGAAAGAGCAGACAAAATACCCACACCATTTGTTTCCAGATTTGTGATCTCATAATTTCTTTACCCTATTTGATTAATATTTACAACAACTTTGTTAGATTTTGCAAATCTACGAATTTATTTCATGAAAAATCATTGATAATCAATATTTATTTCAAGCTGTTACGCTTTTATCAAATGTAGGATTGGATGGTGGGATATAAAAAAAGACCCCATCCAAAAGGATGAGGTCTTTTTCTTATTTAGAAAGAATATTTTCTAATTATTTTACTAAAGCTGCGAAGTCAGAGTTAGTCGCGTATTTAGCGAACTCTAAGTCGATAGCAGCTTCCTTAGCCATGTTCTTATCAGCGGCGATAGCAGCCTTCAAGTTGTTGATAACACCGTTAGCGTCGTTCGTACGAGCGGCAACAACAGCCTTCAAATAAGAAGTTACAGCGTCAGGATTAGCGACACCGTTCAAAGTCTGAGAAGCCTTGCTGTAATCCTTAACCAAGATCTGAGCCAAAGCAGCGTTGTTAGTCTTAACAGAACCGAAAGAGTTAACAGCCTTAGCATATTCACCTTGCTCTAAATAAAGAACACCAAGAGCCTCGCTCAATTCGTTTACGCCGGCAGCGTTACCGAACAATTGTTGAGCCTTAGCTTGGTCACCCTTCGTTAATGCGATCAAACCTAAGTTCATGTTAGCGGAAGCGTTATTCTTAACAGAGTTAGACTTGTTGAACATTTGCTCAGCCTTAGCCAAATCACCAGCCTTGAATGCCATCATACCGATGTTGTTCCAAGTACGGTAGCAGTTAGGATACAACTCAGAAGCTTTTGTATAGATAGCCATCTTCTCACCGTCGTTGTTAGTCAATGTAGCGGCGTAAAGGATTTCCTCGATATTCAACTCAGAAGGATTGCTCTTCGCCAAAGCGCTGATCTCGTCGTCAGACTTACCGATGATCTCGATGTTAGCAGTCAAACGAGAACGACGTAATTGCGGAAGGATAGTCTCAGCCAAGTCAGAGTAAACAGCGGAGATATTCTTGATTTCTTTCTCTCTTGTCTCAGGATCTTGGTACATAGAGATCACACGCAATACTAAGTCTTTATCTTGCAAGTTAGAAGCAGAAACTAATTCCTTGAAGCCTTCCCAGTCTTGAGCTGTGTAACGAGCGTCAACCGGAGCGTCAACCTTCATCTTCTTCAATTCCTTGTTCAAATATTTCGTAGTGTTTCCTTCACGATTCTCAGCCAACGTGTTGTTCAATTTGAAACCACCATCAGGAGAAGCGTAAGCGCTGATCTCGATAGCTACATTCTGGTTCGGAGCCTCGTCAGCGTTCTTAACAAGATCTTTCCATTCTTTGATAGCGTCAGAATTCAGTTCTTTAGCGCGAAGGTTAGCTTGTTGGATCAAGAACATGATGTTAGCGTCATGAGCCTCTTTGATAATACGTTGGAATTTATCAGCTGCGATAGCTGCTGTAGCAGTAGCTGCGTCTGCCAATTCGGAAGTAGCGATAACGCCTTCACCGATCTTTACGTCCGGCAATTTAACAGTCTTGTTTTTGATCTTCGCGTCGAAAGTCAAATACAATTCTGATTTTTTCATCTCGGGTTTGTAAGTGAAAGAAGACTTCATAGTTACGTTAGCGCCTTCTTTTTGAGGGATTACTTGGTTGTTACCTTTTACTTTCTCACCTTGGTAAGTGTAAGAAGTGCCCCAAGCTTCGCCACCCTGGTAACGCAATACCGGAGTTACAGTTACAACAGCTTTCTTGTTGAACCATTTAGCGGGGAAAGTCGCATTGATCGTTACAGGAACTTTGCCTCCGATAGCCTCTAGCGGCTGCGGCTCTGCTTTAATGTACTGTTCTGCCAACGGTTTCAACTTGTTTGAACAAGAAGAAAGAGTTAAAATGGCTGCCAATACGAAGAATGGCAATAAAAACTTTTTGTTCATAATCTTGATGTAAGTTTAAAATGTTACTATGTTAATATATTCACTTCCAAATTATCCCTTAGCCATTATCGTGCAAAACTAAAGTATTTTTTTGTTATGGATAGCAAAGAAGCGATAAAATCTTTTTAATTAATACTTATTAATGAATCCTAGGCTTGTTTTATACATAAAATATGGGTAGAATTATTGAAAAAATATGGCTGTGTACCTCTTGCCATTCTTTTCAATGGATGGTTTCCCAGAAGTCTTATTGTATATTTTTTGATTAAAATATAATCTTTTGTGTATAATGCTCCTCGCCATAGTGCACGGTTAGAAAGTAGACTCCAGATGTTAATTTTAGGAAATGGAGTGTAGCTTGCCTGTCCGTGATCTCTCCGTTTTCCGACACTTTTCCTTGTGCCGAGTGCAGTGTATAAGTCGCTTTCTCCATTCCATCCGGCAAAACAAGGTGTACCATGCCTTTCTCCGGACCGAGATGAATGAGTACCTGCTCGTTCGCCTCGAGCTTTTCGTTGCTGACGGGGTTACCGTATTGAATGACGGGATCGATAAACAAGGAGGTGCTAAAACCTGCTTGCGTATATTCGGTAGCTTGTCTCCAGCCGTTTTTATCATGAACCCAAGCCGTATTCCGGGTCGTTTTGCCTTTGGGCAAATTGTAAGCGGAGAAATACGTGTTCTCCGGGACGCTCTTGAGCTTATAGCCGATGTAGAACTTTCCGCTAACGTTTATGGGCTTGGAGAAATGGATATAACTTTCCTGTGACCGATTTAGGGATTTAGCGGTCTCAATAAACGTATCGTCCAATATCGATTTATTGCTGTAGGTGGGTTGGAATGTTTCCGTATATAATAATGTAGAGGGCTTAGAGTCACCGCTGTAAACGGTAACTTCCACTTCCATTTGTTTGTAATTCGCTCCGGCAGGCGGTGTTACAAAATAAGTTCCGTATAAGGTACCCGCTTCGGCTACTTGGTAAGCTTCCGCGTATTCAGTGATATTGGCGGGGTTGTTTCCGAACAAATACGCTTTTTCAGACCCGGGATAGAGCGTACATTCGGCGTTTTCTTGATTACCGGAGTCATAGATGTTGCTCAACCGGAAACAAGGGGCTGATTTATACGGATCAAGTCCCTCGCAAACCTTGGTCTCGTCATCGGACGGGTTTAGCCAATATTTGAGCTGTCTCTCGGGGGTATCGATCGCGTCCCAGGGTTTCTTCAAAGAGAAGAAGTAATCATTCTTCGGGCTATTCTCACTGGACTGCCCGCCGGATAACGCTCCGATAATCTCTCCGTTGGCATTGAATAAAGGAGATCCGGAGGAACCGCTGGCCGTATAACCTACTTCCCAAGTCTTGACATGTAAATGAGCGTTCTCGTAAAAAATCATGTTTGGATCTGTCAAGGTAAAGGGAGCCAGATCCTCATCGGATATACTGATTCGCTTTACCGAGTATTGGGGATGTTGGATGCACGTATAGGGGGCAGGTCCTACCTCTTGTGCGTTCCAGCCCGCATAATAAGGCCTGTAATAAACCGGAGGTGTGGCGGTAAGTTCCAACAAGGCCATGTCTGCCATTTCATTAACCGCCTTGAAGTAAGTGGATGCGGTAGACATCTCTTCCGTTCCCCTTAGGATCGGGTCGCAGAAAGGGCTGTTGAAGTTGAAAAAGCAGACGATACTTCCGGCTATTTTCTCATAATCGGGGTTTTTCATCGTGAATTGCTTGTTCAGGCAATGGGAGGCGGTGAGTAGATAAGGCTTTCCGTCATTGTCCGTATTATTTATCAGTGTGCCCGTGCACCCTACACTTCCGTCTATGATCAGGAGAACGACGCTTTGCCCCCATTGGGCGTAATCGTTTGTCCCATCTTGATAGCAAGCTAACGGTGGAATTTTACCGATCAGTGAGGTGTTGTCTCCCGGTTCTAACCCCCGCAAGCTCCGGTAGCCATGGTTGACTTCCCCGACGGTCAGTCTTCCTTGAAAAGAGGCGTTGGCCGGTTCTTGATATTCTATGATCAGGCGATCCCCTTGGATAGGAGAGACCGGCAATAGGTTTAACTCCGAGTTGTTTAGGTGATTGAACGAGCCTAATATCTGTGTCTGGTCCTCATTGTATAGGAAGAGCTGGGCGCCTTCGGGCAGTTCATATTCCGTGAAGAGCACGTTGATGGAAAGGGCCCCGGGCGAGTAGATCCCGAGTCTCCATACACGTGTCCCATCCGGCCCGGTGAAAGTTACGCCCGAGTTGTACCGATTGTAATCCGTTATGAATTTATAGGCAAAACGGAAACCGCTTCTTAGGTCGCTCTCATTCAGCGAGTCGATACGCAATTCCTCTTGGACGTCGAACGGAGGCATTTCTTTAAACATCTGTCCGTTTGTACTTCGCATGAGCGATCGCGGAAGCGGGCGGCCTCCGTGGCTAACCTGCGCTTTCAGATTTCCTTGAAAACTGAGCATCGTTAGCAGGAATACAATGTATAAAGAGGTCAACTTTTTCATATCGGGCAAATATAGCTATATTTCTTTACCCCATGATCTATATATCAAGTTTTTTCGCTAAGTTTGCCAATCGAAAAGTACGGACAAACTTAAATAAAACCAATATATAATTAAATTCTAAAGATATGGCAACACCTCCGTTTCACTACGAGCCGATGTTCCAAAAGGGACCGGACACAACAGAGTATTATTTGCTTACAAAAGATTATGTTTCCGTTTCTGAGTTTGAAGGAAAACCGATCTTGAAAGTCGCTAAAGAAGGTTTGACCGCTATGGCTAACGCCGCTTTCCGCGACGTATCATTCATGCTTCGCCGTTCTCACAACGAGCAGGTCGCTAAGATCCTAAGCGATCCGGAAGCTACGGACAACGATAAGTACGTGGCCTTGACATTCCTTCGCAACGCCGAGGTAGCGGCTAAAGGCGTACTTCCTTTCTGCCAAGATACCGGTACGGCTATTATCCACGGCGAGAAGGGCCAGCAGGTCTGGACCGGTTACTGCGATGAGGAAGCGCTTTCTTTAGGTGTTTACAAGACCTACACGGAAGAGAACCTTCGTTACTCCCAGAACGCTCCGCTGAATATGTACGATGAGGTAAATACGAAATGTAACTTGCCGGCCCAGATCGATATCGAGGCTACGGAAGGCATGGAGTATGAGTTCCTTTGCGTGACAAAGGGAGGTGGTTCCGCCAATAAGACTTATTTATACCAAGAGACAAAAGCGATCTTGAATCCGGGTACATTGGTTCCCTTCCTCGTAGAGAAGATCAAGACGTTGGGTACGGCCGCTTGTCCTCCGTATCATATCGCGATCGTGATTGGCGGTACTTCCGCTGAGAAGAATTTATTGACGGTGAAGTTGGCTTCTACTCGTTTCTACGATAGCTTGCCTACGACCGGTAGCGAGGGTGGCCGTGCTTTCCGCGACGTGGAGTTGGAGAAAGAGGTATTGGCCGCCGCTCAGAATATTGGCTTGGGCGCTCAATTCGGCGGTAAATATTTGGCTCACGATGTCCGTATCATCCGTTTGCCTCGCCACGGCGCTTCTTGCCCGGTAGGTTTGGGTGTAAGCTGCTCCGCGGACCGTAATATTAAATGTAAGATCAATAAGGAAGGTATCTGGATCGAGAAGTTGGATAGCCATCCCGGCGAATTGATTCCGGAGGAACTTCGTCAAGCGGGTGAGGGCGACGCTGTCAAGATCAACTTGAACCAACCGATGGCGGATATCTTGAAGGAATTGGATAAATATCCGGTATCTACTCGTTTGTCATTGAACGGAACGATCATCGTGGGCCGTGATATCGCTCACGCTAAGTTGAAGGAGCGTCTGGATCGTGGCGAGGATCTCCCCCAATATATCAAGGATCATCCTATTTATTACGCGGGCCCGGCTAAGACTCCGGCAGGTATGGCTTGTGGCTCTATGGGCCCGACGACCGCGGGTCGTATGGACTCATACGTTGACTTGTTCCAGAGCCATGGCGGTAGCATGATCATGTTGGCGAAGGGTAACCGTAGCCAGCAAGTTACGGACGCTTGTAAGAACCACGGCGGTTTCTACTTAGGATCTATCGGTGGCCCCGCGGCTATCTTGGCTCAGAACAATATCAAGAGCATCGAGTGCGTGGAATATCCGGAATTGGGTATGGAAGCGATCTGGAAGATCGAGGTAGAGAACTTCCCTGCGTTTATCTTGGTAGATAACAAGGGGAATGACTTCTTCAAGCAGATCAAGCCTCGTTGCTGATTTCTTGATCGGTAAAGATAAATGAAAAGCGGTATCCGGCGGCAAGCTGGATACCGCTTTTTTGTTCTTAAAAAAAGACGTACGTGTTTTTTTAATAGGTTAATCCCACGATCCACAGCGGTAGTTTCTTGCCGGTGGCGAACTCCATATTGTCAGCCAAGATGAAGGAATCGGGGAGATCCGCTATTCTTATGATACGGGTGCTCGTTTGTGCCAGTAATCGTTCTTGTTTAATAAATAGGCTATCCATACGCTGATTGATTGAATGAGAAATATACGATTTGTTTAAGATAGATAGCAAAAAGTACCCAGATCTGTTAAGAGTAGAAAGCAAAACCTGTAAGTATCCGGTCGTAGCGTACTTTGCGTATTGGCTTTCAAAAGTTTGTATAAATATCAATGAAACTATTACACTTTAATTTTTTACCTTTGTTGCGTTTAAGTGATAAAACAGATTTCCAATGCCTCGTATATACATCCTCTTGATGTCGGTCTTGATCTCGGCTTTTTATGCTTGCGATCATCGGGGGAAGCCTTACCCCGCTACCCTGTCACGGATCGAATCCCTTGCGGATACAAATCCGGAGGAAGCCCGCCCTTTGTTGGATCGATTGCGGGATAGCCTTTCGTCCTTTGATGAGGAACAGCGTATGTATTATGACTTGCTCGACTTGAAGGTCAATGATAAGATGTATGTCCGGCATACTTCTGATTCTTTGATCAAACGAATCACCGCTTTTTATGAGGTATATGGCGATCGGGATAAATTACTGGAGTCTTATTACTATATGGGACGTGTCTACCGGGATCTGAACGATGCTCCGGAAGCGTTGAAGTATTTCCAAAAGGCATTGGATGTGGCGGGAGATACGAGAAAGTACCGATTATTGTCCAATGTCTATTCGCAGATGGGGATGCTTTATGATTATCAGAATGTATATGAAGAGGCGATCCGTATGTATGAGAAAGCGGCTGAGTATAAATTACTGAAAGGAGATAGTACTAGTTTGTCTCTTGTGCTGAGAGATATTGCCCGGGTATATGATATGGTCGATAAGAATGACAGTGCGCTTCTCTATTTTCAAAAAGCGGCAATTATAGCGAATGAAACAGGAAATAGACATCGATATTCCGGTATATTGACTGAGCAGGGTGATCTTTACCGGGAATTGGGAATGTATGATAAGGCATTGGAATGTTTGTTTGAATCATTAAAAGATTCCGTAGGCCGGAATATGTACCCCACTTATTCTACATTGGGACATATTTATTTAGAGGTGGGAAGATTGGACTCTGCCGACTACTATTTAAGGAGATGCTTGGATAGTCCTGATTTATATGTTAGAGACGCTATTTATGAGTACTTGTCGTTTTTGTATGAGCGTCGGTTGAATTATCGGGAGGCTATTCGCTATGTCCGTCTTGGCCAGCAAGTGCAAGATTCCATCCGCAAGATAACCGATTCGGAGGAAATCCGTAAAATGACCTCTTTATATAATTATCAAAAGCGGGAAACTGAGAATTTACGGCTAAAGGGCGAGAATGACCGGATGCAGATTCGTATTTACCGGATATTATCCTTGTTCGGATTGGGGCTTTCGATAACCTTATTGTTTATATATAGACTGAAACGGCAGAAAGAGCGGTTGGCTAGGCAGTTTGAGGCGCTTCAGCGGGAAAAGCAAGAACAATATGAGAGAAGTTTTCAATATGTAGAAGCGAATAACGTGAAATTGAATGAATTGGGAACCTTACTATCTAAAGACCATGAAGATACAAATTCATTGCTTCATGTGCGAAAAGAACTTTTGCAAGTGACCAATGAACAAATACAGTTGCGGCGTACCGAGCGTGATTTGTTAGAGTCGGATTTAAGGCATTCGGATATCTATATGAAATTCCATTCCACGAATGAGGCAGATCAGATAATCAGGGAAGAAGATTGGAATGCTTTACGGAAGGAGTTAGATAAGACATACAATAATTTTACGAATCGTCTATATCAGTTATATTCGGGAATGTCATTGATAGAACTCCGGATTTGTTACTTGATAAAGATATCAGTCAAGGTAACTGATATGGCAAAAATCTTGGGTCGCTCCAAACCCTCCGTATCCTCATCCCGTAAACGGCTTTATAAAAAAATAAAGGGAGAGGATGGAACCCCGAATGAACTGGATGAATTAATCGCTGGTCTTTAGCCTTATACAACTCTGCGAACAAAAAGCGAACAAAAAGCGAACAGTGTTTTAGCCCCGAATCCAACCTTATCGGATACTTTTGCAGTCAAAAAATGAATGGGATGAAAAGATTTTTATTTTTGACTTTATTGAGTTGTGTATGCTTATGGACACATACGGTGGCTGGAAGAGAGCATAAGAATGAGCGTGATGAGGAAGAGGAGCGCTCTATTTCTCCTAATCCGGTAGAAGTGAAGATTGTAAATGATGGAATCATGTTCTATTTTATGAAGCCATTAGACAATGTGTTTATACAAATTGTTGATGATAGTGGGATGCTCGTATATGAAGAGTCTGTACCTCTTTCTACTTCTCAGAGCTATTGTATTTCCATGCAAGGTCTTTTATTTAAACCTTATTTAATAAGAGTAGAAGGAGACAACATCTATGAAGAGTTTTTTATTCTTTTCTAAAATTGAATGTGAGGATGATTTGTAATATTTAATTTCTTTGATTATTCAATGTTTAATTTATAAATAGTTTTTTGTATGAAAAAGATTCTAATTTTATCATGTTTGTTTTTGTTTTTTGTGTCTTCTTGTTCTAACCAAGAAGAGGTTATCGTAGGAGATGGTCTTGACTATGGTAACATGAGTGAAGAAGATTTGAGGAAATGTGCGGAAGCTAATGGTGCAATTACGTGGAATCAGTTTATTGAACTTATGGGTGAATTTATGGAATCAGAACAATCCCCATTAATTGAGACTAAGGCTACGAGTGAGACTTTTAGTGTGACAGGATATGATAACACATTCTTAGTGGAAGAAAATAAAAAAGTTCTTATCAACAAATCACCTACAAATATTCCTACTGGTTATTACTTTTGTGATATCTATATTGTTAGAAAAATGGTGACCCTTCCGGACGGAACCCTGGGAGTAACTAAAGAGTCTCCAAAATGTGGATTTGATCCGAACTCAATTGGTGGGGGACTGCGAGGTTGTGCGGTAGATGGTCAAACAGGTAATAGATTCTATATGAAAACGGCTGCATATCAAGTTAAATATGATATGCTGGGGCGTCAGTGGAATCGATGGGATCCCAGTTTGAATGCTTTGGCTTGGAATTACGCTTATATTTATTAAACGTTACTGTTTGTGCAGGCTAAACGATGATCATGGCCTGGATATAAGGTTTATGGTCGTTTGTTTAGTCTGTACTAGGTTTGCTATCCGGTAATTTTAGTAATAACATAAAAATTAGTGATGAGGATGTTGAGAATTTCTTTGTTTTGTATTGTTATATACTGATTGATATGTCTCTCACTCATGGATTGATTTACAATGTCTGTATATTTGCCTCCTTTTTCAAGGTAACCAATGGAACTTGATAAATAGAAATGTTTTGTTTGTAAATACTCGATATCTAATGATATTTGATAAGTCGTTAACTTATGGGGGTATAAATCTATATTTGCACCTTTGACTCCTTTTGTTTGTAATTTCGAAAAAGCTAAGCCGTTTTCTAATTTAAATACTTGTGCGTTCAGATTAGAGATACATGATAATAGATTAACATACAAGAGCAAACAGTTTCTCCTAGGGAAAACTAAAGTTTCGTAAGCACAAAACTAAGGTTTCCTCATGAGGAAACAAATGTTTCCATAGCGGAAAACTTTTGTTTTATACTAAGAAAAACTATAAATATCAATTAATCAGTTTTTTAGATGATATATGAAGCATGATCAAATAGATAGCTTGCCGGCTAAGCAATGTCTCCGTCTTCTGCCGCTTCTTGAAAAAGATAGGACTAATAATGCGGTTGGCGAGTAGGGGACGATGGTGTTTTGTGATTGAAAAGTAGTAAATGGTGGTAGATACGAGCCAATAGTGGTAGATGCTATTTATCTACCACCACTCGATAAATAACTTATGACCAATTGCTTATAGCTATAGTTGTAGGTGTGGTAGATGATTTGATAAAAAAATCCCGGATAGCGTTTAATCTACCCGGGATTATATATAATGTATAAGACCTTATCTTAGTCTCTGTACTCCCTGCGAGGTCCGCGATCACCACGATCTTGACGAGGACCACGGTCTCCACGGTCTGGACGAGGTCCACGCTCACCTCTTTCTGGTCTTGGTGGACGTTCCTCGTAACCTTCCGGTTTCGGAAGCAATACCTTGCGGGAAAGTTTGAACTTGCCTGTCTTCGGATCGATATCAACCAACTTGACAGAAACCGTATCGCCTTCCTTCAAGCCGGCTTGCTCAACGGTCTCCAGACGTTTCCAGTCGATCTCGGAAATGTGAAGCAAACCATCCTTGCCCGGCATGAACTCAACGAACGCACCATAAGGCATGATAGAGGAAATCTTTCCTTCATAAACCTCTCCGATCTCAGGAACAGCCACGATACCTTTGATCGCCTTGACAGCCGCGTCGATCGTAGCCTTATTCGTGCCGGAGATCTCGATCTTTCCTACGCCGTCTACCTCATCGATAGATACCGTAGCTCCCGTCTTCTCTTGGATACCTTGGATGATCTTACCGCCCGGGCCGATTACCGCACCGATAAATTCTTTACCGATAATCATCGTCTCGATACGAGGTGCATGAGGTTTCAAATCCTCGCGAGCTTCCGGTTGAGCCTCCAATATCTTGCCCAAGATATGCATACGACCCTCTTTCGCTTGAGCCAAAGCATTCTCAAGGATCTCGTAAGACAAACCGTCTACCTTGATATCCATCTGGGTAGCCGTGATACCGTCTTTCGTACCCGTTACCTTGAAGTCCATATCACCCAAGTGATCCTCGTCGCCTAAGATATCAGACAAGATGGCGTAGTTCGTACCCTTGTTCTCGGAGATCAATCCCATAGCGATACCGGATACCGGTTTCTTCATCGGAACACCTGCGTCTCTCAACGCCAAGGTACCGGCGCAAACCGTAGCCATAGAAGAAGAACCGTTAGACTCCAAGATATCGGAGATTACACGTACTACATACGGATAGTTGTCCGGGATCATACGTTTCAGCGCACGGTGAGCCAAGTTACCGTGTCCGATCTCACGACGGCCTACACCACGTGTTGCTTTGGCCTCGCCTGTGGAGAACGGGGGGAAGTTATAATGTAAAAGGAAACGCTCGTATCCATGGTTCAATACGTCGTCTATCATTTTCTCATCAGACTTCGTACCTAAAGTTACCGTAGATAAAGACTGAGTCTCTCCACGTGTAAAGATAGCGGAACCGTGAGGACCCGGCAGGCAATCTGTCTCGATCCAGATCGGACGGATCTCGGTAGTCTTACGACCATCCAAACGCTTGCCCTCATCAAGGATGGCACGGCGCATAGCCTCTTTCTCTACATCGTGATAGTAGCGACCGATCATTTCCAGTTTCTCGTCCGTCAACTCCTCCTCGGAGAATTGAGCCTTGTATTCCTCTACGATTTTCTCGAATGCCTCGCTGCGTTCGTGCTTGCCGCTACCGGATGTGGCTACGGCGTAAGCCTTGGCGTAACATTTGTCGTGTACGTCCTTGCGCAACTCGTCATCGTTTACCTCGTGGCAATATTCGCGTTTTACCAATTTGCCGCAAGCCTCGGATAACTCCAGCTGAGCCTTGCATTGTACCTTGATAGCCTCGTGAGCGACCTTGATAGCCTCAAGCATCTCAGATTCCTGAACCTCGTTCATCTCACCCTCAACCATCATGATGTTGTCTATGGTAGCGGCAACCATGATGTCGATATCAGCTTTCTCCAATTCTGCGGAAGTTGGGTTGACGATGTATTTTCCATCCGTACGAGCTACACGAACCTCAGAGATCGGTCCGTTAAAAGGAATATCAGAAACTGCCAAAGCGGCGGAAGCGGCCAAACCTGCTAATGCGTCCGGCAAATCTTCGCCATCCGCGGAGAACAATATAATATTTACATATACCTCAGCGTGGTAGTTGTCCGGGAAAAGAGGACGCAACGCACGGTCTACTAAACGAGATGTGAGGATTTCATAATCAGAAGCTTTTCCTTCTCTTTTTGTAAAACCTCCGGGGAAACGTCCAAAAGCGGAGTATTTCTCTTTGTATTCTACTTGCAACGGCATGAAGTCAACACCCGGGTTCGCATCTTTAGCGGCACAAACAGTGGCGAGCAACACGGTGTTGTTCATACGAACGGTAACCGCTCCGTCCGCCTGTTTGGCCAATTTCCCGGTTTCGATGGTAATGGTTCTTCCATCACCTAACTCGATCGTCTTGTTAATTGGATTAAGCATAATCTTTTTTCTTATTTTTCTATCTGTCAAAAATTGGTGCAAATGTAATGAAAGTTTACCTGTAATTGCATGAAAATGAAAAGAAATAACAGTCTTGAAATACTTTTTTTGAAAAAAGCCTTGAAGAAATACGGAATAATAGTGCCACAATTGTAAAATAATGTATATTTGCACCAGATTAGTAATATAGACAAACTGGAATAATGAAACAAATATCTACGAATTTACTAGCTGTGCTGTGTGTTATGTTGCTTTTGTTCACGGCTTGTAAGAAGAATTCTGATTTTACGGTGGAAGGTGTAGTGTCCGGCGCTGATGGCCAGATGATGTATCTGGAGAATGTAGGTGTGTCGACAGTAGAGTTGATGGACTCCGTAAAACTGACGGCGGCCGGTAAATTCAGCTTTACGAAGCCTCGTCCGGCATTCCCGGATTTTTATCGCTTGCGTCTGAATAACCAATTGATCAACTTCTCGGTAGATTCTACGGAGACGATCTCGTTCGTGGCCGATGCCGGGACTTTCGCTACTTCTTATAGCGTGGAGGGCTCAGAGAATTGCAAGGCGATCAAGAATATTACCTTGGCTCAATTAGACGCGAACCAAGCGATCCATCGTTTACGGAAAGAATCTGAGTCCGGTCTGTTGGCGGATTCCGTATATTCCCGCCAGGTGCTCGAGGCCGCCGAGGCTTATAAGGACGTGGCTCGTAAGTATATTTATTCCGCCCCGATGTCCGCTGCCGCTTACTTTGCCTTGTTCCAGCAAATTGACGGCTTGCTGTTCTTCGATTTGTATGACAAGAACGACTCGAAGGCTTATGGTGCCGTAGCCACCAGCTTCGATCACTATTATCCGGAAAGCCCTCGTGCTAAGCATCTGTATAACTTGGCTCTTCAATCGATAAAGGTGATTCGTAGCCAGCGCCCGATGGATTTGGATAAGGTGGAGAAGAAAGAGGTTAGTTTCTTGGATATCGAGTTGCCGGATATACATGGGGAAAACACGAAATTGTCTTCTGTCGCTACAGGCAAGGTGGTGTTGATCAACTTCACGGCCTATATGTCCGAATGGTCTCCTGCCTTGAATATGGAATTTGGCGATTTATATACGAAGTATCACGACAAGGGCTTGGAGATTTACCAGATCTCTTTGGATAATGATCTTCACTTCTGGAAGAACGCCGCTTCTAATTTACCTTGGGCTTGCGTGCGCGATCCACAGTCGGTTTACTCCCAGACCGCGGCGTTGTATAACGTGAAACAGCTTCCGGCGATCTTTATCTTGGATCGCAAGGGAAACTTGGTTAAACGGGTGGACGACGTGAAGAAACTTGAGGCTGACATCAAGTCCGTATTGTAAATTGTTCATGATTTAATCATCAGATTTATATGTTATAAAGCACTTTCGTAAACTTGTTCATCTTAGAAAGATAACCTAACTTTGCGGAGTCTTGAAATGATAAAAAAGGGGAGTTCCGGCCATATGACTTGGTCGGGATTCTTTTTTATTATGCGATAATCAATCAATATTAATATAAAGAATAAGGAGGATTTAATATGGCTGTTAGTTATATGACAAAGGACGGCTACGATAAGATTTTAGCTGAAATCAACTATTTGGAGACCGTGAAGCGCCCTGAAATATCAGCCCAGATCGCTGAGGCGAGGGATAAGGGTGACTTATCCGAGAACGCTGAGTACGATGCCGCCAAAGAGGCTCAAGGTATCATGGAGGCTAAGCTTGCGCAGTTGAAAGGTTTGATCTCAAACGCCCGTCTGATCGATGAGAGTCGTGTGAAAACAGATGAGGTTCAGATTTTGAACAAGGTGAAAATTAAGAATACGAAGAATAACGCTGTCATGACCTACACGTTGGTATCGGATTCGGAGGCTAACCTAAAAGAAGGAAAGATCTCCGTAAGCACGCCGATCGCCCAAGGTTTGATGGGAAAGAAGGTAGGGGATGTCGTTGAGATCCGTGTACCTTCCGGCTTGATGACGTTTGAGATTATGGATATTTCAATTTAAAAACAGAAAGACGTATGGCAACTATTTTCAGTAGAATCGTGGCGGGTGAGATCCCTAGCCACAAGGTTGCGGAAGACGATGAGTTTTTTGCTTTCCTCGATATCAATCCGGTAGCCTTGGGGCATACCTTGGTAATTCCCAAGAAGGAGGTCGATTATATCTTTGATATCGATGATCCGATGCTGGGACGGATGGTCGCTTTCGCTAAACGGGTAGCTCGTGCCCAAGAGACCGCTATCGAGTGTAAGCGTGTAGGATTGGCTGTCATGGGCTTGGAAGTGCCCCATGCGCATATCCATTTGATTCCTATCACGAAGGAGTCCGATATGTATTTCGGCGGGAAGAAATTGGCTGTAAGTCAAGAAGAATTGGCCGAGATCGCCGCTAAGATTAGAAAAGAATTCAAATAATTGAATATAATTTTTTAATTATAAAAAATTGGTTATATTTGTACCCGTTGTTTTATGCGTGACAATATCATGCAAAGGGGACAGCAAATCATTAATATGATTCATTAGTGGTTTTTACTCATAAATTTGTTAACCTTAGAAGAAAGGCCCCTCTGTGACAGAGCGGCCTTCTTTTTTTAAACACACAATAAACATTATAAACTACTAAATCTATATCTTCATCTTACATCTTCGAATAGGGTTAGGGGAGCCAAACGGCATGTCTGTTCCAACCGTGTACACCGTTCCAGTAATCATGCCAGTCATATAGCATACCGGATTGATGGATATATACGCCACATAATACAAGGGAGATAAGCCATAAGGCTAATAATATCCATCTTGCTTGCGTCGGTAAGGGACGTACCTTGAACAATTGGCAGCAAATCGCGTATATCAGGGAGAATATGGGGATGCCGATGAATAAGATCGTCCCTATGCATCCCATGATTGCCATTGACAACGGTGCTCCGTTTATCAAGTCCGCTCCGAACGGAGAGAGGTTATAGATGAATCCGGCCCCACCCATGAGCAACGCGAATGTTACGACTACCAGAATGAATACGACTAATACTAGCGGTGGCAACAGGAAGATTCCGGCCAATATGATGAAAAACTTCAGGATGAACCCGATGACCAAGACGAAAACATCCGCCAGCTTTTGGAAGAAGTTCCTCGGCTTGTCCGAGCTGATAAAGTCGTTCACGTTATTGCTGACTTTCTCGAATCCATCTGTCACGGTCTTTCCGATATTCTCCACCGTCACACTTTGTCCGCGCATCTCGAGTTTCTCGGTCGCCGTACGTGCCATCGGTACGATGATCCACAACAAAAAGTAAAGCGGAACCGTGATTCCATAGAAGAACATCAGAAGGAAAAGCACGATACGTACGGCAGTCGGGTCCCAATCCATGTAGGCGGCGAAACCTCCGGCGACACCTCCCAGAATACGGTTATCCGGGTCACGCATCAAGCGTTTCTTGGTCGTCTGGGTATGAGTCTCCTGTTGTTGTGCCCGGTAATTATCCTCGTGGTCGGTGCTTTTCTCTTCCTCCTCGAAAATCTCTTCCGGCTTACCCATCCGTTTGATCACTTCCTCTACCTGCTCGATCGTGATGACCTCGTAGCCTAAGCGGACACGCTCGTTAAGAAGTTCCGAGATACGCATCTCGAAATCATCCATGATCTCATCCGAACCCTCTTCTTTGCGGAAGTGGATGCGCAGGTTAGACAGATATTTGTCTAATAATTGGTATGCGTCTTCGTCAATGTGGAAAACTGTGCCTCCCAGATTAACAGTAAGTGTCTTCTTCATCACTCTTTCGTTTTAATTGTTTCTGATGTGGTTTATTGTATCATTTAGTTCCTGCCATGAAGCCTCCAGCTCGCCGAGGAATAGTTCTCCTTTCTCGGTCAGTTGGTAATACTTGCGTGGCGGTCCTTGCGTAGATTCTATCCACTGATAACTTAATAGCTCGCTATTTTTTAGTCGGGTTAAAAGAGGATATAAAGTGCCTTCCACAACGATCAACTTCGCTTCTTGTAACTTCTGAATGATATCAGAGGTGTAAGCGGGTTCCTTTTTGAGAAGCAGGAGGATGCAATATTCCAGCGTCCCTTTCCTCATTTGTGATTTTACGTTCTCTGCATTCATCTCTTTTAATTTTATGCTACAAATGTATGTATTACATATGTACTATGCAATACATGCTACTATGAATTATTATTATTTAACCGAATACTTGCACAAAAAGAGCAATTATGTGTAAAAAAAGGACTGATGTCGTGTCTTTTAGAAGAGAAAAGCGTACTTTTGCGGTATCAATTCAAAATAAGGAATTATGATTTATTATCATTTCGCCGAGTTAATACACCGTCAGGCAGAGAAATATGGGAACCGTACAGCGTTGAAACATAGAGATAACGCTACGGGGAAATGGTTGAAGATTTCTTGGAGGGAGTTTTCCGATAAAGTTATGCTTACGGCCAAGGCGATGGCTGAGTTCGGGATAAAGGTACAAGAGAATATCGGGGTTTATTCCCAGAATATGCCTCAGTGTTTATATACGGACTTCGGTGCGTATGGTAACCGGGTGGTTTCCATCCCGATGTATGCGACGAATTCTCCGGGACAAATCGAGTACATCATCAATGACGCTAAGATCCGCACGTTGTTCGTGGGTGAGCAATTGCAGTATAATAACGCTTTCAAGGTACAGAAGGACTCTAAGTATCTGGAGCGTCTGGTTGTCTTTGATCCGGCGGTCAAGATGAATCCGGAAGATAAGACGTCCATTTATTTTGATGATTTCTTGCGCTTGGGGGATAACGCGCATGCGGAGAGCACGGTGAAAATACGTATGACGGAAGCCGTTCCGGAGGATCTGGCTACCATTATATATACGTCCGGTACGACAGGTGAGTCGAAAGGCGTAATGCTTCCTCATTCTTGCTATCTGGAGGCGATGCGGATACATGATGTACGTCTGCCTCTGGTAACCGACAAGGATCTATCCATGAGTTTCTTGCCAATGACTCATATCTTCGAGAAGGCTTGGTGTTATTATTGTCTCCATAAAGGGGTTACGATCGCTATCAACCAAGACCCGAAAATGATCCAGAAGACATTGCCGGAGGTTCATCCTACCTTGATGTGCAATGTGCCTCGTTTCTGGGAGAAGGTGTATGCGGGCGTGCATGAGAAGATCAACTCCGCCTCTCCGGCCATGAAGAAGATTTTCTTGGATGCGATCGAGACTGGGCGAAGGTATAATCTGGAGTATAAGAATAAAGGTATTCCGGCCCCGTGTAGTCTGAAGTTGAAGTTCCAATTTTACAATAAAACGGTTTTTACCTTATTGAAGAAGGTATTGGGTATTGAGCGTGGACGGTTTTTCCCGGTGGCGGGCGCTCCGTTATCGGACACGATTAATGAGTTCTTGCAGTCCGTGAATATCCCGATCGCTTATGGTTATGGACTGAGCGAGACGACGGCTACGGTTTGTTTCTACCCGGAGATCGGATTCCAGTTTGGTTCTATTGGTGAGGTAATGCCGGGAGTTCAAGTGAAAATAGATCCGGGGAATAACGAGATCTTGGTGAAAGGCAAGACCGTGATGTCCGGGTATTATAATAAACCGGAGGAGACGAAGAAGGCTTTCACCGAGGATGGTTTCTTCCGTACCGGCGACGCTGGTCGTTTGGAGGGTAATACGTTATTCTTTACGGAACGAATCAAGGATTTGTATAAGACTTCAAACGGAAAATATATCGCCCCGCAAGCGATCGAGATGGTGATGAGCGGTGATAATTATATCGAGCAAATCGCTGTTATCGGCGATCAACGTAAGTTCGTGAGCGCCTTGATCGTGCCGGCTTATCCATTGTTGGAGAAGTATGCCGGGGAAAAAGGCATCTCGTTCGAGAGCCGGGAGGAGTTGGTGAAGAACAAGGATATCATTCGTTTCATCGAGGCTAGGGTAGAGGAGCACCAGAAGAACTTGGCTTCTTACGAGAAGATCAAGCGCTTTACCTTGTTGCCGGAACCCTTCATGATGGGATGCGAGCTGACGGATACGCTAAAGTTGCGACGTCCGGTCGTATTGCAGAAGTACGCTACCGAGATAGAGGCGATGTACGAGGAATAACGAGTTTGTCGGCTATCAACTATTTCTTATCTTCGCGGTAAATTTAAAAAAGAAAAGAACATATGATCACATCAGACCAACTACATGACGTGTTGGAGCGCGATAAGGCGCTGAGGGGGTATCTTTGACATCGATAGCAAGACCATTCAGTTAGAAGAGGAGGAGCTACGTACGCAAGACCCCGGTTTCTGGGAAGACGCCAAACGTGCGGAAGTCCAGATGAAGAAAGTAAAGGAGCTAAAGAAATGGATCGAGCTTTACGGTGAGGTACATGCGGCGGCTGAGGAGCTAGAGTTGGCTTACGAATATGTAAAGGAAGAGATTATCACCGAGGAAGAGGTGGATGCGGCTTATAAGAAGGCCCTTCATTTACTGGAAGACTTGGAGTTCCGCAATATGCTTCGTGACGAGGCCGATCAAATGAGCTGCGTGCTCAAGATCAACTCGGGTGCCGGTGGTACCGAGAGCCAAGATTGGGCTTCCATGTTGATGCGTATGTATCAGCGTTGGGCTGAGAATAACGGTTATAAGATCTCTATCGCCAACTATCAGGAAGGGGATGAGGCCGGTATCAAGACCGTGACCTTCAATATTGAGGGCGATTATGCCTATGGCTATCTAAAGAGCGAGAATGGCGTGCATCGTTTGGTACGTGTATCTCCTTACAACGCCCAAGGTAAACGAATGACCTCTTTCGCCTCCGTATTCGTCACCCCGTTGGTGGATGATACGATCGAGGTAAAGGTAGAGGCGGCGGCTATCTCTTGGGATACGTTCCGTTCGGGCGGCGCCGGAGGACAGAACGTGAACAAGGTGGAATCCGGAGTTCGCTTGCGTTATCAGTTCAAGGACCCGTATACAGGCGAGGAAGAAGAGATCTTGATCGAGAATACCGAGACTCGCGACCAACCCAAGAACCGTGAGAACGCTATGCGTCAATTGCGTTCCATCCTTTACGATAAGGAGTTGCAGCATCGTATGGCCGAGCAGGCCAAGGTGGAGGCCGGAAAGAAGAAGATCGAGTGGGGTTCGCAGATCCGTAGTTACGTATTCGATGACCGTCGCGTAAAAGACCATCGTACGAACTACCAGACTTCCGACGTGAACGGTGTGATGGATGGAAAGATCGACGATTTCATCAAAGCATACTTGATGGAGTTCGCCGGAGAAGAAAGCTCGGAAAAATAAGTTTTTCCCTTTAACATTTGCATATCTCGATAATAAATCGTAATATTGCACCCGATTTCAGAGCCTAGCTCTGAACAGGTCCTATAGCTCAGTTGGTTAGAGCACCTGACTCATAATCAGGGAGTCCTTGGTTCAAGCCCAAGTGGGACCACCATTACAAATCTCTATTTATCTGATATGTAGATAAATAGGGATTTTTATTTTACAGTTTTGTCCTCAAATTGTCCACGAAATCCCATCTTAGCAAGCGGTGGACAAAATTTTTCCTTAAAAATTCATAAGATTTAGGTTGCAGGCCGGGGGCAAGTCATTTTTTCTCATTCCGAACATTTGAGTATGCGGGCGTGTTTTCTTAATTGATGTAAAAACATGTTTAACTATAATGCCCCCTGAATGAAGAAAGAGGACAAAAGAAGACTTACAAAAGAGGTGCTGAAAGAATGGCAGCGCACCCACTATCAGGAGTATTGTGATTTTTCAGACTTGATGCACGACCGTGGCGGCAAAGGCTTTGACAAGGTTTATGCCGAAGCAGTCATGATGTTCCCTAAATTTGAGAAGGCACTCATACTTTATTTGAAGAATGACCGCTCTGAAGACATAGATGATCTTGAACGATTACTGAAAGAGCAGGGATTAGTGTCTAAATTAGCCCTACACTTTTTCGCTCAACTCCCCGATAGCTATACTCCCGCCATGTTATGCTGGCTTTTCTTTGGGCGAAGCTTTGAATGCATGGTAGAGTTTGGAGAAGAAATGATAAGAAATCCTCAACTTAATTTTCTCCTTCGTCGACTCGCCCGCGTGAATATAAAGATGATTATCAATCGTAGCCTTGCAATAAAAGCGAGAACGGAAGAGGATTGGGTAAAATTCGTGGAAGAACTCGACGAACTCGGAGAAACACCGACAGTGACGGCGAGTGTTGTATCAAAATTCAAATCATTGCCAACAGATACGAAAGTGACAATGAAAGAGACCTCCGAGAAGAAACCAATACCCGGTAAACAGAAGAAACGCCGCACCCTTGAAGAACTGCTTCCAAATGGAGATGAGTATCTTTTTGAATCAATTGACGAACATGTAAGCCTCCGTCAGAGTGGCAGAGATCTCGCATTGCTTTACCTTGTCCTTGATAAAGGTCGTGCTATGGTGAGGACAACTGTTACAGAATTTCATGCCGCGCTTGTGTCCAGATATGAGGATAAGGCGAATGTAGAGATTCCGGGGCACAGATGGATACAGGGTGCTTTGAAAGATTACCTTGAACCGACCGAATACAAACAGAAAACAATACAGACTTTTGAGCGTCCCGAACATATAATGGATTATAATGACCTCCGTGAGCGACTCAATGTCGCCGACTACATGTACTCATACTGATAAATAACTTCGACCCTTAAAGCGGGAGCCATCTGACATAGCGTCGGGCGGCTCCCGTTTTTTTACACCTGTCCCCGTGTCTGACCGTTTTTTTCGACCCGAAAATCCATAAAATTCTTCGTTTTACTTCGTAACGAATCAAAGCGAACTTAACGTGCTGTGTATCAGTGTTATAAATTTGGAGAAAGCAAACAAATATGCTTTCTTTGCACCGTCAAAACGCAAAAGCGAATATCTGAATTGATGCCGCAAAGGCAAAGACCGGTCACCCTAGCCCGTCAATTTTAGCCACTCCGCTTAAGTGTTGCGACCCTTGGGCATTTAATTGTTGTCGGTGCCCATTGATGATAACACAGACGACGCGAGGAATACAAGATGATTGATTTCACAAATCTCTCGCCCGAGGAGCTGACCGGACTCTCTATCACGCTCCCTCTGGCACACCTCTTTGAAATTGTCGAACACACTGTAGAACGTGCGGTCGATAAATTCAAAGAGGAAATACTTCCGGCACATAAACCGGTGGATCAGGATCCGCTCATTCCCCGCTTGGAGGTGATGAGAATCCTTGGAGTATGCGCCAATACTCTCCGGAACTGGCGTAAAAGTAAATATCTGGAAGCTACTCTTGTCGGTAGCAAAGTTTATTATCGGACATCTGCTGTTCAAGCTGTTCTCGAAAAGTATGGAAAAGAACGTAACTAATCAGAGGTCTGTTGACCCGATGCTCGTGCTCGGCAAAGCCGTTGACATGAGCGTGAAGATGAAAGGCGGAGAGTTTCCATTAGGCGCGATGCCGTTGAAAATTCAGCGTATTATCAGGGAGGCGAATGAGTGTTACGGTTTCCCGATTGACTACCTTGCCGGAGCCATGCTTGTGGTTCTCGGTCTGGGTATCGGAAACACCCATTTTGCCCGGCTTAAAGGGAAATGGGATGAGAGTGCCATTCTGTTTATGGCTCTTGTCGGTTGTCCCGGCGCCTGCAAGTCGCATCCGCTTAATTTCGCTATCCGCCCATTCTCTGACCTCGACTGCAAGGCTACTCAGGAATACACCAAAGCCTATGCCGAGTATGAGCGACAGAAGGAACTGCCGATGAAGGAACGTACCGAGGCGCGCCCGGTACCACCCGTCAACAAACGGTATCTGATTTCCGACGCTACTCCGGAGGCCATGTTGCAGATTCACTCTGAAAATCTCCGGGGCATTACGATGTGGAACGATGAGCTTGCCGGATGGTTCAAGAATTTCAGTCGCTACAACAAAGGCTCAGACGAGGAATATTGGCTGAAGCTTTTTAATGCCAATCCTACGTTCTCCGACCGTAAAGGAGTGAAAAACTCGGTCTATATCAGTCGCCCGTTTGTGTCGGTGGTAGGCACGATCCAGAACGGCATTCTGAATGAACTCGCGCAGGGCAGTCGCTCTGCAAACGGTTTCATTGACCGTCTGCTGTTTGTCATTGCCAACAATCAGGACAAACAGCCGTGGAGCGATACTGAGCCGACTTTCGACATTGAGAAATCTTGGTCTGATATAATCGGCAGACTTGTGTCAATGCCTTACGCCACTGATGAGAACGGATGCGTCGTTGCTACTATCCTCCCTTTTGCCTCAGACGCCAAAGCACGACTTTACGAATGGCAACGGGAGAATACTGCTGACTGCAACCGAGCCGAAAGTGATGCTCTCAAAGGAATCTATAACAAGTTCGATTTCCATGCCATCAGGTTTTGCCTGATACTCCAGATGGCTCGTTGGGCCTGTGGAGAGGCTGACAAGACAGAGATTGACCTTGTTTCGGTGGAAAATGCCGTTTCGCTTGTCAACTACTTCAAGGCAACCGCAAGACGGGTACAAGGCATCATCAGCGAAATGTCACTGACGGAACAGCAGAGAGCCGTAATAGCGGCCCTCCCCGATGATTTCACTACCGAGGAAGGTATCCGCATTGCCATCGAGAACGGTATGCCGGGGCGCACGTTTCAGGATTTTCTCAAACGCTCGGTATCTCTGGGCACCTGTTTTCAACGAGAAAAGCATGGCCATTATTCCAAACTCTAACCGTTGCGCTTTCTGCATTTTCTGCATTTTCGACTTTCAAAAATGCGGATTACGCGGAAAGTGCAACCAAAATCAGCATGAATTATGAACGCACACCGATTCATTCTCCAGCCCTATAAGGGTATCGGGAGCCGTCACTCTTGTCCTGCCTGTCATAAGAAGCGTTGTTTCAGCCGATATATCGACACCGAGAAACAAATCTCTTTTCCCGATGATGTGGGCAGGTGCGACCATGAGCAGAGTTGCGGCTATCATCTTACGCCAAAGGAATACTTTGAGCGTAATCCGCAATCAAAGCCACAGCACTGCGATTTCGCCACTCCGTCAGCATGGCAAGCCAAGCCGACCGAGCCACGAAAGCCGACATCATTCATCTCGGCAGAGACTGTTTCACAGACTCTGCACGGATATGAGAAGAACAATCTCTATCTGTTCCTCCGCTCCAAGTTCGGAGACGAGGACGCCCTCCGACTCATAAAGGATTATCGCGTCGGCACTTCCAAGCATTGGCCGGGGTCATGCGTATTCTGGCAGAACGATGTCAATGGTGACACCCGCACAGGTAAGGTCATGCTATACGATGCTGAGACAGGCAAGCGCGTGAAGGAACCATTCAATCATGTTACATGGGTTCACTCGTTGTTGCGGTTGCCGGATTTCAATCTGCGTCAATGCTTTTTCGGAGAACACCTTTTGCCGATGAATAGGGGCAAGCCGGTTGCCATTGTCGAGAGCGAAAAGACCGCACTTGTGTCAACGTATTATCTGCCGGAATATGTGTGGCTGGCAACAGGTGGTAAAAACGGTTGCTTCAATGCCGATTCTCTCCGAATTCTCAAAGGCTATCAGGTTATCCTGTATCCCGACATCGGCGCGACCGACCAGTGGCAACAGAAACTGAGTTTGCTCCGTAATCTCGGTATAGATGCAAGCATCTTCAACTTTCTTGAAGAGGTTGCCACTGATAACGAGCGAACAGCCGGACTTGACATTGCAGACTATCTCCTGCAAATCGAGCCTGACCAAGCAATTCTGCAATCAATGATACGCCGTAACCCGATGTTGCAGAAACTCATTGATGACCTACAACTCACTCTCGTATCAGTTGAACGGTATAACCCGGATACTGATGCAATCAACAAAACCTCAAACAGTGAAAAACAATGACTGCGAAGAAAACTCCGTCAACAACCGCATCCAAGTCAACTAAGTTGACCGATGCAACCAAATCCAAAGTATCAACCCTTAATCCCGATTTTATTATGAAATCAGATAACTCTATCAACTCGACTAATACTGTAAACGCAACCAATTCTGTTAACAGCGATAACGCTGTCAACAGCACCACTAACGTCAATACCGAAAATCTGTTTGGCTCCGACCAGACCACAACCGAGGTGACGGCACAGCCGAAGCAACAGCGCAAGTCGGATTTCGCAGACTTCAAGGCTGCCTATCTTTCACCGACAAAACTGGAGAAGCGTCACCCTGTCAACATCGAGGACAGCGTGTGGGCGAAACTGGAACGCATCGCCCGTATCCTCGGCGACCGCGATACCAGCGTAGGCAGCTACATAAACGCCATTCTTTCGGAGCACCTCGACCTCTATGCCGACGACATCGAAGTCTGGCGCAAACTCTGAGTGCCTGATTGCAACCATATACATACACATGTTCATACACATGATTATGCACATGGAAATATTAAGCATTTTATCCACAGGGAGTCCTCGTAGTTTCGTGCACCTCGAAACTATCGCAGGGGTTCGGAATTGGAGGGAGCGAGTTTATGTTTTCGTATTACAAGTAATCCTCAAACGACTCGCTCCCAATCCGCTCCCGATGGTCACACAATCCAAACAGAAAGAAACATGAAAAAAGCAAATTCAAGACCCTCAAAGGGTCGTCCAAAGCTCCCGGCTGATGAACGGAAGTCCATCATGGTGCCGGTGAAATTCGACATAGACCAGTATCAGATCATGCTCGACAAGGCTCTCATGGCAGGGCTCAACCGCTCGGAATATATCCGTCAGTCGGCACTGCATTGTAAAGTCGTGGAAAGGCTCACACCAAGAGATGTCAAGGCAATCCGCGACCTTCAGGGAATCGCCGAAAATCTCAACCGCACGGCTAAATTTGTTGGTGCCATTCTAAAGGGCGGTGCCTCGGAAGAACAGTTTGTCCGTACTTATAGAGAGATAATTCAGTGCAAGGATTTTGTTCTTTCGCTGATAAAAATCTATCGCAATGCACCCGATAGCGTATGATGGGCAAGATTTCAAAAGGTGGTAGTTTCGGCGGATGTGTCGATTATGTCACCCGTAAAAAGAAGGATAATCCCGACGGCACGCCTTGCAAAGAATGGCGTCTTATCGACCATAAAGACGTGTCAACTATGGAGGGGCGTGAGGGAATTATCGCCTCTTTTGAGGATAATCTCGCATTGAATCCGGGCTTGAAAAATCCAGTCGGCCATATTTCTCTGAACTTCCATGCCAACGACAAGGATAAAGTTGACGACAGGACAATGGTAGAGATAGCCCAAAAATATATGAAGAAAATGGGTATCGTGGATACTCCTTACATCATTGTCCGCCATCTCGACAAGGATTATCCTCACTGTCATATCGTGTTTAGTCGAATAGATAATCACGCGGAAACCATTTCTGATAAAAATGATTTCAGTCGCAACAGGGCTGCTTGTCTTGACTTGACAAAGGAGTACGGGCTGCACATTTCTGAGAGCAAACGACAGACCAATGTCGATAAACTGCGTGGCACTGAAAAAATACGATATGAGATTTTCAACGCCGTTGACGCGGTATGGAACGAAAAGTCAGTCCATACTTTCGAGCAATTCGAGGCCCGGTTAAAGGCGGCCGGTGTCGGCATAGAGTACAAATATAAGCGAGGCAGCAACGAATTGCAGGGTCTATGGTACACCCGAAAAGGCAAGCGTTTCGCCGCATCGAAGATTGATCGGCGATTCAGTCTGGGTAACATATCCAAGCATCTGGCTAACAACAGACCGTTACATCCTCAGTCACGGTGGTTGTATGCTGACGGCTCCATTGTGCCTATTGCATCATACAAAGGAGTGCGGTTTTCGACGCGACAGATCAATGATTACGTTGCCGGTAAAGCTATAAGAGTTGACGGATGTCAGGGCGGTGTGTCCACCGTGTGGATAAAATTCAGTCCGCAGCACATGGCTCCGGGTGTGTATTCATCTAATCCGGACTTAGCCGGACAAGCCATATCCCGCTCTCAAAACTATGGAACTCGGTTATCCCATGTTTCATCCGCAGGACCCCAACAGCCACAAGAAGGATTCTCCAATGGGAGTCCTTTACCCGATGATTTCAAACTGTGGCTAAGCCGACATCCCGGACTTACCATAGAAGAGGCCCTTCATCGTTATCGAGAAGAACAAAAAGCCAAACGCCGCCGACAAGGGCCCAGACTACACTAAACCCAACGCCACCGAGAGAAGCAAAAGCCTACCTCGGTGGCGTTTTTTCAAGTCCCCGACATCACTGCCGAGGACTTGACTGTCTTTGTTTATATGTATTCTTGCATGAAGATAACCGTTGGTATTTCTGTTTGTCAATCACCCTATTGGCAAACTTTGAAGGATTTTTTCTTTCCGTTAATCCGAAGAGTTACTTTCGGATTTGAGAATTGGGTGATGTGGGGGAAGACGAGTGTTACTGTGGCTACACCATTCTTTACGGTGGCCTTAACCGAAGTAGCCTGATACTCTTGTCCTCTCCATGTTGGAATGAGTTTTACATCGGAAACAGTATATCGCTCTCCGGCATTGTCGTCTGTAAAGACGATAGTCACCTTGTCATCGTAATTATTGAAGCCTTGGCATTGAGGCTTTGCATTTGTAGCCATACTTATGGCTATCAGAATTAGTGTGGTTATTAATGTTCTCATATATAATTCTAAAAGCGGTTTAATTCATTAGCACCTGCACCTTGACCTCTGTATCGGTCACGAGAAGAATTAAAGGTATATTGCAGTGTCAGCATGAATGTGCGGTTATTTGTCGTATTGAACTTATGTATGGTTACATCCTTATTCAACAAAATGGCATCACGGTTGCTCTTATTAAAGATGTCGTTGGCCTCTAAAGTTACGCTGAATTGATTATTGAAGAACGCCTTATAGAGCTTGGCATTGAGATATGATGATGATGTCTGTTTAGTGTTGTCATCGTTACCGCCACTCATCCACTGCATATCCACGTTCAGCCAAATATCATAGGGAAGATGAATGGCGTTTTGGAATTGTACAAGTCCTATTGGGTTATCAAGTCTTTTGCGATTATTGGCATAATCAATGGCAAGCCACTGTTTCATAACGCCAACATTTACTTTAGGCTGCCATATACCAACTCTGAACTGTGCGCCGACAAACGCCTGAAGATTCTGTATCTTGGGGAAATTAGCCATAGTTATAAGTTTGACCTCGGCATCATCAGCATAGGGATATGTCGTGTTCATTATAGGATCCTTCTTATAGGTATATGTTATCTGTCCGAAGAACTGGCGCCATGCTCCCATAAGCTCGACAGAATGTATCTTTTCCGGCTTTAGGTACGGATTGCCACCTTCAAGGGTGAAACGGTTGATATAATCCACTGTGCCGTCAAGGTCTGCATAGTTTGGTCGTTGTGTTTTATGGGTATAACTCATTGACAGCTGCACGTTTTTTATCATGGTTGACAGTGAAAGCGAAGGAAACAGATTATTATAGGTCTTGCTTTGATCTTCCTTTCTCTGTCCGTTTTCAAGATATTCAAATTTTATATGTTCATAACGCAATCCAACGCCTAAATTGAATTGCCCGAAAGTCTGACCGATTTCCACAAATCCGGCAATATTGTTCTCGTCAACTCTTGAAGAAGCATCGCCTACCAAAGAGGCGTCGGTATTGTAATCAGATGAGAAACGCGATGATGTGTATTCTTCTCCGAACTCAATACCACCTTTCCAAAAAGGATAGCTGAATACAAGTTTTTCAGCCAGCATACGACTTCTGTTAACTCCAAGAGAGTTTACAAGCGAATTATCCTGAGTGTCGCTTGTTTCATCGTTAAACATGGAGTTTCTGCTTTTTCGCCACATATAATCCATGTTAAAGTCAATACCGAACTTGCCGATCTCTCCATTATAGTATAGATTGGCGTGATGTTTGGGCAGAGTATTGTTGTTACTGCTGCCATACATTGTGATATTGTCGTATGGCTGTCCATCAGCCAATACCCTGCTTATTCCTGTATGTTCAGATTTTTGCTTTGTGAATCCATTAGAGTAATAAGCACCTATCGAATGGCTGTCATTGAACATATACGAAAATCCTGCTTTCCCGAAGAATTCATTTGTTCTCATGGAACCGTCTTGTGTCAGGAACTGATTCCACACTGTTGATGATTGAGTCAACATATCAACCCTGTTGCTGCTTTGGAATTTTCCTCCGATATATCCGAAATTACCGAATAATTCCATTCCCCCGGTTCGGAATTTGAAATTAGCCTGATCTACTGTGCGGAAATATTTCTGCATCACTCCTTGTGCTCGGAGTGTTCCACTGAAGCCATCTCCCTGCGGGCGTTTTGTACGGATACGGATTACAGATTTTACAGAAGCATTGTATTTAGCGCCAGGATTGGTTATGACTTCCACATTTTTTATGTCAGCCGAGTTTAATTGTGATAGTTGGGTAAGGTCCTGCACCTCTCGACCATTTATATAAATAGCCGGAGAGCCTTTGCCGAATACTTCAAAATTGCCGTCGCGACCAAGCACCATAGGAGCTTGTGTAAGTACATCATTGGCAGTACCGGCGTGTTCAAGTTGCGACCCTGCCACATTGGTAACAAGAGCATCACCTTTGATAGCGGTAACAGGACGGTTGGATTTTACTACCACTTCCCCGAGCATCACACTTTCAGGGTTAAGGATTATGATGCCAAGGTCTCCTGTCGGAGGGATATTGAGGGTCTGATTAGTGTAACCAATAGATGACACCTTTACGTATTTGGGGTTATCCAGTTTCTCATTGAACAGGAAAACACCATTTTCATCAGTAACGGTACCTGCTATATAGGTAGAGTCGGCTTTCAGAAGAACCACATTCACAAAATCAAGAGGCGAGTTGGTTTCGTCCACGACTTTGCCGGTAATACTCTGAGCCATTGTTGTTGCTGTGGCTAATACAGCAAGAATTAAAGAGAGTATTGTTTTCATATTCGAGTTGTTTTGATTTCTGATGCAAAATTACAGCCGTTATAAATTCCCTGCCATACCCAAAAGGGTATGATTGCATCTCGGGGTGAAAACGTACCCATTTGGGTATGATTGATTTATTTCTCTATATGAGCGATTGAATCAAGTGTATTCCCGAGCTGGCAAGAATCAAAATTTTCTTCAAGTTCCTCCATCGTGAGGGTATCAGCGGTGTTATTGTCGGATGATTCCCCGGAAGGGGTAGCGCATGATATCAAATTTAACATCACGCCCATTGCTATTACAAATAGTATTGTCTTCATAACTGTATCAATTAAAGTTTTCTGACGCAAAATTACATCCTCTGAAAGTTCCTTGCCATACCCAAAAGTGTACAAATGCGTTTGGAGATGAAAACATACACTTTTGGGTATGGCAAAGCAGAGGGGATAGTCCTAATTTTGCAGTGTAAAATTGATAATGAATATGACAAGCGAAGAAAGACGCCGGATAGCAGACTGTCGAATTGCAGTCGTTGGAGCGACAGAATTTATTGACAGCATCAAGGCCGAACTTCAACAGTTGGGCTTTGAGTCCATTCAAATAATATTTTCCTCTGATAAACAGTCAGCGATAAACAATTTCGATGTTATCGCCGAGAATGTCAACGAAGGAAGTTCTTGTATGTCAAAGGTAACAGACATACCTTTGATACTGCCATTCGATTTCGTAAATGGAGCCGGAGCGATTATAGTTATGCCCGATGATGAACGGGATATGTTATGCAAGCCTGACCTCCGGCAATGGGCGGCAACATATATGGCCGGGTACTGTGCTTTCTGGAATGTAGCTGGTTGCGAGTGGTTGCGAGATTCATTATCCGACATCAGAAACGGCGTAACGAGCAGTGCGGCACTTAAAACTGCAGCCCATATATGCGCACGGATAGCAGCCAACATAGCCGTCGGGCGCGAGGTTAAACACTTCCCTCGTTTCTATCTGTGTAAGAATTTAGAGTAGCTTGTTATTTGTAGCCGCAACGATGGCTTCGGATATATTGCGTACATCAAGTTTCTCAAATATGCGCTGACGGTATTTCTTGATGGTGTCTGGCGACAGGCATATACGGTCGGCAATCTCCGACATGGTGTAGCCCTGAATCGACAGAGTGAGCACCGCCTTCTCACCATCGGTAAGAGTCGGCATCTGCCGCTTGTCCCATCGTCGTGTGTTTCGGTTGTATTCAAAATAATCCGGAGTGCCGACACGGTGCATCTCAACATGACCGGGCGATGTGTGGGTAGATGCCGATACCACGCAAAGCGCAAGCCATATACGACCATCGGAAGTCAATACAAGAGGGGTGAGTTTATGATTAACGAGAATCTTCCTGCCTCCGTTAAGTATGTTAAAGTCGTATGAGATATACCAGTCCTTGCGTTCTTCGACCGGAATTGTATTGTGAAATGAAAATCCTGCCTCGTTCAGATCAATTAAAAACTGCTGTTCATCTTCTGGCACATATTCCAGATAGAAACGATAGCCCAGTTTCATCATCTGCTCGGGTGTCAATCCGCATAGGAACATCGGATTGGGCGACACATACAGGAAATTCTGCTTGAAATAGTCGATGATATAGACGCTCTGATATGTGGAGCGAGAAAACGCCTCTGCCGAGCGGATATATTCATCCACCCGGCTGTAATCAAGCTCCTCCGGGAGCTTGACCTCATTATCAGGTATGAAGAAATCGTTTGTTGTTTTCATCTGAAAATGCGGATAATGCAGAAAATGCAGGTTATTTCAGTTCTAATTCGATCTCCTCTATTGATGGCAGGGAACTCTTGAACTCGTCGGGGATAAACTTTGTCAGTTGGAACTCCGCGACACCGATAGGTTGCGATGATGATTCAAGGGCATACTGGGCAAGCACATTGTCTTTATCCTTGCATATCAGAAGTCCGATAGTGGGATTGTCCTGCTCTGTTTTAAGGATGTGATTTACCGCCGTCATGTATGTTCCGAGTTGACCAATGTCGCCGGCACCGAATGTACCTGTCTTGACCTCAATAACACAATAGGCGTGTAATTTCACATTATAAAACAGTAAATCAATGAATTGCTCTGTATGCCCGACTTTAAGACGATACTCTTCTCCGACATAAGCAAATCCGGAACCGAGTTCAAGAAGAAAGCGGGATATATTCGCCATCAAAGCTTTCTTTAGTTCGCGTTCTTTGTATGGCTCGGTCATTTCGGTAAAGTCGAAAATATATGGGTCTTTTGTCAGTTCCTGTGCAAGATCGCTGTCGGGAGCGGGCAACAAGCGGGAGAAACTTGTCAATGCTTTTCCTTGACGCAGATGCAGACTCGTGTCGATAAATGATTTCAACACATTACGTGACCAACCCCCTTCAACCACTTTATGTGCGTAGAATAATGCTGTTTCTCGTTCTCCAGTCTCAAAATACTTATCTATCAGGGTGCAATGATGCCCCCATGGAACAGAAAAGATAATATCGTCATTAATGCCCTGAGATATGCCAACAGCTTGTTGGCACATCTCAGCTTCAGAATTGCCAACAGCTTGTTGGCAATTTGTAGTCAGTTCACCATAAAGAAGATACATCTTCTTCATGTATTGCAGGTTCTGCCGAGAAAAACCCTCGGCTTCCGGTATGGCAGCCTTCAAATCCTGACTGAGATTTCGATAGAATCCGCTACCATAGACATTCTCAGCATCACGAGCCACAATGTCACGACCGAGCGACCAGTAGAAGCGCAGCATCTCCCGGTTCACCTGCGTCGCGGCCTTAATCTGGCTACGGCGGTATCTTTCTTTTAGCTCCTGTATCCACCGGGAGTATTCGGCATCGGTCTTAATCAGTTTGCTCATGAATTTACTCTACTGTCGTAATATTGATTACAAAATTACAAAAATATTCTGATACTGAGGATATAAAATATGGCAAATCAGACTAATCCAACAGTTCGACAAGTTCTTTTTTGATGTCTTCGTCAATCTCGCGGTAGCGGGCGAAAGCCTTGCTTCCCTCCTTATGCCCGGACAATGCACCCACAAGACTGGGATCCTTGACCTTCTTGTAGAGATTGCCGACAAATGTACGACGCGCCATGTGGCTGCTGGCTATTTCATTTATCGGACGACGTTCCTCCTCTCCGGTTTTGGGATTAAGCACCGTAACAATGCGTGTTATGCCACAAGCCGTAAAAATGCTCTTGATTGCGTCATTGTATTTCTGGGTGCTGATATATGGGAATAGTCTTCCCTTTTTATCGACTCCCTTGTACTTCTCCACTAATGCCAATGCTCGTGTATTCAAGGGGACGCGAATAACCTCGGGGCGTTCCCCCTTCGTCTTATTAGGCATATATTCCACGGCTCCATTGATTATGCTGTCAGGGGTCATTTCAATCAAGTCTGATACTCTACAACCGATTAGGCACTGAAAAACAAATATGTCGCGCTGAACCGACAAAGCAGCTTTACCCGCGAAATCAAAGTCGGCAATAATATCTCGTTCCTCCATAGTGATGTAGTAAGGCGTACCGTATTTCTCAGCACCTATGCTTGAGCAGGACGCAAACGGAGTACGGGTAATGTAACCTCGTTTGACACACCAGTTGAAGAAAGCCCGAAGCCTTTTCATGATTGCTATGACAGCATTGTGTCCACGCTGTTCCGGCTTGCGCGGCTTACGCTTTGATTTCACGACTTCCGAAACATCCTTATATATGGAGGGATATTTCTCATATATCTTTGGCTCATCAATCACAAACTGCTTGAACGCATCTACCATTTCGCCGGTGAACTCTTCAAGTTTAAGAGTGAATTTCTGACGCGTCGATTTCTGCTTATACTTCTCATACCTTTCAAGCAAACGAGCCAATACCCTATAATGGCTTGATAACTTGGTGCCGTCCTGTGTCGTATCAAGATACTCGTTGAATGTGTCAAAGAAATTACGGCTGACAGGCGTTGTATCGAACAATTCAGGATGATTATGACGCATGATTGCATCCTCGAAAAATTCCTTTGACAAAAGATTCTGAGGAGTATTTACACACAGAGACACCAATCGACTCTCCAATGATACGAGATTATCGCTGATTGTTTGTAAATTTGCAAGCGTCTTGCGGTCTGCTCTCGGCATTACGAATTTGCCATCCCGGAATCGGGACGGGTCAACGAAGATGCCACTTTTGAGTCTTAGGCGCAAGTCGCGCGACACTGACAGGCGGAGCATGATTTCAGACTCGCCGTTGCCATTAACCTTAGAGGAAAGAGACCTTGTTATAGTTGCCATATTGAGAGAGGTTTAGATTACAGGTACAAATTTACGAAAATTTGTCCACCTACCAAAATTTCTGTCCACATTTTGTCCACATCTTCTGCTTCTACTTGCGCCTCCTTGATATGGGAGACGCAAATATTCAAAGCCCATTGTTTTACTAATCATCTAATATATAGTCATATAACAAACGCACGAATTGAATGTTGAGATTCAAGCAAATTCAACACGATTCACTTTTACAACTCCAAGTGGGACCACGATGGATGATCGCTAAATAACTGGATAAAGGTTGTTTAGCGATTTTTTGTTTCATTAAATCTTAACCGAATATTAACATGATAAAAAGACAGGATCAATTACAGGTAATACAGAGTAAGATATACGAGATCAGGGGCCAGAAGGTGATGCTTGATTTTGATTTGGCTGAGATGTACGGAACCGAGACAAAGCGACTTAAAGAAGCTGTTAGGCGTAATACAAAACGTTTCCCTTGCGATTTTATGTTTGAACTGACGAAAGAAGAATATGCTTCTTTGAGGACGCAATTTGCGACCTCAAAGAGTCGGGGAGGAACTCGCTACATGCCTTTCGCTTTTACGGAGCATGGCGTTGCCCAACTTTCTTCTGTGTTGAATAGTGACATTGCTATAGAGATCAACATACAGATAATCCGTGCGTTTATTGCCGTCCGACAAATGATTATTAATCCTCCGACAGATAAATTCACCGAGCTTCAGCAAGAAGTAAAAGAACTGAAAGTATATATTGAAGAAGTCTTTGCCGATTATAATGATATAAATGATGATACCCGTATGCAGCTAGAGCTAATCAACCAGACTCTGGCGGAATTGCAAACACAAAAGAAACTGTCGGATAAACCTCGTAATCCGATCGGGTTCGTCAAACCTTAAAAAAGTGTCGGTGATCGGGCTTGACGTGATGTTGCATGAAGATCTTTTTTCACCGTGGAGAAAAAACGTTTTCATCACGGTGAAAAACCTTTTTCATCACGGTGGAAATACATTTTCATCACGGTGAAAAAATGAATTACTCCCAGTCGTAGTCCTCATAGTAGGCATCGAATTCTTGAGAACTGTCTGCTTTGCATCTTTTTAGTGTTTCGAGAACGAATTGTTGCTCGGTTGGTAAGAGCGGACGGGTTCCCTTGCGGGCACGGTAATAAGTGCTTTGGCCGAAATGAGAGATCAGATACTTGCTGACCTCTTGCATCTGCTTGTAGGGAAGACTATCTAGGATGTTTATGAACCCCATCGCATAACGGGTCTTTTTATTGGAACGGTAGTAAGGGCAATCCCCCGTGAGGCTTGCCAAGCGTTTGGGGCTGATGATAGTCCAGCACTCAACGTCGTCTGGAGCGCTTACCTCCGCTATTTGCCTAAGGCAGGTGGCGGCGTTCGGGCACTGGCGGTTCAAGCATAATGAGTATCGAGAAGGCACATTCGCGAAATCGAGTTTTTCTTCCATGGTAATAAGATGTATAATGAAAGCCCTTAGCTGAAACGCTTATCATGCGATGGATACGGACGGCTAAAAGCTAAGAATGTTTTATATATTGTTGTTGGTAGGTTAGGACTTGGAGGCGTTTCCCTCTAACTCGGCGATGCGTTGCTCCAGTTCCTTGATCTTTTCTTGATCGGCTTTAAGTAGACGCTCATAGAGTTCGGTGATTTTGTCGATTGGGTTAACGTGATAGGTTGTCTCAAAGTCGTTATCGTTTTCATCATAGGAAGAATTGACACTACCAACATTCGCCCCTTTTTCAATCGTGTTGGTGCTATTATTCTCAATATAGATACTCATCGGCTCCTCCATCGTTTTCAGATCTTCGAGCGATACGCCTGTGATCTCCGCTACTTTTTGCAGGATCTCATCGCTTACGATTTTGGTGCTTTCGATTTGGGATAATCGTTGTTGGGACATACCCAATAGATCCGCTAAAGTTTTTTGCACTAAACCTTTCATCCTACGGGCGGAGGCGATGTTATGCCCGTGATGCACTCGTTGGCTTGTTCCTGTATTCTCTGTTCCCATATCTTCTTGATTTTAATTTTCAACAAATATACGAAGGATATGTTCATGTCGGGTAGCCGGAATTAAATTTCTATCGATGAAAGAAGTAAATACTATTCGGGGACTAGTGGATACTAACGTTACGGATTTGCGGACCTTCTTATTTCTCTGTTCTTTTGCATCGTATTCATAAAATAAATATGGGGCACGTACAGAGGTGAAGGGGGATAGCCGAAGACAGACAATATGCTTGCCAGCTGAGAGGCTGGCAACGTTGTCTGTTGAGCTTGCCTTAAATGCGGTGATGTCCCTTTAGAGAAACGCCGCCGCCCTCGTGAATATGGAATGAAAGGCTTGGTTGATCAGGCCCGGATCGATACGGGAGTGTGTCGGGAAGGGGATTTGATGGGAGTAAGCGAACGGGAAATCCAGCTCTTCCAATATCTTGCCGGACGCTTTTCCTAAAGCCTTGATCACCCCGCCAGTAGGCATAACGATATCTTTTTTCAATGAGATCGCCCGAATACGATCGCAAGCCCGTTGGAAGAACGACTCCCGGTAATCTCGTAACACATCCTCACGTACCATGGCCTTAAAGGCTTGCTCCAGAAAATCATTCTTGAACGAGGTGGGAAGCGTACGGTTCTCCAAGAAATCATGCCGGAAGTAATGGCGTACCTTGGCGAACGCCTCCTTGTCCATGATATCACGGGCGTTGCCATCCATCTCACTGAAGATGGAGCCACCGCAAAACATGAATAAACGGGTGTCCGTAAACATCTTGTCCGGATTCGCTAATAACAAGACCTGCGAGAGTAACGCCCCGATGGAATAAGCGAATAAGTTGATGGACGTATCTTCCTTGAACAAAGGATGCTCGCCGTTCTTGATCTCATGAACCAATTGCCACATATTATAAACGGACTCTCTGCCCGAGGCGTAAAAGCGTAACGGGTTTTGGGATAGCCGGCTGCTGAGGGCTACGTTGGCGAAGGTGGAGTTCGTCACGTTCGCTACCTCCTCCTTGCGTTTGCTTACCCAAGGGAGGATCGCACGGGGATTGGCCCATAATCCCGGGGTACGGTTCATATGGAAAGCGATCGGGAACAGGATGACCGGCTTACCGGTCGTATGGGTGAGGTATTCCGCCCATGTGAGGTATTTTTCCCAAGTCCGCTCGTTCAGGCCATGCAACAGGATAATCGCCTCATTATTCTTTTTACGTCCCGAGGGCGTGAATATGGCATACGAGAAAGATTTGTTCTCTTGGATACGATCGTCGGTCATCGGACAGAATCCGGTGGGGGTAAGTCCCTTCTGGAACTCGTCGATCTCGCTGGCGCCACGGGTCTGGGTGAAGCGAAACGGGATGATCTCCAGATGGCTCTCTTCCAATTCAGTCTTTTTGTCATAAGAGAAAAGACTGTTCAGTTGCTTAGTACGAAGTGAAATATCCATAATC
The DNA here is from genome assembly GCF_003635485.1 of Parabacteroides sp. AF19-14. Taxonomy (NCBI): domain Bacteria; kingdom Pseudomonadati; phylum Bacteroidota; class Bacteroidia; order Bacteroidales; family Tannerellaceae; genus Parabacteroides; species Parabacteroides sp. AF19-14. Next base: position 24,507 of record NZ_QTMJ01000021.1, on the reverse strand, counting down.
CTCTGATTTTTTACTGCAAACAAACAATAGAAAAACATCTCTTCAAAATAAATGGTTTAAACGGGCTTTGTTGGGGACATAAAGTGTTATTTAGGGGTGAAATCTTTTATAGAGGGGTGAATTTCGTCTGGGAAAATGATTACATTTGTTCCAAAATAGAGGCAAAAAGATGGGAATGTGGGATCAAAAAATACCAAGTTACATATACGGTAAACAGAATATCGTGAGGCTGATTTTGTGGACGGCCTTGTTTGCGTTGGTGTTTATCAACATCTACAAGCCGTTTAGCTCCACCTCTTGGTACAAGGTCTCGGAGTTTAAGTTCTTCGTATTCTCCAGCTTGATTATCTTGACGGGAGTATTGGTGGTTGTCTTGAGCCGTATTATTCTGTTCCATTGGGGGAAGCGGCATGCTATCACGGTCCGGACCTATGCGATCTGGATCGTGCTGGAGATATTCTTCATGTCGCTTTTCTATACGATTTATACGTTGGTACTGAATCCGGAACGAGAATATATGGAAGTTTTTAACGATTCGGCGGTGAATACCAGTCTGGTTTTATTGCTCCCTTATTCCGTGCTGCACCTGTATTTCTCTTATAAAGAGAAAGAGCGACAATTGCGATTGTTGGAGGAGAACCAGACGGAAGCGGCGGTTCGGCAAAGCGTTTTCTCTTTCTATGACGAGAAGAACGAGTTGCGCCTTTCCGTGAAGCGAAGTAACCTGCTGTACCTTGAATCGGCGGATAATTACGTTTGTATCTGGTATCTGAATAAGGGGCAGCTCACGAAGTTTATGCTTCGCAACTCCTTGAAGGCGATCGAGGAAAGCCTCGCTGATACGAATGTGCTCCGTTGCCATCGTTCTTTCATGGTAAATTTCGACCAAGTGAAGGTGATCCGCAGGGAGAAGGAGGGCGTTTATTTGGAGCTGGGGATCGAGAAAGTACCCGATATCCCGATCTCCAAGACGTATAGCGAGAAGGTAACCCGCTGGTTCCAGACCTATTCTTCCTAGCGGGCTATTTCAATTCGATATTATTTTCTTTCGCGTATTGCGAGGGGCTCATGTTGAATTGCTTGGAGAAGGCCCGGCTGAAATAGGATTGCGAGTTGAAACCAACCGCCTCGGCGATCTCGTAAATTCTCATATCGCCTTGAAGGATCAACTCGGCGGCTTTCTTTAGCCGGCTGATCTTGATCAACTCGTTGGGCGTTACGTTCGATAGGCCGTTGATTTTACGGTAAAGGGTCGGACGGCTTAGATTCATCAAGTCCGCTATCATGTCCACGTCTAGGTTCACGTCGTTTATATGGCTGTCGATGATATCGTTCAGTTTCTTCAAGAACTTCTCGTCCGCCTTCGTGTAAGCCATGGATTTGATATTGGCAATCGGCGAGTTGAAATAATAGGCACGCATATTGCTCCGGTTGTTCAGCAGGTTCGTCACTTGGGTAAGCAATAGATCCATGGAGAAAGGTTTGTCGATGTAAGCGTCCGCCCCCAGCTCAAGCCCTTCCATGCGAGATTGTAAGGTGTTCTTAGCCGTCAAGAGGATGATCGGGATATGGCTGAACTCCAGATTAGTCTTTATCTTTTTCAATAAGGTGAAACCATCCATGACAGGCATCATGATATCGCTGATGATTAATTGGATGCCATATTCCTGAAGACGGGCAATCGCCTCCTCGCCATTACCGGCGGTGACAACATTGTAATGGACATTGATCTCTTGACCGATGAAATGGAGCATTTCGGTGTTATCTTCCACCACGAGAACCGTCGGGCGGGATTCTTGGGTGACATATTTCCGCTCGCTGGCAGGGTTGGTCAGGACCTCTGCTTTCTCTTCCTCTAGTTTTAATGAGTTCGGTTGGTTCACCGGCAAACGTAATCTAAAGATGATAAGCCCGGCCGGAGATTCCTCCAACGTCAACGATCCCTCGTGCATCTCCGCTAAAGAACGGGCCAAGGGTAGTCCGAGCCCGGTCCCGGATTTATGGATAGAGGAGTCATCCCGGTAGAAAGGCTCGAAGATCTTTTCTTTTATCTCCTCCGAGATGGGCTTTCCATCGTTCATGATATCGATCGTGAATCGCTCGCCATCTTGCGCCTCGAACCGAACGATGATCTTGCTTCTTGCGTATTTAATAGCGTTCGATAGGAGGTTGCTGAGTATCTTCGTGCAAGCTTCCTTATCGATAAAGGCGTAGAAAGATTTCACGTTACACTCGATAATCATTTGCAATGCCTCCTGCTCCGCCGTGTCGTGGAAACGCTCAAAGGTCTCTTGCATCAATGCAATGATGTCCGTATGTATGAAGTTTAGTTTATATCCCTCGATTTCCGTCTTCCTGAAATCCAGTAGTTGATTCACCAGATCCAGTAGCCGGTTTGCGTTTTTATCCACAATTGTCAGATAATTCTTTGCGCTGGGAGATAGCTTGATGTCCCGTGTTACTTTCTCCAGAGGACTTTTAATTAAAGTTAGGGGCGTACGTATCTCATGAGCGATATTGATGAAGAAATCAATCTTAGCTTGATAAAGCTCCTTCTCCTTTTCATTCTCGAACTCCTGTATTTTCTGCTGTATATTGGCCTTATTATGCCGGGAAATGATAAAGATCAGCAACACTACGCATCCGATAGCGATAATCCCATATAGGATTAACGCCTTGGTAGAGAGCCACCATGGGGGAAGGATCGTAATCTGGAACATCGCCGGCTCATCATTCCAAATACCGGACAGGTTCGCCGCCTTCACCTTGAACGTATAATTACCGGGCGGTAGTTTTGTGAAATAAACCCGGTTCTCGCCCACCACATGATACCATTTGGAACTTAACCCTTCCATGCAATAGGCGTATTGGGTGAGGTTGGGAGCTTGGTAGCTTAATGATGTGTAGTCGATGTAGAATGTGGACTGATTATGTTCTAAGGTGATCCCTTTTTTAAAAGTTATGTCTTTTTGCCTCAATAGATTATGGTCGGGGTCCGAATAATTGATTTGTGTCATATAAATCTTCGGTTGAATAGAGAACTGTTGGATATTATCGGGGTGGAACCAGACCAAGCCTTTCAAGGTCCCGAAATATAGTTTGCCGTCTTTAGCTTTTAAAGAAGAGTTATAGTTGAATTGATTGGACAGGAGCCCATGTTCTTTTTTGAACACCTTGATCTCTTGATTGACCGGGTTAAGTACGGCTAGGCCATTTGTGGTACTGATCCACATGTGGCCTTTAGGGTCTTCCTCGATCCGGTAAATGACGTTACTGGGTAGGCCGTCTTGAGTCGTGTATCTTGTCGTACTCTTTAAATTCCGGTCGTACATTTTCACTCCGTTTCCGGTAGCGAACCATAGATTGTTTTTAGTATCCTCATGGATGTGATTGATCGTCCGGTTGGCGTTCGTGTTTATGGAATCCAATTTAAATTCGCCGTGTTTTTGCCGGATTGGGTCGAAATAATATAATCCGGTATTGAATGTTCCGGCCCATATAACCCCTTCGTGATCCTCGAAGATCGTTTGTATCCTGCAATTACCGGGGAATTGATCGAGAGGCTCGAAAATATCTTTCTCCGGATTATATTGATACATGCCGGATGCCGTAGCTATGAGCAAGTTATTTTTCCGGGTTTTATAGAGATATACGATGATATCGTTTTGGGAGGCGTAAGGATTCGGGGCGATCGTATAATGCTTGATGATTTTCTCCGTACGGATATCCATCACGTCTACCCCGTTAGCGTGTGTCCCGATCCATAGATAGTCTCCAATCACGGTAAGCCCGTGGATACAGCTTTGGGAAAGACCGTCTTTATCTTGGAAGTTCTTATAGGTTTGCGTACGGATGTCGAGTTTATTGAGACCAGCGTCTTCGGTTCCTATCCATATATTATGGTTAGCGTCTTGGCAAATATCATGGATAATATCACCGTTAATTGTTTTTTTCCCGGGTATATTGTAGTCTTTCTTGAATTTGAGATAAGGAGGAAGGTAATTAATGCCCCCATTATCCGTACAGATCCATAAGCCACCTTCCCGGTCCTTGCAAAACTGTTTGGTAGCGTTGTTGGATAGTGAATATGGATCGCATTTGTCTTGCTCAATGTGAAAGGTCTTGTTTGAGGGGATTTGGTAGATATAGATACCGTTGTAGGTGGCGATCCATACCTCGTCGTTTGTCACTTGGAAAATATCCCGGGTATAGAGGGGGCTGTTCTTTTGCCGGGTAAGAACATTTCGGCAAACACCTGTTTGTATATTGACTTGTTTGACTCCGTTATCGCTTGTACCTATCAGTAATGTATTATCGGACGGGGATGCCCATAGAGTCGTCATATTATCTATATGTAGGGTGTCACTACCGTTATGGATATTTAGAGGGATGAATTTGTTATCGGTCGGGTCTAAGAGAACGACATTACCGTTTAGCGTGGTGGCCCATATCTGATCTTGGGGGGTGATATAGAAAGAGGTGATCGGATCACTATCCTTATACAGGTAGTTTTGGTGTAGCTCGGATTGCTCATTATATTTAATAAGGGAAAAGCCGGATAACAGCATCCACAGATTCCCTCGGTGATCAAATTCCAGATAGGTACAGCCGATTCCTTTCGTGAACTTTATCAAGGAAAAAGTATCGGTTTGGTAATCGTATTTTTGTACTCCCATATTAGTACCCACCCAGAGTTCACCGGAAGGGCTTATCGCCAAGTCGGTAATCCAGCTACTTATTAAAGTTCCTCTCTGTTTGGTTTGATTTTTTATGATATGGAATTTGTTCCCGTCAAATCGATTGAGCCCGTCCCGTGTTCCAAACCACATAAAGCCATAATGATCTTGGACACAACATGTCACGTTATTATTGCTTAATCCATCTTCTACCTCATAGGATTTAAAGTAGTATGACCGGGCGTTGACTTCTATTGCGGTTACTACAAATAATAGGACGTATAAATAATTCATCAAGTTTTTTTTCATAGATCTCCCTTGTATTTCATGCGCAATATAAAGCCTTTTCCTAGACTTTCCATAGCAGTATCGTATCATTGTTTTTCATTTTGTTTCAATGTCCAGACTTCGGTTTTTGGCTTTAAAAGCCGTTCCTTGTAAGACTGTTTGTTGAGACGATAGGTAATAATTTTGAGAGAAAAGTGCAATACTGTTTGACTCAAGGGGCTTTAATTTTGGCAAAAACAGTGTGAATCTTTAAAAGATAGAATATGAATCAAAAAGTAAAAGTAGGTATAATAGGCTTTGGTCGCATGGGTGGATTTTATTTGGAGGAGATGCGGAAGAGCGATCAATGGGAGGTACTTTACATCTGCGATACGGACCCAGAGGCACGAGATTTGGCAAGGAGGAAGTCGCCGACATCCCGAATCGTAGCGGATGAGCAAGTTGTATTCGAGGACCCGGAAGTACAAGTGGTCGGTTTATTTACATTGGCGGATTCCCGGTTGAGGCAAATTAAGAAGGCAATGGCATTTGGCAAACATGTCATCTCAGAGAAACCGGTCGCAGATACGATCGAGCATGAATGGGAGGTCGTGAAATGCGTGGAAAACTCAAGTTTGTTCTCGACCGTTAATTTGTATTTGCGTAATTCTTGGTACCATAATACGATTAAAGAATTTATCCGGAGAGGAGAGATCGGAGATTTGGCGATCATTCGCATTTGCCATATGACTCCGGGGTTGGCTCCGGGTGAAGGTCATGAGTATGAAGGTCCGTCTTTTCATGATTGCGGAATGCATTATGTGGACATTTCCCGGTGGTATGCCGGATGCGAGTATAAGACATGGCATGCGCAGGCGATCCGGATGTGGGATTATCCCGAACCTTGGTGGTTGCAATGTCATGGGACATTTGAGAACGGGGTGGTATTTGATATAACACAAGGGCATGTGTATGGACAATTATCGAAAGACCAAACGCATAACTCTTACATAGATGTAATAGGAACGAAAGGAATCGCCCGGATGAGTCATGATTTTAAGACTGCGGTCGTGGAGTTGAGAGGTGTTAATGAAACACACCGGATCGAGAAGCCCTATGGAGGGAAAAATATAAGTACGCTATGTGATTTGTTCGCGGATTCCGTACGGACCGGAGTTTTTCATTCCCGCCTACCACTGATGCGCGATTCCGCTATCGCTTCCGAGTATGCGTGGAAATTCTTGGATAACGCTAGACAAAATGAGATGCCTTCTATCGGGAATTTACAAACCTTGGAAGAAATCCGGGAGAGAAGACGGAATATGACGGAAGGGTATGGCTTACTTCGCCATGTAAAATTGTCTCATTCTTGATACGATTTTCTCAATGACCGGGGGGGGACAGGCTGGAACTTGTATTATGCGACAATCGGAAACGATTTTGATAAAATAGAAAAAGAGGATTCTTCATATCCGTGATACATTTGCTACTGCTTGTTCATAGAGCGAAAACAGAAACATTAATTTAATACTATGTAGCATGAAAAAAATGATTGTTCTTATCAGTCTTTTATGTGGAGCGTTTTTTATGAGTGCCCAACAAAGTAATCAACAACAAAGACCACCGGAAAGATGGAAACCTGAGAGTACTGAATGGTATTATCCGGTTCCTCCTAAGGTAAAGCCGGGTGTCGGAACTGGTGCTCCTTCCGATGCGATCATCCTGTTTGATGGAAAAGATCTTTCTATGTGGGAATCTGCGGGAAAAGATGGAGGTCCCGCTAAATGGACCGTAAAGGATGGGGCGATGATTGTGGCTTCCGGGACCGGATCGATCCGGACAAAAGATTATTTTGGAGATTGCCAGTTACATATCGAGTTCAAGACCCCTACACCGGGAAAGGATAATACATTACAGATGAAAGGAAATAGTGGCATTATGTTACAAAGCCGTTATGAGGTGCAGGTTTTGGATTGTGAGGATAATCCTACGTATGTGAATGGCTGGGTCGGCAGTATTTATAAGCAAAGCGCACCGTTGGTAAATGCTTTCACGAAGACAAATGAGTGGCAGGTTTATGATATTTATTGGAAAGCTCCCCGTTTCGGGACAAACGACGAATTGGAATCTCCCGCTATGATCACTGTGGTATTGAACGGAGTCGTGGTACAGAATAATTATATACTGAAAGGAACGACCCCATATACCGGTTTACCTAAATATGTAGCGCATGGCCGTCTGCCATTAAGCTTACAGGATCATGGAGTGGAAGTGGCTTTCCGTAATATATGGATTCGAAATTTATAGATTGTATAACCTTAAAAAAATGATTTATGACTACACGTAGGAATTTTTTAAAGAACTCGACGATGTTGGCCGCCGGCTTAGGTATTTCACCTCTTTTGGCATCGGCAGCTCCTACCGTCTCTCATAAGGAAGAGACTATAAAAGGGCGGGTGAATATCGCAGTAATAGGTGTCGGCATGGGATGCCGAGATTTGCAAGGTGCTTTGACTGATAATCCGTGGGTACATTGTGTGGGCATGTGCGACGTGAACAAAGTGAGACTTGATGAGCAGATCGCACGTTTCAAAAAAGACTTTCCGAATCAAACGACCTCGATCAAGGCATATAGTGACTTCCGGGAAGTCTTGGCAAATAAGGATATCGACGGGGTCATTATCGCAACACCGGACCATTGGCATGCCTACATCTTCGCAGAGGCATTAAAAGCGGGCAAGGCGATCTATGTGGAAAAGCCGGTTGCTAATTCGATTCCGGAATGCCATTCGATGATGGATTTCCAAAAGAAATATAAAGGGGTGGTGACAACAGGCTTATGGCAGACCAGCCAACGCTATTTCTTGGCGGCTAATGAGATATTGAAATCCGGTGTGTTGGGGGATGTTTATAAAGTTCAGATATGGCTTTGCCAATCGACGGATCCACGTCCGGCAGTTGCGGATTCTCCGGTTCCTTCTACATTGGATTACAATATGTGGTTGGGTCCGGCTCCCGAGCGCCCATTTAATAATTATCGTTTCCGTGGATGGCGCGGCTTTTGGGATTATGGAGGCGGCCAGCAAACCGACTGGGGAGTGCATTGGATAGACTCTGCGTTCGATGGATTGAAAGCGTTAGGATTGTGTGACCGTGAATATCCGGAGGCGGTATTCTCTACGGCTTATAAAGATCCTACCTCTTTCAATGAGACTCCCAGCTGCCAGACAACGATTTTCCAATATAAGAATTTCCATATAGAGTGGGCACAACAGGTTGCTCACCTGTATAATCGGAATCAAGGAGTAGCTTGGGTAGGAAGTAAAGCCACCTTGGTATGTAATCGAGAAGGCTATGAATTGATTCCAGAGAAGAACCGGGAGGGTGAGTTGTTAACTGACCGTTCCCAGCTTGTCGGGAAGTTCGAGGATGGCGGTGTTGAGGCGCATGCGACGAATTGGTGTAAGTGTATATTGAATAAATCGATTGAGACGAACAGCCCGATCGAGAAAGGGGCTTTCGCGACGATCCTGGCGCATATGGCCAATATCTCATATTTGACGGGAACTCGTGTTGTGTATGATCCGCAAGCTCGTAAGTTTGTGGATAATCCGAAAGCGGACGCGTATTTGAAGCGGAGCTATAGAAGCCCGTGGCAATTCCCGAAAGTTTAATGCGATTGAATGCTTAAAAACAACGACCGGTGGATTTTAATACTCTATTATATATAACCATTACCATACGAATTGAATTACAGCACATTGAGATCTCCGGTCGTTTTTTGTAAAAACAATGTCAACTTTAAATGAATGAGTTATGGAAAATCAAAAAAAGAAAGTATGGCTTCGAAAGGTCCTGTTTTTGATCGTTAGTTTGGCGTTATTCTTTCCCATGATGGCGCAAACGATTACAGTAAAAGGAGTTGTAAAGGAATCTATGACAGGCGAACCGATCATTGGCGCCAATGTAGCGGTGAAAGGAACGACTAACGGTACGATTTCTGATATAAGCGGTATGTATCAGATCTCGAATGTATCATCAAATGCCGTATTGATCGTTTCTTATATTGGATATAAGACCGCAGAGATTCCGGTAAATGGAAAGAACACGATAAATGTGAGCTTGGAGGAAGAAAGTATCGGACTTCAAGAAGTGGTAGCCGTGGGATATGGCTCTCAGAAAAAGAAAGAATTGACCGGCTCTGTAGCAGGCTTGAAAGAGGGAGACTTGATCAAGGGCGTACAGTCTGACCCAATGGGAATGTTGCAAGGTAAAGTGGCAGGTTTGAATATATCCAAACCAAATGCCGGCGACCCGAATGGAGAGTATAAGTTCCAATTACGCGGAACTTCATCCTTAACCGGTAATACTTCTCCGTTGATCGTCATTGATGGTATTCCTCAAGGGGATTTATCCGCTATCCCACAAGATGATATTGAAAGTATCGATGTATTGAAGGATGGTTCAGCGGCGGCGATATATGGAACCCGTGGAACGAATGGCGTTATCTTGGTTACGACAAAACGAGGTTCTGCCGGGAAGATGAGCGTTACCTACAATGGATATATGTCTATCTCTTCCATAGCCAATCAATTGGAAGTCATGGATCGTGACCAGTTTTTGGCAAATGGGGGAAACGACCGGGGATATGATACGAATTGGATGGATGAGATTACCCGAACTCCGTTCTCTCATTCGCATAACTTGGCATTGACAGGAGGTACGACCGATTTTAATTACCGGGCTTCTGTATCTTATCGAAATAACCAAGGTATCGCTCTTAAGTCTGGGTTCAATGAGATGATCGCTCGTTTTTCCGCTAATCAGAATTTATTCGATAAAAAGATTCAAATAGCATACGACGCTACTTATCGTCGTTTTGACCGGGAAGGTGAGAATTCCAGCTATGATGATTATTCCGCTTTTAAGCATGCGTATTATTATAATCCTACGGCACCCGTATACGACGAGACGGGAACGATAGATGCCGGAGGGTATTATGCGCTGGATATTCAAGGATATTCAAATCCGGTGGCTTATATTATGCAGCGTGACCGTCGTACAAAAGGCGGACTTTTCCAAGGGTCTGCTCGTGTAACTTGGAATATTTTGGAAGGACTTCGTGCGCAAGTTTTTGGCTCATTGAAATACTCTGATATAAATAAAGGTACTTATACCTCACGAGAGGTATTTAACACTTCTAGTTTCGGGTCAGCGTCTCGGAGTTTTAATACTCGTTTTAATAAAACACTGGAGACGACGATCGACTATGTAAAATCTTTTGGAGAACATCATTTGGTGGTATTAGGTGGGTATACCTATGAGCATAACTATCGGGAGTCATTTAGCATGAACAACTCGAATTTTGATTCGGATGTATATTCTTACTATAATTTGGGTGCGGGTAGTAACTTGATTAATAACCCTAGCCAAAGCATGATGGATGGTTCGGTTTCTCAAGATAATTTGGTTTCGTTCTTCGGCCGTGTAAATTATAACTGGGGAAATCGTTACTTGTTATCAGCGTCTGTACGACGTGAGGGTTCTACTCGTTTAGGTGCGGATTATAAATGGGGAACTTTCCCTGCGGTAAGTGTCGGTTGGTCTATCGGTAATGAGGCTTTTATGGAAAGCGCTAGCTGGATTAACGATTTGAAATTGCGCTTGGGATATGGCGTGACAGGAAATATGCCTTCAGATAATTATTTGTCTTTGCCAATGATGGGAGTGGTAGGCCGTTTTTATGATCATTCTTCTAAACAATGGATCAATGCTTATGGGCCGACACAGAACCAGAATCCGGATTTGAAATGGGAGCGGAAAGGCGAATGGAATCTAGGTGTTGATTTTGCAGCGTTGAATAACCGCTTGAACGTGACCGTTGATTTATATACCCGTAAGGTTTCAGATTTGTTGTATAAATATAAGGTCCCGACTCCTCCTTACCAATATTCTTCTATGTTGGCGAATGTGGGTGATGCTACAAGTAAAGGTCTGGAATTCTCTGTTTCCGGAACCCCAGTGCAGAGTAAAAACTTCTCGTGGACTAGTTCTATTAACTTCTCATTCAATACGAATAAATTGGACAAATTAAGTAATGAGACTTTCCAAACAGACTGGATTGAGACCGGTTATTTGTCGGATGGTGATTTAGGAGGTATGAACTCGACTCCATTGATTCGTTTGGTCCCGGGTGGCAAGGTCGGTGATTTTTATTTGCCGGTATTCGAGGGATTTACGGAAGATGGTAAATGGAAATTCAAGGATGTTGATGGTAGTGGTGACTTTACATATAATGAGGATCGTGAGATCGTAGGTAATGCGCAACCTGATTTTATAGCAGGATGGACTAACGAGTTTAAATATCGTGACTTCGATTTATCGTTTACATTCCGTGCTGTCGTAGGCAATGATGTATATAATGTAAGCCGTATGGCATTGGAGAATCGGAATGTGGCTGGAAAGGAGAAGAATATGTTGGCTTCGGTAATGGATATCCCGTTGCAAGATGCGGCTCAAGCCTCTAGTTATTATTTGGAGGATGGTTCTTTTGTGAAGTTGGACAATATCACATTGGGTTATAATGTACCGGTGAAGAAATTAGGTTTCATGCAAAACTTACGTTTGTACTTGACTGGTCAGAACTTGTTTACGATCACTGGCTATAAGGGCATCGACCCGGAGGTTGATATGGTAGGATTAGATAATATGGGTATTGAGAGGACTCGTTATTATCCGGCTAGCCGTTCTTTTATTCTTGGTTTGAATGTTACGTTTTAATGGATACTCTAAATATCGAAGGTTATGAAAAAATATAGTTTAATATATATAGTATCAATGATTTGTTTCTTGGTTATCGCTCCTTCTTGTACGGATATGGATGAAGATACGACGGGACAAATGGTATCAAATGACTTTTATGCGGATCCTTCTTTGATTCCGCAAGCGGTAGGTGCTGCCTATGCGGAATTGCAGGCTTATCAGAATCACTGGGGAGTATGGGGGTTGCAGACTGTTTCCTCGGATGAATGTGTTGTTCCGACTCGTGCGCCGGGTAATGACTGGTATGACGGAGGGGTATGGCAGGATTTCCATCGTCATCAATGGCAATACAATCTGGATGCATTGAATAATGTGTGGATTTCCGTATTTTCTGGAATAACGACATGTAACCGTGTGGTTTACGACTTGGATACATATAAAGAGGAGATGGATGTCGATATCTATAATAAATATCGTGCGGAGACTGTCATCTTGAGATGTTTCTATTATTCTATCTTACTGGATTTATTTGGGAATGTTCCTTATATCGATACATATGAGAGTGAAATCACGGCTTCTCCTCAGACAAGCCGTCCTGAGCTTTATCAGAAAGTCGTAGATTGTATCTTAGATAATATGGAATATTTGGATGACGCTCCGTCTGCCGAGAATTATGGAAGATGTACGAAATCGATGGCTTATACGATGTTGGCAAAACTATATTTGAACGCAAAGGTGTTCAAAGGGGCCTCTTCTTACGATAAGGACGATATGAATAAAGTGATAGAGTATTGCGATAAAGTGATTAACTCTGGATATTATGAGGTCGTATCTGATTTCTCCGCTCCATTTAAAGTGGCGAATGAGTCTTGTAAAGAAAATATTTTCGTGGTACCGATGCAAAATGGTATCAATTCAAATGGAGACTACGAGTTTCATTTCCATAAATTCTCCGGACATCCCAAGTCTCGCCAGATGTGGGGTATAAATGTGGGCGGTTGGAATGGAGGTTGCGCTACTCCGGACTTCCTTGCTTTATATAAAGATGACGATACTCGGAAAAAGGCGACTTTTATTTACGGTTTGATTTATGATAAGGTCACGGGAGAGCCTGTTGAGGATGGTGATAATCCGGGAAAACAATTGGAATTGACTATTGAGGTATCTTCTATTAATGCCGCTTATCGTTGGGAAGGCGCTCGTATTCAGAAGTATGAATATGAGTTGGGTATGACTGGTAATATGAACAATGATTTTGTTTTATATCGTTTAGCCGATATCTATTATATGAAGGCTGAAGCTATTTTGAGAGGTGGTAATGCCGCTACTTTATCAGCTTTATGTGCGGAACCTGCATTCCAGTTAATACGTGAAAGGGCAAATCAGCCCGTGTATACTCCGGAAACATTAACGTTGGATGAGTTGATCAATGAACGTGGCCGTGAATTTGCGTGGGAAGGTTGGCGTCGTCAAGACTTGGTTCGTTGGGATAAGTTCGCTAAAGGTAGCTGGACATTTAAGGAAGCCTTGAATAATAATTCGCGTGATTTATTCCCGATACCATACGATCAGATTACGAAAAACCAATCTTGGAAACAGAATCCGGGATATTAATAGTTGTGTTTTTATGCATATGGATAGACGACAATTCGTGAAAAACCTAGGACTGGGCACAGCCTCTTTAAGCATGGGAAGCTTGGTAACGGCTTCCTCATGTGCCCCGTCCGGGGATTCCTCCCTTAAACAAAACGTCAAGGAAGGAGAGGATGGACAGTTTTTATTTATCGGTGACGATATCGCCATCGCCCAGACAGAGTATGGGAAGGTGCAGGGATATCTGCTGAATCATGTATATACGTTCTTGGGAGTTCCTTATGGGGCTGATACGTCGGGAAAAAATCGCTTTATGCCTCCCCAAAAGCCAGAGCCGTGGACAGATGTGAGACCGGCGGTTTTTTATGGGAATACGGCGCCGCAACGTATGGAGAACCGGTGGCCCAATAATTACGGAACTTTTGCCGATCATTGGAACTACTGGGATGTGAGTGAGGATTGCTTATATTTAAATGTATGGACACCGGGCATTGCGGATGGTAAGAAACGTCCCGTATTGGTGTGGCTGCATGGCGGTGGTTTTACAAATGGTAGTGGGATCGAGCAGGATGGATATCATGGAGAGAATATAAGCCGGGAAGGAGATATCGTATTCTGTTCCATTAATCATCGGTTGGGGCCGATTGGCTTCTCTGACTTATCTGGTGTTGGTGGAGAAACGTATAAGGATTCCGGAAACGTGGGGATGTTAGATATTATTGCCGCCTTGCGATGGGTACATGATAATATCGCCAATTTCGGTGGAGATCCCGGGAACGTAACGGTTATGGGACAATCCGGAGGAGGTTCTAAGGTCTGTACGGTAGCTGCTATGCCGGCGGCAAAAGGTTTGGTCCATAGAGCCGTGGCTTTAAGTGGATCTACGGTAGGAGCTTCCGATCAGGTGATGACCCGGAAGGTGGGAGAATATATTTTGAGAGAAGCGGGGCTGACCGCTTCCCAACTGGATAAATTGCAAAGAATACCTTGGCGGGAATATTTGGATATAGCGGATAGGGCTTGTAAAAAGTGCTGGGAAGATCAAGGGATTAGCATGAGACGGACTTTTGGCCCTGTTGCTGATGACCGGAATATTCCGGCCGGTGTATTCTACTCCGGTGAGAGCCATTTGGAGTCTCCTGTCGTCCCGATGATATTCTGTACGACTTTCCATGAATGGAACCCGAACAGGGCGGATGCGGCCTTGGAAAAAATCACTCAAGACGGTGTGATCGAGAAACTGAGAAGTCAATATGGTGATAAAGCGGAATCGATCGTGAAGGCTTTCGCCAAGAATTTCCCGGATAAGACTCCGATGGAGCTTTGGGCGATGATTTTGTCTTCCCGTCAACGAGTGGTTGAGGCGGCTAACGCAAAATTAAAGCAAGGCCAGCCTGTGTATGTAGCTTGGTTTGGCTGGTGTCCGCCCTTGTTTAATAACCGTATGCGTGCGTTCCATTGCTCGGATATCTGTTTCTGGTTTAAAAATACGGATCGGATGTTTACTCATACGGGTGGAGGTAAGGTACCTCGTGCGTTGTCAGATAAGATGTCTGGCGCTTTGTTGAATTTCATGCGGACAGGAGATCCGAACGGAGGAGAGTTACCCGTTTGGCCGAAATACACGGAAGAAAATGGAGAGGTGATGATCTTGAATAATACGTGTGAGGCTCGGAATGATCCGGACCGGGAGGCCCGTAAATCTTTGGAGGTTTAATTTAAAACGAGAGTGTTATGCTTGAGAAAAAGATTTCAAGACGTAATATGCTTCGGGCCACCGGTCTGGCGGTTTTGGGCAGTACGTTCGCAGGCTTGGCTTCTTGCGCTCCGAAGAAAAAAGAGGAGCCATCACCCGAAGCATCCTCTTCGAAACGTCCTTTCCGTGTCTGTCTCAATGTCTCTACGATAGCGGGTTATAAACTTCCTGTTCAAAAACAGATTGATTTATGTGCCGAGGCTGGTTTTGAGGGAATTGAGTTATGGACCCGTGATGTGGATGCGTTCGTAAAGCAAGGGGGAACTTATGAGACACTCAGGCGTCAGCTGGAAGGTTCCGGACTTTTATTGGAGAATATGATCGGTTTTGCCTCGTGGTTTGCCGATGATCCTTCGAAACGGAAGGAAGGGCTAAACCAAATGCGGCATGATATGGAGATGGTAGCGGGATTGGGCGGTAAATTTATCGCCGCTCCTGCTCAAGGAGTTACTCAACTGGATTGTACACGGTTGCCGGAGTATTCCGAACGCTATCGGGCGATACTGGATTTAGGGGATGAGATGGGTGTCACTCCGATATTGGAACTATGGGGAGCCGGGGTTCTGAATCAATTATCGGATACCATGGCGATAGCGATCGCCTCCGGGCATTCGCGGGCTTCTGTCTTATTGGATTTCTACCATTTGTACAGAGGAGGAAATAGTTTTGATAGTTTACGCTTGATAAATGGGAAGATCCTTCCGGTTTTTCATATCAACGATTATCCGGAGTTGCCTCCTCGTACGGAGTTGAGAGATTCGGATCGGGTGTTTCCGGGAGATGGTATTTGCCCGTTTAATAAGGTACTTCCTTTGCTATACGACTCCGGTTTCCGGGGTGGGTTATCCGTAGAGCTTTTTAATAAGGGATATTGGGAAACCATGGATGTAAAGGAGGTCTTAAAGAAGAGTTTTGAGAAAACCACACAGGTAATCAATAGTTCGATGGGATAAAAGTTTGTTGGGATTTAGGAAAGGGACTGCTTCGAGGTGTTTTACCTTCGAGGCGGTCCCTTCTGTTTTTATAGTATCTTCTCTTAAAAATCAATTATTTTATAATCCGCTGTGATATAAAATGTAGTATATTTGCGTACTCTGTTTTGGGGTACGCAAAAGCTTTGTTCACAAGAATGAATAGGCATTATCCTAAATAAACCGTTGTTTTGCGGAGAGGTCTAGGGGTTGTTATCATCGGGAAAGCCGATAATAAAAGATATACATTATAATGAACTTACTTCTGAGATATGTGGGTCATGGTATAACTATAAGTTTGTTAGTATTTATAATGCTGGCGTTTCATTTGTCTGCGTTAGCACGGACAAGTGAAAAACGTGTGCTCCGGGTTGCCTTTCCGCAGGTGGTAGGCATGAGTTGGACGGCGGAGGACGGTAGTCATCATGGTATGCTCGTGGACTATCTCAATGAGATTGCCAAATATACCGGTTGGGAATACGAGTACATTGATACGAATGGGCAAACCGTGTTGAATGAATTTATCGCAGGTCAGTATGAATTGATGGGTGGAAACTATTATATACCCGGTTTAGAGAAATATTATGCTTATCCGGATTACAATATGGGATATAGCCGTTCTTTGTTGCTTGCTCGTTCTGACGATCGTACTATCCATAGCTATAATTTGGAGAGTATGAACGGGAAAACCATCGGTGTATATGAGAATGCGAAAGAAAATATTCGCCGCCTCAAGGAGTTTTTGGCTATCAATGGATTAGACTGTAAATTAAGATATTACAGCTTGAAAGATATACAGAAGAACGACGGGGAATTATATTTTTATTTAATGAATGGAGAGATAGACTTGCTGTTGAGTGGCATTATTCACAATCACGATTCTTTACGGGTAATCGTTACCTATAATTCTCAACCCTATTATATCGTAACCAATCCGGGTAATAAGGAAGTATTGGATGGTTTGAATATGGCTTTGGAACGGATATTGGATGCTAATCCAAATTTTGCGGCAGAGCGTTATGCCGCTAACTTTCCTGCCCGACTTGTAAATGTCCAATTTAGTGACCGGGACTTGGAATATGTCAAGAAAAGGAAAACGATCACGGTAGCCGTTCCGGAGAATTGGTATCCCTTTTATTGTAAAGAAACCTCCCAGAAGAACCATGTCGGTATCATGGTGGATGTATTGGATAAGATCAAGGACTTTACCGGTTTGGATTTTTCGTATGTGTATGCGAAGAATTATAGTGATGCGGTCCATCTGGTACAACGAGGGAAAGCTGATATCTTAGGCTTTTTCTTGGGAGATGAGAACGATGCGGCCCAGCTAGGGCTTGCGCTTTCAGCCTCTTATGTGAGTGCGAACAATATCATAGTACGCAATAAAGCCTGTAGTTATCCCGCTCCGGGTTTGGTTGGTGCTTTGGTGGAAAGTCAGCGATTTCCAAGTGGCATATCTGCGGAGAAGATTCGGTCCTATCCGGGCATTAAGGAGGCATTAGCCGCTGTCAATAGCGGAGAGGCTGATTTTATCTATGGATTGTCCTCTAAAATGGAACAGGATATTTCGCGTTATCATTTCACCAATCTTGCTCCTGTGACATTGGTCAATGATCAGAGTGCGATAAGTTTTGCGTTACCTACCCCGGTTGACCCGGATTTATTAACCGTACTCAACAAGGCGATCAATAATCTTTCTGAGTCCGAGAGGACTGTTATACGCAATCGGAATCTGGAATCTATCGGCGTGAGTGAATTCTCTCTTACGGACTTTATATATGCGAATCCCTTACAATTTATGTTTATCGTGATGTTTGTCTTGTCGGTGCTATTTACGGCATTACTGCTGGCTATAGGGGCCCGGATGAAAGCGACCGTGATACAGGGCAACCTGAAACGGGCTGAGGCGGCTAACTTGGCGAAGAGCGAGTTTCTTTCCCGGATGAGTCATGAGATCCGTACGCCGATGAACGGAATTGTAGGTATGAGTACTATCGCCATGCAAAACATAGATAATACCGATAAGATAAAGGACTGTCTTGAGAAAGTAATCATGTCTTCCAAGCATCTTCTCGCTCTCATTAACGACGTGCTGGATATGTCGAAGATAGAAAGCGGAAAAGTGGAACTTCGACATGAGAGCTTTAATTTCCGGGCATTCTTGCAGGACTTTGAAAATCTGTATGGCGAGCAGGCCAAGAGTAAAGGGATCAGCTATGAGACGATATTGGCTAGTGATCTGGAAGTACAGATTATAGGAGACTCCTTGCGCTTGAATCAAGTTCTCTCCAACCTGTTATCGAATGCGCTGAAATTTACGCCGGCCAAGGGAATGATTAAACTTCGGGTATCTAAAACAGGTGAGGATCAAGAGAATGTTTACCTACGTTTCGAGGTAATCGATACGGGATGTGGTATAGCCGAGGAGAACTATGATAAAATCTTCGAATCGTTCGAACAGGAAAATGTGGATGTTACTTATAAATATGGAGGTACAGGATTAGGGCTTTCTATCGTTAAGCGTTTCACAGGGTTGATGGGTGGTGGCATACATGTGACGAGCGTGCAGGGGAGTGGCAGTACATTCACCGTTGATCTGCCTTTCGGCAAAATAAAGGAATCGGGTAAGCCCACTCGTTTTTCCGATATTAATGGGAGGAATGACCTTGCGAAGGATTGTTATGCTGTTGATTATGACTTCAAAGGTAAACGGATCTTATTGGTTGAGGACAATGAGCTTAACCGGGAGATAGCGGAGGAATTGATCGGAGTTACCGGTGCGTCGGTGGAGAGCGCTGAGGACGGGGTACAGGCCGTAGAGATGTTTAAGGAGTCTGCCGAAGGGTATTATGATTTGATATTGATGGATGTGCAGATGCCGCATATGGATGGCTATGAGGCTACCCGGTGTATTCGTGCATTAGGGCGTTCTGATGCTCAAAAGGTTCCTATCTTCGCTATGACAGCCAACGCATTCGCTGAGGATGTGCAGAAAAGTAGGGAGGCCGGTATGAACGCTCATATATCTAAACCATTAAATATACGTGCCGTGTATAAGCAAATGAACCGGTACCTTCAAGGATAAATAAAAGATTGATAAATAATTAAAAGGGTCCGCCTCTGAAAATTAAACTTTCGAGGCGGTCCCTTCTGCTTTTATTAGATATTCTTTATTTTTCCGTAATTACCGAGAATTCACCGATACCCGCTTGCTTTTTATTATCTACGATACGGGTTGCGACCAAACGGATTTGGTTACCTTTCGTTATCGGGAAATGTACGACTTGCTCGATCGGGTTAGCCTTGATATTGGAGAATTCGCCTTCGGCCACCTTCTTTCCATTAATATATAATTGATAGTTGGAGATATGACCGCTTGCGTCACGTCCTTGGTTCGGGGTGTAGCGGAATCCGGATATAGGCATTTCTTTTGCTAATTGTACGACTAACTCTTGTTTCCCTTGTGGCAAATAGTAGGTTGTGTAGCCGTTTCCGTCTAGGATCAGGCTGGTTTTCTCATCTTTCGGTGATACGATCGTGTAATCACAAGCAGGAATATCGAACGTTTGCGCGGAAACCGGACTGACTGTATCGAAAGTCGGATCATAGGCAATCGCCTTGACAGTTCCTTTTTGAGCGAAAGCGAATGGCGCCTGATAAAGCGGTGAGTCCTTGGTCGGATCTGAACCGTCGGTGGTATAATGAACCTCGGAGCCTTTATCCCCGGCCTGTATGGTTACTTCGTCATTGATATTACGGGCAATCGTTGGCTCGGTCACCAAGGCGGGGGCAAGGTATGCCTCCACGTTATTGATACAAAGCGGCCCGCGGGCGTCCGTGAAGTTGATGCGTATCTTCTCCGCTTTCTCGGTCTGGAAACGGACAATTCGTTTATAGCCGACAGTTGTCGTAGAATCCACGGTCTGTGCCGGAATCCATTTACCCCCTTGCTCGAGTTCGATATTGAACGAGCGTACTCGTTGTCCTAATGGGATATATTCTTGTATTACCAAGCGGTTTACATCGGTAGGATGGGTTAACGTGAAAGTCAATGAACCACTGGTTACTCCATCGTCCGTAGCCCAATAGGTATCCCAATCCCCATCTACTGCCTTATTGGGACTAAAATTACGTCCTCTTTTATTGCTCGCTTGTACGTAACACCCTTTCAAAAGATTCTCCTTAAAGTCATTTTGGATGGTTTGATACCATTGTACGGCACGGGCGGAGTCTACCGGACTTATTTTTCCGTTCAACGCTACGGGGAAGTTCAATAGAAAATTGGCGTTATGCCCGACGCTTCGGTAATAAAGATCGACTAATTTTGCCAGAGATTTGACTTGGTGATCTTCCCGGGAGTGATAGAACCATCCCGGACGGATAGATACATCGCATTCTCCACCTAGCCACATCGGTCCGTTCTCATCTCCCCATACACTCTGTTGGAAAGTAGGCATGGAGGGTTCCGGGGCGAAGATGCTCCATTGGGTATCACCGGCCCAACCTTCCTCGTTACCGATCCAGCGGATATCGGGTACTGTCCCTCCGAAAACCATGATGTCCGGGTGGTGCGCCTTGATCGTGTCTCGTGCCCGCTCATATTGATAATAGGTCTTGGCGTCTATAGCACGGGTTTCATTCGTGCCGCCATACCAGCCATTGCCACCGTTTGCCCCATCAAACCAGTATTCGAACAACGGGCCATAGTTGGAGACTAATTCATGTAATTGGGCATGGAATTTCTCTACATATCCCGGTTGTCCGTAGTTCTCACTGTTTCTGTCCCAAGGGGAGAGATAGACACCGAATTTCAGCCCGTGTTTCTTACAAGCGTCGGATAGTTCTTTTACCATATCCCCTTTGCCATCTTTCCAAGGAGAATTCTTTACGCTATATTCGGTTGTGGCGGTAGGCCATAGACAGAAACCGTCGTGATGCTTGGTGGTTAAGATTACGCCTTTCAATCCGGCGGCTTTGATTGTTTGCGCCCATTGATCGCAATCCAGATCCGTTGGATTGAATGTGGAGGCGGGAGTATTTCCGTAACCCCATTCCAGATCATTGAACGTATTTAATCCGAAATGGACAAAGGCGTATGTTTCCATCTTATGCCATTCAACTTGTGCCGGCGTGGGAACGGGCAGGATAGGGGCGGGCGCTGTCGCTTCTTTACAGGAGAAGAAGGAAAACAACCCAAGCCCCAATAAAATAGAGGAACTCAAGTGCTTCATTATTTGTTTATATTTAGATGAGACCTCAAATATATGAAAAAAAACGGCAGATTTTTATTCTGTCTTTACATTTTCAATCGGATTTTGATTCGCTGCCCGGTAACTTTGCCAGAATACGGTCAAGAAAGAGATAATCAAGCAAAATAATCCGGCTGATATGAAAATGAACGGACTTAATGATATTCTATAGGAATAGTTCGAGAGCCATTGTCGCATGGTATATACCATAACTGGGGTCGTGATTATAAACGCTATAACTACGTAGCGGATGAATGTACATATCAATTTATAAAGTATTAGCGTCCCGTTCGATCCGAATATTTTCCGGATAGCGATTTCCCTGGCTTTTTGTTGGATGAAATAAGTAGAAATCGCCAATAGCCCTAAAAGTGAGATGACAATAGCCACAAAGGCGAAAAGGCTTATGATTTTCAATATTCTTTGCTGTGTGGCAAATGATTCCTCTATCTGACGGTCGATGAATTTACCGGGGAATTCTAGTTGAGTGATATTTTCGTAAACCTGTTTGACTTTATTATATGCCTCGAAAGTATTTCCTTGTATCTCTACCAAGAGGTTCTCGGTGGGGATATTCTCGGTTTTATCTAGTTGGACGAAGATCGGAGGATTGGCCATCGTGATATTGTTGAGTTGGAAATCTTGTATTTTGCCGGCGATCATCCGGGGATTTCCGAAGAATGGGAACGATTTCGCATCCTCGCCGATTCCCATCGCCTTGAAGGCCGCATCGGTAAGGAAACAACCTTCTCCTGTGGCTAAATGATTATCTTTTAATATTTTCAGACCTAGGATATGAAGACTGGTCGTGTCCATGACGAAGCCTTGCAGGCTCACGAGATTTCCGTTGATCTCCATCGTATAGTTATTTCCAACTTTGAAAGGGGTGCTTCGGGCGCATCCGACCTTGTTTACACAAGCCAATTGCTTGAGCTCCCCAAGGAGGGTGTTGTTTAGCTCTTTAAGCTTTAATTCTTCCATCCCGATAGGGATATCGATAATATTTTGAGTGTTATATCCCAAAGGGGCTTTTATCAAGTAATTAATTTGCAGTACCATCGTTAGGGAGGTCGCGATTAACGCGATTGTTATGGCATTTTGAAAGGTGATGAAAAATTTGCTGAACGTCATTTTAGTCTGCATACGGAAACTACCTTTCATTACATCCACTGCTTTTGCCCGTGTGATATGGATAGCGGGTAAGATACCAGAGACGCATCCCAGCAATAAAATGAGTAATATACCTAATAAGATATTTATCGGCGTGACCGCTCCGGGCAAATTAATATGAGCCTCTAACAATTGATTTGCGTATGGAATGGCTAAAGTGGCCAAGAATAAACCGATTAAGAAGGATACTTGGCTTAAAAGGATAGATTCTAGGATTAATCGGGTAAAAAGTTCTTTTTTCGTAGAACCCAACAGGCTGCGGATAGCGGCTTCCTTGGCTCTGGATCCGATTTGGGCGACAGTCAGGTTCACGTAGTTGATGATGGCGAAAAATAATATGACAATTCCTACAGAAATAAGTATAATAACAAAGTCCCAATCACCATTCTCCAGCATTGAATATTGTGCCTTTTCTATAAAATAGGCTTTTCGCAAAGGAACTACTACGACATCTTTGACTTGATCTCGTTCATAAGGCCAATAGAATCCTTTGAAGAAAGATGCCATATCGTTAGTCTTTGATAGTAGGTCTGAGCCTTTTTGGGTTCGAAGGAATACGAGGGAATTGTAGCAGTTGCTATAGTTCTCTTTATCCATTTCTGGGTACATTTCCGTTAATTTCTCTACTCTCGCTAATATATCGCAGTAAGGAATTACGGAATTATGCATATCTTTCATGATACCGTTTACGATTATTGAGATAGATGGACTGATTTGAAGTGTTTGTCCGATAGGATTTGCGTCTCCGAAAAATTTTTTAGCGAAGGAATCGGAGATAACCGCATAGTTTTTATCGGACAGAACTTGACTTTTAGATCCCGTAACTAAATCGAACGAGAAAAAGTCAAAGAAATCTTCATAGGTGTATTGTATTTTTGCGTTTATTTTTTTGTCTTGCCACGTAATAGGTAAAGCTTCTATGCCACCCCACGGCAAGTTGGAAGAGACTGTCATTACTTTCTCCACTTCTGGGAATTGTGTCATCAAACGTTCTCCTATACCATAAGCCGAGATCATGAAAGATTCGTTACCAAGTACATAGATCCGGTCTGCGTCTTTTTGGAAACTATCCACGGATAGCTCTTGCTTTGTGTAGATACCAATAAGTATCACGAACATAAGGGAGATAGATAATCCAAGTATCTCGATGATTGTGTACAATTTATTTCTGCTCAAAAATTTTGTGAAAGATTTGATGTTTAGTAGATAATTCATAACGTTTGATATAAGATTCTTAATATTGTTGTTGATTTTCATACAAAAAGTATGCCGTTTGTTGTAAGTTGGTGCATTGCAGTATGTTATGGCTAGTTGTGTGTCTGGAAGCTGTCCAATAAATGGACACCTCTGTCTATTTATTGGACACTCTTCTTTAAGTTTATCGGATTTTAGTTATTGATACTCAATGACTATATTGTATGACTTGATGTTTAGTCTAATGAAAAATAGATGAGTTTCCGATATCTAAGTAAAGTATTAAGCTTCCTGTCTTTTATAAGTATCCTCAGAGAAGACGTTTGTAGTGATATGTAATTGTTTATCAATTGTTTGTTGTGCCAATATTTTTCTTTCCTTTGGCACAGCTGTGCCATTGTGGTGGCAACGCTGTGCCATCCGTGTGGCAAGGCCGTGCCATCTATATGGCAAAGTATTGCCACTAGCATGGCAAGGATATCAACTATATCGTTTCCCTGAGCAGTCGTTATTTTTGTGTGTTCTCCTTCTTGTAAGATTAATTTTGGTGTGTGTTATATTATTTGGTGTGTGTTATACTATAATGTACCCGATCCCCCTCATGCGAAAAAACTTGCAAAATAATGCCCGATAAATTTGGATCGTATGTTTTATAGCATTACTTTTGCACCCGCATTCGAGAGAGAACGGCGCTTCAGAAATGATGGAAACGTGGAGGTATCCTTGGGTAGGGGATGAGGTTGGCTGGGCCAAGCGATAATTTCCAACCGCCCGGTGATCGACGAGAAAAGATAAATCGAGAATTTTTCACCGAAAAATTTGGAGATTAAAAAAAAGTCCTTACCTTTGCAGCCGCAATCGAGAAACGA
>NZ_QTMJ01000020.1:37606-98467 GCF_003635485.1 Parabacteroides sp. AF19-14 | reverse complement strand
GGAGAGGAGTCAGTCCGTAAGGGGTGACTCCTTTTTCTGTTTTTATTTATTCGATTCTGATTGGATAAATAAAATAAGATGTATATATTCGCTCCCTATAACTTAATAATGTGTTGTATGGTTAAGAAGTGGATATTCCCTTTATTGATTGGGGTTTGTTTAATCAATACGTCTATGGCACAAGAAAATCCGATTTTATTATTCCCAAAAGGGGCGCCGGGAGAAACTATTAAATTAATAGAGAAAGCTGATACGGATGGTGGAAAAACCGGTGGTGAGAGTGTTTTGCGTATTACGAATGTGAGTGAGCCAACGATTACTATATATCATGCTCCGGATGAAGTGGCCTCGGGTGCCGCTATGATTGTCTGTCCCGGTGGTGGTTACAATATTTTAGCTTATGATTTGGAAGGTGATGAAGTCTGTGAATGGCTTAATAATCTTGGAATAACTGCGGTCTTACTTAAATACCGGGTTCCAAGACGGGAAGGACTGGAAAAACACGAAGCTCCTTTGCAAGATGTACAGCGTGCGATTGGTTATGTTCGAGCGAACGCTGAGAACTTGAATATAGATCCAAAGCGAATCGGTGTGATGGGATTCTCGGCTGGTGGCCATTTAGCTGCCATGGTTAGCAATAATTTTTTGAAACGTACTTATCCGGCTATTGATGCTACGGATAAAGTAAATTGTCGTCCGGACTATTGTTTATTGGTTTATCCTGCTTATTTAGATGGAGAGAATTTCCAATTGGCACCAGAGTTAAAGGTTTCATCTGCCACACCTCCAACCATGTTAATTCAAGCGGAAGATGATAAATCTTATATCAACAGTAGTATTTTCTATTATTATGCCTTAAAGGAAGCTGGTGTTCCGGCATGGATGCATTTATATAGTCAAGGTGGCCATGGATATGGGTTACGAGATACGGGAGCGTCTGTAAATGAATGGCCGGATCGGGCTGAAGATTGGTTTCGTGAGATCGGTCTGATCGAATAGAACTCCAGATATCTTTTCTGGAGACTTGCGGAGTAGATTCTTAAATCGATTGCGCAATTTATTTATTACTAGTTTATTATTGATGGTAAACGTAGTAAAAGCGTAGTCTGGGAAAGCGTGTTCTATAGCATATCGTATCTTTGAAGTAGTGAGTTTATTGCTGTTTTCTGTTATTCGGGCTTTTTTTGAAGTAAAAAAGCTAAGTTATGAAATTCCTTAAAAGTTCAGTTTTATTTATTTCAATGGCATGTATAGTGCCTGTTTGTTCGATAGCGAGAGAAAAAAGTGAGAGAATCACAAGAGCTGAGATTGAACAGAAAAGTGCGGATGAATTTATAAATGGTCTGATGAGTCGAATGACCGTTGATGAGAAAATCGGCCAATTGAATCTTCCTAGTTATGGAAACGTAATGCCAAATCCTAAAAAGAGTGAGATAGCCAGTCGTATTGTACGAGGAGAGGTTGGTGGTATATTTAATATATTCGGTGTCGATGCGATCCGGCAGTTACAAGAAGTCGCAGTTAAAGAAAGTCGGTTGGGGATTCCTATAATTGTTGGCGCTGATATTTGTAATGGTTATAAAACCGTTTTTCCCATTCCTCTAGGTCTTTCGTGTAGTTGGAAACCGGAGAATATAGAAGAGGTCGCTCGAATTTCCGCAAAGGAAGTTGGTGCTGATGGTATCTGTTGGACATATAGCCCGATGGTCGATATATCTCATGATGCTCGGTGGGGACGAGTAAAGGAAGGAGCGGGCGAGGATCCGTTTCTTGGAGGTATAATGGCTCAAGCATGGGTGCGTGGTTATCAAGGCAATGATTTATCGGCTGATACGACTCTTATGGCATGTGTAAAGCATTATGCGCTTTATGGAGCGGCCGAGGCTGGTCGGGATTATAATACGGTGGATATGAGCCGTGTGACTGCCATGAATTATTACATGCGTCCTTATCAGGCTGCTGTAGAAGCAGGAGTAGGAAGTATCATGACTTCATTCAACGAATTTGAAAGTATCCCTGCGACCGGAAATACTTGGCTTCTTAATGACGTGTTGCGTAAACAATGGGGATTTAACGGCTTTGTCGTGTCTGATTTTACGGCAATAGCGGAGATGGTAAACCATGGAATAGGTAATAGTCAGGAAGTCGGAGTCAAGGCGCTAAAGGCGGGTGTCGATATGGATATGATAGCGGACTGTTATCATGCCGTATTAAAGAAATCATTGGAAGATGGGAAAATAACAGAGGCTGAGATTGACTCTGCTTGCCGGAGAATACTAATCGCAAAATACCAATTGGGATTGTTCCATGATCCATATAAATATTGTAATCCGAAAAGAGCCGCCAAAGAGTTCTTGTCGGTAAATAATGTATCAGCGGCCCGTCGTATTGCGGCGGAGTCTTTCGTGTTACTTAAAAATGATAATAATCTGCTTCCACTTAAAGGATGTCGTAAGGTCGCTGTAGTCGGTCCTTTAGCGGATAGCAAGGCGAATATGGCTGGATCGTGGAAATATGATGAGCAGACTAAATCTTATCATGGATTGGTAGAGGATTTACAGGAATCTTTGGGAAATGGAGTAGAGGTTGTTTTTGCAAAAGGCAGCAATCTAGTCGATGATCCCGTTTATGAAGCGAACTTTACGGATCAAAATCGTTCAACCCGGGATGATAGAAGCGATGAACAATTAATCGCCGAGGCCCTAAAAGTGGTGGAAGGCGCTGATGTGATTATCGCTGCTTTGGGTGAATCGATAGATATGAGTGGAGAAGGCGCTAGTAGAGCCATCCTTGAAATGCCGCAAACGCAGAAAAAATTACTGGATGCTATCCAGAAGACAGGAAAGCCGATCGTAATGGTACTTTTTACCGGAAGACCTTTGGCATTACAATCCGAGGAAAAGCAGGTGAATGCGATCTTGAACGTATGGTTCGGTGGTACGGAAGCAGGAGCGGCTATTGCCGATGTCTTGACCGGAAAGGTTTCTCCGACAGGGAAGTTAACCATGTCTTTTCCTCGTGTAACAGGCCAATGTCCGATCTATTATAATCATAAGATGACAGGACGCCCTATGTCTCCCGATGCTTGGTACACTCGTTATGTCTCCAATTATATAGATGTGTTGAATGAGCCTCTTTATCCATTTGGTTACGGCTTGAGCTATACGACTTATACGTATGGCGATGTATCTTTGAATATGAATTCAATGGATGCAAATGGAAAAATTCAAGTATCCGTGATTGTTACCAATACCGGGGCTCAGGATGGAGAGGAAATCGTACAGCTTTATTTACGTGATATCGTACGCAGCATAACCCCTCCGGTCCAAGAATTGAAAGGATTCAAGCGAGTTGCGTTAAAAGCGGGAGAAAGCAAGAAAGTAACCTTTGATATTGATGTGGATATGTTGAAATTCTACGATTCAACCTTAGATTATGTCGCTGGGCCGGGTGAGTTTCAGGTAATGATCGGTGGAAATAGTAAAGAGGTGAAAACAGCTTCGTTTACATTAAAATAATCCTAATCGGAAGGAATCAGTTATGGGTCTTTGCTAAATTCGAAATTATATGTATCTTTGCCAAAAGAAATATTACAAAACCATGGGGATGACCGGTTTTGACAGCGGGTAGAAGTGGTTTGTAAGCATGTAGTGCGTGGTTGGCTTGCACTTAAATCTCAGACAACGAACAATTAACTGGCGAAAATAATTACGCTCTCGCTGCTTAATCGAAGTATAGTAGATTCAAGCTTAATCCCTGCAAAAGTTGCGGGGACGTGACATCACCCGGATGCTGTGGCTCCGAAGCGTTCCGATCAGGTGGTGCAGCAATATCGGAGATAGTTTGAGATAAGCCTCGGGTCTCAGGCGAAACTTTAGAGGATAAGGGATGAGTGGGTGGCTTCGGTCTTGCTCTTCCCCGACAATGAAGGCGAAGATAAACATGTAGAAAGCAAATTAATTCCTCGTTTGGACGAGAGTTCGAATCTCTCCATCTCCACGGAATGAAAAAAGGTCTTACGGATTGTCCGTAAGGCCTTTTTTCATTCATTGTAAACCCATTTATAAGGAGGTGGCGGTACGTATGGACCAGCCTTTTGATGGGGTAATATATCAACCGATTTGACGATTACGTTATTACCTTTCTGGGTACAAACCAGACATTTTGAACGTAATTTCCTTTTAGCCATGTTGAAGACGATATTCGGATTGAAATGAACTCCGTTTATACGAGTCTCAAAATGTAAATGCTCGGTAGTAGCCCTGCCGGTACGTCCGGTTAAGGCGATCGGTTGTCCGGCGAGAACACGATCTCCGGGTTTAACCAAGTTCTTGGAGTTGTGGCTATAGATCGTTTCCAGTCCATTATAATGGCGAACAACGATAACGTTGCCATAGGCGGCGAATGGTTTCGCCATCCTGACAATACCATCGAAAGCAGACACGATCGTATCGTTGGCACAAGTTTTGATATCTACTCCGGAATGATGTCTTCTCCTTCCCCCATAAGGAGAGATCACGTTTCCATTAGGAAGGGGAAATGCGTATTCCCCGGCGGGGATCAAGGATAAATCAATAATTTCCGTGTTATTCTCATCGAATAGCTTGGGGTCCTTGATCGCTATCTGGCTTTTATCACGGGGCGTAAAGGCTTCCGTGATATCTTTTCTAGGAGAATGACAAACCGCTAGCTCCGGAGCTTCCGGCAACATGAAATTGAAATCCACGACGGGAAGAGGAATATTTGCCGTAGGGAAATCCACAGTTTCGGGAGGGGCCGGGCGTGGAGCAGGCTTTTGCGTACGGCAAGACGCAAATAAAATTAGCGTAAGAATGAGTATTCCATTGTGTATTTTAGATGCCATTAGATATTGTTTTACCACAAAAGTATAAAAAAGCCTCTTTCAATGGCCTATATTTCCGATATGTTTATACTTCTTTTTATTCTTTGTGTTTTTTCTGATAGTTGAATTTGCCTACCTTTGTAAAGGTAAAATGGAGATATTATACGATGATTGAGGGGACTAGTTTGTCTCTTTGGTCAGGGAGGATGACGATATTGTATTTGCTGGCATTTCTCTAAACTGAAAACGACCAATTTAAAGTACACAGAGAAATAGACAATGCGAATACACCTGTATTTGGTGTGTTCCTTTGCCTTATTTCTGTTGTGTACAAGGCATTTGGTCGTGCCGCAGTTTGACGGGTTTAAGGTAAAGTGTAACACACCTTTTCTCAGATGTGGGTTTATTTATGAGATAAGATTACCTTAAAAACGGCTTTTGTATATGAAAGAACAAAAGGAGATACATATCGGTTCGTTAATAAAAGAGAAAATGGAAGAGCGGGGACTTTCGGTTTCCGATTTTGCCCATGCGTTGCATTATGAACGTACCAATATTTATAAGATATTTAAGCGAAGCAGTATTGATGTTGATTTGTTACTGCGTATATCGGAAGTCTTAGCCTATGATTTCTTGCGGGAGGTGTATTTAGCGGACGAACCCCGGCGATATTCAATCACTATAGAAGCGGACAAGGAAGATATAGAGGAGATCCGTAAATGGCTGTTAGAGAAAAGGCGTGAATAAGTTTCACGCTTTCGTGAAATAAGATCACGGTCGATATAAGACCGGTCACTTTGATTGTTTCTACATTTGACCGTCTCGATGTTTCATCATAACATTAGAGAAATAGGTTAAATCAAGGCCGTGCTCTTCTTGTTCCGTATGTGAATATAGGCAGGAAGAAAGCGGCCACTTTTTTCTTCTGTGTACGTGCACAATTCGATTATTTCCTTTATATTTGTCGATAAACAACGAATTGTTAACATTTCTAATATGAAAGTTCTAAAGACCGCCCTGCTATTCCTGATGTGCGTATCTTTCTCCTTCTCCTGTAAGGAAGGGGTAAAGGAAGTAAGGGTGCTGAAACTGGCGCACGGATTGCCCCCCAGCCATTCCGTCCATTTAGGATTGCTCTATATGAACGAGCGTCTGAAAGAGTTGTCCGGAGGAAAGATGAGCATGGATATTTATTCTTCCGCTCAATTGGGGTCCGAAAATCAATGTATAGAGTTGCTTCAAATAGGAAGTCTCGATATCACGAAAGTTTCCTCCGCCGCATTGGAAGGATTTGCCGATCCGTTTAAGGTATTTGGCATACCTTATCTATTCCGTTCCCGTGAGCAGTTTTTCGAGGTGTTGGATGGTTCGGTAGGTAAACAGATATTGGGATCAACGGAACCTTATTGGTTTAGGGGACTCGCTTATTTTGACTCGGGGGCCCGTAGCTTTTATACGGTAAACAAGCAGATTCGTACTCCCGAGGATCTGAAAGGACTGAAGATCCGTGTGCAAAAGAGCCCGATAGCCGTGGAGATGATGAAGACATTCGGTGGTTCGGCTACTCCCGTGGATTGGGGTGAATTGTATACGGCCTTACAAAGTAATGTCGTGGATGGAGCCGAGAATAATACGCCTTCCGTGACAACAGCGTTCCATCATGAGGTGGTAAAATACTATTCAGTCAATGAGCACACGATGTGTCCGGACGTGATCATCATTAGCTTGGCTACTTGGCAGAAGCTGACGGAACAAGAACGTAATTGGCTGCGACAGGCCGCTGACGCCGCCGCTATTTATCAACGGAAACTTTGGGCGGAGCAAGAGAAGCAATCGCTAGAGGAGATGGAAGCGCACGGAGTGGAAATTATTTACCCGGATAAGCAGCCGTTTATGGATGCCGCCGCCCCGATGATCGAGCGGTTTAAGAATGATCCGGTTTTTCATGATTTAATAGATCAAATACAGAATACCCATGAGAAAGATAATTGATAAAGGATTGGAGCTATCGTTGATTTTCTTGATGGCTTTCTTGGTCGTGGATGTGCTATGGCAGGTATTAAGCCGGTATATTCTGGTTTCCCCGAGTTCCGTGACGGATGAATTGGCCGGATATTTATTGATCTGGGTGGGATTGCTGGGGGCCGCTTATGTATCCGGTAAAAATGAGCATCTAGCGATCGATTTATTGCTTCAACATATGCGTCCTTCCCGCAGGAAGCTCTTGCGATTGTTTATTTTCTTGATCGTATTTTTATTCGCTGTATTTGTATTGATCGTAGGAGGGGCTTGGCTGGTATACACTCGTTTTCATTTGGGAGTTACTTCGGCTTCCTTAGAGATTAATTTAGGATATGTGTATTTGGCATTGCCGCTAGGGGGATTGCTTACCGCTTATTATGCGATAGATAACGCAATCGCCTTATTTCGTTCCTCTAATTCTTAAAAGGCTGATGATATGGATATTATAGGTATACTCGTATTAGTGATAAGTTTCTTTTTCCTGCTGGTAGTCGGGGTTCCGGTAGCGTATAGCATCGGTGTGGCGGGTATATTGACGATGCTCGTGAATATAGACTCGCTTCCCGCCCTTACGACTTATGCGATGCGTATGGCTTCGGGCCTGGACAGTTTCGCTCTGCTGGCGATCCCGTTTTTTATATTGGCGGGGAATATCATGAATAGCGGAGGTATCGCCTTGCGCTTGATCGATTTCGCTAAAGTGCTGGTCGGACGGTTGCCCGGAGGACTGGCGGTAGTCAATGTCGTGGCGAATATGTTATTCGGGGCGATCAGTGGCTCTGCCGCCGCCGCTGCCTCTGCTATCGGGAGTATTATGACACCGGAGATGAAAAAGGCCGGTTACGATCCGAATTTCAGTGCCGCCGTAAATATCTCTTCCGCTACTACCGGCATGACGATACCTCCGAGTAATGTCTTGATCGTTTACTCCTTGGCGAGTGGCGGAGTCTCTGTATCCGCTTTGTTCATGGCTGGTTATCTACCGGGAATTCTTACG
This sequence comes from Parabacteroides sp. AF19-14, assembly GCF_003635485.1. NCBI lineage: Bacteria > Pseudomonadati > Bacteroidota > Bacteroidia > Bacteroidales > Tannerellaceae > Parabacteroides > Parabacteroides sp. AF19-14. The sequence goes on along the minus strand of NZ_QTMJ01000020.1, from coordinate 90,605 downwards.
GGAGTGGCGATCATGATCGTAGCCGCTATGTTTGCCGCACGAAAGGGGTATCCGGTTGGCGTACGTGTTCCGTTCTCGGAGGCGACAAGGGTATTTTTCAGGGCGATCCCTAGTTTGATGCTATTGGTGATCGTGATCGGAGGAATCTTGGCGGGATTGTTTACGGCTACCGAGGCTTCGGCGATCGCTGTACTGTATGCGTTAATCCTCTCTTTTATCTATAAAGAACTTACTTGGGCTAAATTGCCGCAAGTGTTATTGCGATCGGCCAAGACTACGGCTATCGTCCTTCTTTTGGTGGCGACTTGTACGGGTTTGTCTTGGATCATGAGTTATGAGAATATTCCTCAGACGGTAAGTGCCGCTTTGCTAAGTATAAGCGACAATCCGGTGGTCATCTTGATACTTATAAACGTGATCCTATTGATTGTCGGGATCTTTATGGACATGACGCCCGCTGTCTTGATCTTTACCCCGATCTTCCTGCCGATAGCGACGGGGCAATTGGGGATGGACCCGGTACATTTCGGGATCATGATGGTATTGAACCTTTGTGTGGGATTATGTACGCCACCGGTGGGTTCGGTATTGTTTATCGGATGTAGCGTAGCGGGGACAAAGATCGATCAGGTGATCCGTCCGTTGCTGCCGATGTTTGCGGCGATGGTTATTGTCTTGTTCTTGGTGGCCTTCTTGCCGGATTTAAGTTTATTGATTCCCCGGTTGTTCGGTTTGTGATGTTCCCCCATAGGGGCGAGGTAGCCTTGTGCTATAAATAGGGCAGTACTCTGTACGAAGTATTCCAGTACTTACGTGCTGAGTACCGCAATACTTCGTACAGAGTACTGTAGTACTTTAGCCACAGTACTGCGGTACTTCGTACACAGTACTGTGCTAACTGTAAGACGCTGTCTTTTTAATGTCCTTTGAACAGGGATAAGGCGATACCCATCTCCAATCCCCGTAGCTCGGCCAGACCCCGTAAACGTCCGATGCAGGAGTAGCCCGGGTTGGTTTTCTTCTTTAGGTCGTCTATCATTTGATGTCCATGATCCGGTCGCATGGCGATGGAGCATTGGCGGCGTTGCTGCAATTCCAGTAAGGCTTTCATGACACCGTACATATCCACATCGCCCTCCAGATGGTTCGCCTCGAAGAAATTACCCTCCGAGTCTCGTTGCGTGCTGCGGAAATGAACGAAATCGATCCGATCCCCGTAACGTTCCATGATCCCGGCCAAGTCGTTATCACTTCTGACACCGAAAGAACCTGTGCATAGGCAAAGCCCGTTGCTAGGATTCGGCACGGCCTCTATTAACTTCCGGAAATCATCTTCCGTGCTCAAGATACGGGGAAGCCCGAGAATGGAATAGGGGGGATCATCCGGATGGATAACGAGCTTGACACCGGCCTCGTCCGCCACGGGAGCTATTTCCCGTAAGAAATAGATCAGGTTCGAGCGAAGTCTCTCCGCGTCGATATCTTTATAACGGTCTAACGCTTCCCTAAACTGCTCGATCGTAAAAGTCTCTTCCGAGCCGGGTAGTCCGGCGATCATATTGCGAACCAACAGCTGGCGGTCTTCCTCGCTCATAGCGTCATAGCGTGCCTTGGCTTTCGCCTTGTCCGCCTCCGTATATTCGGCTTCCGCCGCCGGTCGTTTCAATATAAATAAGTCGAACGCCATAAAAGCCGCGCGTTCAAAGCGCAAGGCTTTGGAACCATCCGGCATCGTATAAGCCAAATCGGTACGAGTCCAGTCCAATACCGGCATGAAGTTGTAAGTAACTACCCGGATATCGCAAGCTCCCAGATTACGGATGCTTTGTTTGTAGTTCTCTATATAGGTTTGAAAATCCCCGGTTTGCGTCTTGATATGCTCGTGTACGGGCACACTCTCAACTACACTCCACCGTAATCCGGCGGATTCGATCAAGGCTTTCCGCTTTTGAATCTCTTCCGTAGTCCAAACTTCCCCGTTCGGGATATGGTGCAACGCATTTACGATACCGGTGGCACCCGCCTGACGGATGTCCCAAAGGCTGACAGGATCATTCGGTCCGTACCAACGCCAAGTTTGCTCACATAGATACATAATGAATAATTTTTAAATTTATCAATGTGCCAATATACCAATGCGGTTTGATGCATGGCTGGTTGGCACATTGGCACATTATTTAGATGGAGAAAGCGTCGAAACCTCCGTCTATGGGGATCACGGTACCGGTTACGAATGCGGAGGCGTCGCTCGCCAGCCATTGTAAAGTACCGAGTAACTCCTCCGGTTTTCCTAAGCGGCGGAACGGCGTGTGCGCGACGATCGTGTTGCAACGATCACTGGGTGATCCATCCGGATTGCTCATCAATGCCCGGTTCTGCTCGGTAAGGAAGAATCCCGGTGCCATGGCGTTCACTCGCAGGCCCTCTCCGAATTTAATCGCCAGCTCCCCGGCCATGTATTGCGTGAAATTGTTGATAGCGGCTTTCGCGCATCCATAGCCAACCACACGAGTCAATGGGCGTAGGGACGATTCGGACGAGATGTTAATAATGCTTCCTTTCCCTTGTCCCACCATGACCTCGGCGAAGACCATTGTCGGCAGTACGGTCCCGAATAAGTTCAGGTCCACGACCGTCCGGAAAGCATCGATATCCAGATCAAAGATCGTCTTGTCGGGAGGAATCGTCGCTCCGGCTTGGTTGCCACCCGCCAAATTGACTAAAACATCAATCTTCCCATATGCTTTCAATATCTCTTGCTTGTTTTGCTCCAGCAAGGCTTTATCCAGTACGTTTGAAACCAAGAATAAGGCCTCGCCCCCTTCCGCTTTAATCTCACCAACCAAGGCAGATCCTTTTTGCTCGTTTCGTCCGAGGATTACGACGTACGCGCCTTCTCTCGCCAAGTGCTTGGCCATGCAGGCTCCTAATATACCATAGCCTCCGGTCAACAAAATCACTTTCTCTTTTACGCTAAATAAGGAGTTCATCAGATATAATTATTGTAGTATTGTATATTTTCCTTTACCAAGATATCGATCGGCATATAATTGACAGGCTCAATTTTCTCTTTAAGGATCAAATGCCTAAAAAGTGCCTTGATACAATGATATCCTTGTACCTCCGGTCGCTGGGCGATCAAATGCGTGATCAAGCCGTTTTCCAGATAACGGACATTCGGTTCTATCACATCGTAGCCAAGAAGCTTGAAAGGATAGTCCGGCCGTTCGCTACTTAGATAATCTCCAAGGAAATGGGCCCTCGAATTAAAGATGATACCGATTCTTACTTGAGGATATTTGTCGAAGAAAGTATTCAGTAGTCTCGTATTCTCTTCTCGGTCATCCGCGTGCACATGCAGCAAATGAATCTTTCCCTTGAATGAGGTATTGGCGAGATAATCCCGGAATCCTTCCTCTCGCTTCTGCACTTGCGTAGAACATGAATCCCCCTTACGGGTGAAACGGAAAATCACTAGATCGTCCTCTTCACGGATTTGCTCGAATAAAAGGCGTCCCGCTATATACCCCGAATCATATGAATGCGTTCCGTAGTAAGAGATACAATTCGTGTGGTCGATAAAAGAATCGATTAATATATAAGGAATACCTTTCTGGTCTAGCCGCTGGGTCAAGGTCAAGACACTTTGCTTGAATAATGTAGCGATGATAACCCCTTGACAATCCGCGGTCTCAATCTTCGGGATTAATTCGTCGAAACTGTTGCTATCGTATTGGTCAAAATAGATTTGCTCGACGTCTATATTATAGCTAAACAATTCCCGTTCCGCTTTCTCTATCCCTTGGCTTAGTTTCGCCCAGTATTCCCCTTCATGGAAAGAAGGGATCAAAGCGATGAAATGATATTTTTTCTTCAACGCTAAAGAACGGGCTATCAGATTTGGTTGATAGTCAATTTCTTTTAAGACTTTCTCTACCTTTTTCCGTGCGTCCTCCGATACCTTTCCCCGCTCATGTAAAATGCGGTCTACCGTACCGGTTGATACGCCGGATAATTCGGCGATATCTTTTATCCTGTAATTTTTATTCATGGTATAGATTGTAGTGTGTATTCGTCCTCTCTGCTTATTCGAGTATTTGAAGAGGAGTATTCAATTTACGGAAAACGTAGCCATACATCATATAGATAAGAGGAACGGCGACGAAAATTCCGATACCGAATAAAATACATCCTAATATCAGGATCCCGATCATAACCAACGCCAGAATGAACAGAGGCAATACTTGTCCTTTCGTTATCTCCCAGCTTTTATGCAAAGACTCGATAATCCCGGCGTTTTCCTCGATAATAAAGGCTTGGAAGAACTGAAGGCGCAATGCCAGATAAATACCGGGGATGATAAAAAATAAGAAACCCGCCAATACGACAAATCCCGTGATAAGACTCGCTAGAAAGTAGGTGATGATATTCTTTGTCTGTTGTCCATATGCGGAAAACTGAGGTTCTTCCCCATCCAACGCCTGAAATATATTTTTCATATATCCTAAGGAGAAAATAATGGAGAATAACGCGCTGATCACGTTTACGATGATTTTACCGATAATAGAACTTTGCATGGGCATCGCGAACGCTGTCAGCGTGAAAGACAAGATACAATATCCGATTAATAATCCGGCTAATATCCATAGCTGCGACTTCGTTCCCTTCCATGCGGTACTGAATACTTCTGATATTATAAATTTAGGCTCCATAATATATAATATTTGTTTATTGTGTGTGGACACAAATGTAAAATATATTGTTGAAAAAAACAATTTTATTTTCGTTTGAATCCAAAAGAGATGTATTTCAACAGGCGCTTCCTTTTAAGTGCTATTAATTTAGGTGAAAAAGATAAGTAGGAAACAGAAATCGTGTAAAAAGTTTTTACATTTGTAGGATGAAACGACGAGTAAAGACCCTATTGTGTGAATAGATGTGAAAGATCTCCACTTGGGTTAGAAAGAAAAGGTAACTGAAAAACAGCCTTGAATATATAATTATATACAAATATGGATAAACGAATGCTGAAAATTACGATTACTCAGTTAAGGCAGATCGCATTGTTTGCGGTTGGTATGTCTTTATTAACTGCCTGTGGAAACAGTCAGAGTGGTATGAAATTAGGGGATGCTGAGTTCGCTGTGATGGCGGTCAATTCAACGACTAGCGACCAAACAACATCCTATCCGGCTACCATCAAAGGTACGCAGGATATCGAAGTCCGTCCTCAAGTTTCTGGATTTATCGTGAAATTATGTGTGGATGAGGGAGCTACGGTTCGTAAAGGACAGGCGTTGTTCCAAATTGATCCTACGCAGTACGCTGCTGCGGTAGGTCAGGCTAAGGCCGCGGTAGAGATGGCGAAGGCAAACGTAAGCACTTTAACATTGACCGAGAAGAATAAGAAAACTTTGTTTGATCAGAAAATCATCAGTGATTTCGAGTATCAGACTGCCGTGAACCAGCTGATGTCGGCAAAAGCGAGCTTGGCGCAGGCGGAGGCTCAATTGGTTAGCGCTAACCAGAACTTGTCTTTCTGTACGGTTACAAGTCCCTCGAACGGTGTTGTCGGTACATTCCCGTATCGTGTAGGTAGCTTGGTAAGCGCTTCGATCGCTCAACCGTTGACTACCGTATCTGAGATCGGTGATATGTATGTGTATTTCTCTATGACGGAAAAGGAGTTATTGGCATTGACGAAAGCCGGTGGTACCTTGAAAGAGCAATTAGAGAAGATGCCGGCCGTAAGACTGCAATTGGCGGATGGCTCTACGTACCATCATGAGGGTAAGATTGATGCCGTGAGCGGTGTTATCGATCAATCTACCGGCTCTGTAAGCATGCGTGCTATTTTCTCTAACGAGGGAAATGTCTTGCGAAGCGGTGGTACTGGTAATATCATCTTCCCATATACGATGAACGATATCATTACGATCCCTCAATCGGCTACCGTGGAGATTCAGGATAAGAAATTCGTATTTGTATTGCAGCCTGATAATACCGTGAAGAATACCGAGATCAAGGTTTCCAATTTGAATGATGGCAAAAATTATTTAGTGACGGGAGGTTTGAAGTCCGGTGATAAGATTGTCGTGGAAGGCGTACAGATCTTGAAAGACGGCCAGGAAATCCAGCCGATTACTCGTGAGCAGCAAAAGGCAAAGTACGATCAGGCCTTGAAAGACCAGCATGACGGTAATTTGCAGACTGCTTTTAATTAATAGGTATATAGAATAAGACAAATATTCGCTTTTGTCGAGTAAAAACGAAAGATATGAAATTAGATAGATTTATAAACCGCCCGGTGCTCTCCACGGTGATTTCCATCTTGATTGTCATCTTGGGTTTCCTAGGCTTGATTTCCTTGCCGGTTACCCAATATCCGGATATCGCCCCTCCAACCGTTTCGGTAAGGGCAACTTATACGGGTGCCAATGCGCAAACGGTATTGAATAGTGTGATCGCGCCTTTGGAAGACCAGATCAATGGTGTTGAGAACATGATGTATATGAGTTCCAATGCCTCTAATAATGGTTCCGCGGATATCTCCATTTATTTTAAGCAAGGAACGGACCCGGATATGGCGGCTGTCAATGTGCAGAACCGTGTATCTATGGCACAAGGTTTGTTGCCTGCCGAGGTAACGCAGATTGGTGTGACGACCCAGAAACGTCAGAACTCTATGTTGTTGGTTTTCTCCGTATATGCGGAAGATGATCGTTATGACTCAGAGTTTCTTGAGAATTACGCGAAGATTAACTTGATCCCGGAAGTCCAGCGTGTGCCGGGTGTCGGTGATGCCAACGTGTTGGGTACGGACTACTCCATGCGTATTTGGTTGAAGCCGGATGTGATGGCCCAATATAAATTAAGTCCGAGCGACGTAACCGTTGCCTTGTCTGAACAGAACGTAGAGGCCGCTCCGGGTTCGTTCGGCGAACAAGGAAATCAGTCTTTCCAATATACGATCCGCTATAAAGGACGTTTGCAAGAGGCTAATGAGTTTGAGCAGATTGTTGTAAAGGCTTTGCCGGATGGTGAGGTCTTGCGTTTGAAAGATATCGCTGATATCGAGTTGGGGCGTTTGACTTACAACTTTATCAACCGTGTAAATGGTCACGACGCCGTTACCTGTATCGTTTACCAGATGCCGGGAACCAACGCTACGGAAACAATTAGTAACATTGAAACCTTGCTGGAGGAAACTCAGTTGACAATGCCTCCCGGAATGAAGGTGAATATTTCCATGAATGCCAATGACTTCTTGTTCGCTTCTATTCATGAGGTAATCAAGACTTTGTTGGAGGCGTTCGTATTGGTGTTTATCGTGGTATATGTGTTCTTGCAGGATTTGCGTTCTACGTTGATTCCGGCTATCGCTATCCCGGTTGCCTTGATCGGTACCTTCTTTATGTTATCCTTGATCGGATTTAGTATCAACTTGTTGACTCTTTGTGCTATGGTGCTTGCCATCGCGATTGTGGTCGATGATGCGATCGTCGTCGTCGAGGGTGTCCATGCCAAGTTGGACCAAGGATACAAGTCGGCGAAACTAGCTTCTATCGATGCCATGAGCGAGTTGGGTGGCGCTATTGTTTCCATTACGTTGGTCATGATGTCCGTGTTTATTCCCGTAAGTTTCATGGGAGGTACGGCCGGTACGTTCTATCGCCAGTTCGGTCTGACGATGGCGATCGCTATCGGTTTGTCCGCTTTGAACGCCTTGACATTGAGTCCCGCCTTGTGTGCGATATTCCTGAAACCGCATGATGAGGAGCATAAAGAAAAGAAAACGACATTTATTTCCCGTTTCCATACCTCATTCAATGCGGCTTACGATTCTTTGCTAGCTAAGTATAAGAAGCAGGTCGTGTTTTTTATCCAGAAGAAATGGCTTTCATTCGGTATTGTCGCCGGTTGTATCGCCGTATTGGTATTCTTGATGCAGGTTACGCCTACCGGTATGGTGCCGAACGAGGATACGGGTACGATCATGGGTGCCGTTACGTTACCACCGGGAACTTCCCAGGAGCGTACCTATGAGGTGATGAATAAGGTCGATAGTTTGATCGCTGCGGATCCGGCGGTAGAGTCGCGTACGGCGGTTGTTGGTTTCAGTTTTATCGGTGGTCAAGGACCTTCTTACGGCTCATTTATCATCAAGTTGAAAGACTGGGAAGACCGTTCTATGATGCAGAACTCGGATATCGTATATGGTAGTTTGTTCATGCGTGCCCAAAAGATCGTGAAAGACGCTCAGGTATTGTTCTTTACGCCGCCTATGATCCCGGGTTACTCTGCGTCCAGTGATATTGAGTTGAATATGCAGGATAAGACCGGAGGTAATTTGGATCGTTTCTTTGATATCTCCAAGGAATATATGGCTGCTTTGACGGCACGTCCGGAGATCAAGTCCGCTCAAACTACGTTTAACCCGAACTTCCCGCAATATGAGATCGATATCGACGCTGCCGCTTGTAAGAAAGCCGGTATCAGTCCGAAGGATATCCTGTCTACCTTGCAGGGATATTATGGTGGTTTATATGCCTCTAACTTCAACCGTTTCGGTAAGATGTACCGTGTAATGGTGCAAGCGGATCCTGATTTGCGTAAGAATATGGAGTCCATGAAGAACATCAAGGTGAAGAGTGGAAACGAAATGGCTCCGATTTCCCAGTTCATTACGATGAAGAAGGTATATGGCCCGGATATCATCAGCCGTTTCAATATGTATACCGCCATCAAGGTCATGGTTGCCCCGGCGGATGGTTATACCAGTGGTCAGGCGTTGAAAGCGATTGACGAGGTGGCTAAGACAACGCTTCCGGCAGGTTTCGACTATGAGTTAGGTGGTATGGCACGTGAGGAGGCAAGTACGAGTGGCAGCACGACGGCTTTGATCTTCTTGTTGTGTTTCGTATTCGTTTACTTGCTGTTGAGCGCGCAGTATGAGAGTTACATCCTTCCTTTGTCCGTATTGCTCTCCGTGCCGTTCGGTTTGATGGGTAGCTTTTTGTTCGTCCAAGGTTGGGCCGCTTTGGGAAATATCCCGGCGTTGAAGATGATCGTAGGAACCATGTCTAACAATATCTATATGCAGATCGCCTTGATCATGTTGGTAGGTTTGTTGGCGAAGAACGCTATCTTGATCGTAGAGTTCGCTTTGGAACGTCGTCGTATGGGTATGAGTATCACATGGGCTGCCGTATTAGGAGCCGCCGCCCGTTTGCGTCCGATCTTGATGACCTCATTGGCGATGGTGGTCGGATTGTTGCCTATGATGTTCGCGTTCGGAGTAGGAGCGCACGGTAACCGTACATTGGGTACAGCGGCTATCGGCGGTATGTTCATCGGTATGATCTTCCAGATCTTTATTGTTCCGGTTTTGTTCGTGGTATTCCAGTACTTACAGGAGAAATTCAAGCCGATCGAATGGGAAGATTTGGATAACAGCGATATGAGTACGGAAATAGAACAGTACGCTAAAATAAAATAAGAGATGACAATGAAGAAACAAATTATATATATGGTATGTGCGACTGCTTTGTTAAGCAGTTGCCATATCTATAAGGCATACGAGCGTCCGGATTCCATCGATGCGACGGGAATTTATCGTGATCCGGTTTCCGAGACTGATACATTAGCCTCCGCGGATACGACCAATATGGGAAACCTTCCTTGGAAGGAAGTTTTTCGTGATCCGAAGTTACAGGCGTTAATTGAGGAGGGATTAGCCAATAATGTAGATATGCAGGCAGCCGTTCTTCGGGTAGAGGAAGCGAAAGTATTGTTGACTTCCGCCCGTCTGTCTTTCTTGCCTTCTATTAATTTCGCTCCCCAAGGGACGATTACATCGATTGGAAATAGCGAATACGTAAAGGCTTACTCAACGCCTTTGGCCGCTAGCTGGGAGGTTGACCTATTCGGAAAGCTCTTGAACGCGAGCCGTGGCCAAAAAGCCTCCTACTTACAGAGCCAGTATTCAAGACAGGTCGTGCGCTCTCAATTGATCGGTGGTATAGCGAATACTTATTATACCTTGTTGATGCTTGATCGGCAGGTGGAAATTACCGCTAAGACGGTTGATATCTATAAAGAGAATGTTCGTGTCATGGAGGCTATGAAGATAGCGGGTATGGCTACCGAGGCTGCCGTGACGCAAATGCGTGCGGCTTACCATCAGGTTTCCGGCTCGTTGATCGAGTTGGAGAGTCAGGTGCGTAGCGTGGAAAACTCATTGTCCGTGTTATTGGCTAAGGCCCCTCAACAGATTGATCGGGGTACTTTGGAGGAACAAGTAATGCCGGAGGATATCATGGTGGGTGTGCCTTTGCAATTGTTGGAGAATCGTCCGGACGTGAAGATCGCAGAGATGACACTTGCTAGTGCCTATTATACGACGAACAAAGCCCGTGCCGCTTTTTATCCGGGATTGAATATCACGGCGACAGCAGGCTGGACGAATGGTTCAGGCATCTCTGTCGCCAATCCGGGCCAATTTATGTTTCAAGCTTTGGCTTCGTTGGCCCAACCGATCTTCAACAATGGTAAGTTGGTCGCTAACTTGAAGGTATCGAAGGCAGAAGAGAAGATCGCTCAAATGAATTATCAGCAGACAATTCTGGAAGCAGGTAAGGAGGTGAGTGATGCTTTACATCAGTATGATGCCACGAGCAAGAAGCTTGTCCAAGATAGAGCGCAGATCGAGCAGCTAGAGAAAGCGGTGGCTTATACCAGCGCCTTGTTCCAGTCGGCTCAATCTACTTATTTGGAAATCCTTTCCGCACAGCAGAGCCTTTTGAGTGCTCAGTTGACGGAAGTGTCCGACAATGTGCAACGTATGCAAGCGGTTGTCAGTTTATACAGTGCCATCGGTGGTGGTAGAGAATAATAACCTTTAAATGTAGTAAAGTTATGATTAGTCCATTAGCATATGTAGATTCAAGCGCAAAGATCGGGAAGAACGTTACGATTCATCCTTTTGCGTACATTGATAAGAACGTGGAGATCGGGGATGATTGCGAGATCATGCCTCATGCCAGCTTGATGAGCGGTACACGCATGGGAAATCGCAACCGTGTATTTAACGGAGCTGTTATCGCTGCTGAGCCTCAGGATTTCTTTTATAAGGGAGGTGATACGATTGCCGTAATCGGAGATGACAACGTGATTCGTGAGAATGTGGTGATTAACCGTTCCTCGACAGCGGAAGGACGTACTAGTATCGGTAATGGTAATTTCTTGCATGAGGGGGTACATGTTTCTCATGATACGCAGATCGGAAACCGTAGTGTATTCGGCTATGGTAGTAAGATTTCCGGAAATTGTATCTTGGAAGATTATGTGATCTTTGGAGGCAATGTATTGATGAGCCAAGGATCCCGGGTTGGGGCTTGGGCGATGATTCAAACCGGCTGTCGTTTCCGTAAGGATATACCTCCTTTTATCGTAGCGGCTCAAGAGCCTACCACGTATTATGGCGTGAACTCTTTCATCATGTCTCATGAGGGATTCAGTGAAAAGGTTATCAAGCACATCAGTCATGCGTACCGGATCATCTTCCAAGGAAACAGCAGCCTTACGGATGCCTTGTTAATGATAAAGGATCAGGTTCCGATGAGTAAGGAGATCCAACATATTATAGATTTCGTTGGTGAGTCTAAATTAGGTATTGTCAAATAAATACCAATAACAAACGATAGGTAAAAGCCGAAGGAAATCATTTCCTCCGGCTTTTTTTATATAATGGAAGGACGGTTTGGTTAATAATGTTTGTTAAATAATGGTAAACGTGCAGCATTTGTCTCTTTTTAAGTGTCTTACTAATAAGACAACACGCAATGAAATCCAATAAAGGAGGTTTAATATGAAAAAGTCATTTTTATTATATCTTATCATGTCTGTATTTCTCATCGGTTATTGCGCTTGCGATAATGATGAGGAAAATTTTGATACGGCTACTACCGGACAAGTGATCAAAGTCCCGGATGATATCAAATCTTTTAATTCAGTTACAAAAGAAATCGTTTTCGAGAAGAATATTTCTATCAAGCAAGACGTGCTAGGCAATGAGAAGGTTGAATTCCGGATAGCTGGAAACGGTCACTTCACGGTAGGCAGTATCTCTTCGATAAGTTCCGTTATCTATAATGCCCCAGTCTTATTAGGGGATTATCAGAGATATTATTTATATGATGGATATCCTGTTGTAGATGTTCTACAAAATGAGGTAAGGAACCAAGAGGAAAGGGACGAAAACATGCAAAAGATAGAGAAAGCTTGGAGCAACTTCCTGAAAGTATTGAATGAGGCTGGAAAGTTGAAGCAGTAATTACCGGTTTTGGATGAAACGAATAAACTTAGTGAAGCTCGTATTGAACTAGTGAAGGCTTTTCATATTCAAACAAAAACTGTACTTTTGTCATAAATGCTTTACCGTGATCTTTTGAAATAAATCAATGGAGATACGTATGTATCTTCAGAGATTGAAAAACACGAATATTATCTTCGTTCCGTCGTAACTGTCCGTATCCACATAAAAAGAAAGAGGCCAACCCCGAAGGATCAGCCTCTTTTATCGCTTTAATAGAAATTCAAATTAAAGTGCACCCACTTCTTTCAAAGCCTCGTTAGTCTTATGAACAGCGGCAGCGCTCTTAGCGAACAACTCTTTCTCTTCAGCTGTCAATTCCAACTCAACGATCTTCTCGATACCGTTCTTGCCAAGGATAACAGGAACACCGATGCAAAGATCAGATTCACCGTACTCACCTTCCAAGTAAACAGAGCAAGGAACCATCTTACCTTGGTTGTGAATGATAGACTCAACAACAAATGCTCCAGCAGCACCCGGTGCATACCAAGCAGAAGTACCTAACAATTTAGTTAATGTAGCGCCACCAACCATTGTGGAAGCAACAACCTCTTGCAATTTTTCTGCGCTTAACAATTTGCTAACAGGGATACCTTTGTAAGTAGCCAAGCGAGCCAACGGAATCATTGTAGTGTCACCGTGACCACCGATTACCATACCCTCAACCTCGTTAGCGTTACAGCCTAGAGCCTGAGATAAGAAATATTTGAAACGAGAGCTATCCAAAGCACCACCCATACCGATGATACGGTTCTTCGGCAAGCCTAAAGACTTCAATGACAAATAAGTCATTGTATCCATCGGGTTAGAGATAACTACCAAGATTGCGTTCGGAGAGTATTTCAAGATGTTTTGAGCTACGCTCTTAACGATACCAGCGTTAACACCGATCAGTTCTTCGCGAGTCATACCCGGTTTACGAGGAATACCAGAAGTGATAACTACAACGTCAGAGTTAGCTGTCTTCTCATAATCGTTTGTGCAACCTACAACCTTAGTATCGAAACCTAGCAATTGAGCGGTCTGCATCATATCCATCGCTTTACCTTCGGATACGCCTTCCTTTACGTCTAGCATTACAACTTCGTCTGCCACTTCATTGAAGGCAAGAACATTTGCGCAAGTAGCGCCTACATTTCCGGCACCAACAACTGTTACTTTTGACATAATAAATAAGTTTTAGTATGTTATTACTTAATAATACGCTATGTTTTTTAACGATGGCAAAGGTACAATCTATTACGGAATAAAGAAATATTTCCGTATATATTTTTGAGGGACATTATTAAATATCGCTAAAGCCTTGTCAAGGCTTCTTGACAACTTGGTACGCTTTTATTTTTAAGATCTTGAGGAAATGTTGTATCTTGGGTGCGAACAAAACTTAACCGAGGGAAGTTTTATTTACATGGGTTATTAATCTTAAATCCAACGTACTTATGAAAGTTCTTATATATATCCGAAAAGTCCTGTTTTTGTTTCTCTGCGGGGCCTTGTCTTTCTCTTATGGCTACGGTCAGGAGCTGCCGCTTCTGCCGGATACGATCAAGCCTCTCTTGTCGGATTCCAATTTGATAGATGAGTTGATCACTGTCGGATATGCTACGGGCAATCGTAGTACTTTATCCGGTTCCGTAAACCGGGTGAATGAAGGGGGGATGAATGAGGGACTGATCTCTACACCCTTGGACGCTCTTCGGGGAAGGGTGTCCGGCGTTAGTATCCCGGTTGGAGGAAATAGCGCCGCTGCCTTGGCTGCCGTCCGGGTCCGGGGTACAACTTCCTTGACGGGAGGTAATGATCCGTTGGTGATTATTGATGGGGTTTTTGCCGATCTTAATTTGCTTAGCTCGATCTATCCGGCGGATATCGAGAACTTCACGATCTTGAAAGATGCCTCTGAGACTGCTCAATATGGTTCTCGTGGTGCTTCCGGTGTTATCGAGGTAACGACAAAGAAAGGGCGGCAGGGAGCTTTTAGTATCAGTTATGATGGGAGTTTCGGTGTGGAGGCGGCTTATAAAAGTTTGGATATGTTATCGGCGAATGGTTCCCGGAAACTGGCGGAGGAACGTAATATCGGTATTTTAGATTTAGGGAATAATACGGACTTTCAGGATGAGGTCACCCGGTTGGGGTTGGTGCAGAATCATCATATCGCTTTTGGGGGTGGTTCGGAGACTTCCAGTTATCGTGCCTCCTTGGGATTTGTGGAAAGGGAAGGGGTTATCCGAAATACGAACTCACGTAATTTTACGACCAAGTTGAATATTACGCAGCATGCGTTCAATGATCTTCTGGTCTTTGATTTAGGCATATTTGGTTCCTTGCTGAAAAATGCTTATTTAAATGACGTACAGAAGATGTTCTATTCCGCCGCTACTTTCAACCCGACATTTCCGAATCATAAGAATATGGAGACGGGTAGCTGGGATCAAATAACTAACGCTAGCCAGATCACGAATCCTTTGGCTTGGTTGGAGGTGAAGGATGATGATTCGAATGCTCATATAAATACGCACTTAAAACTGGTTTTTAACTTGAGTAAGCATTTAATGTTTACGGCTTTCGGTTCGTATACCTATAATGTAATAGATAACGCCCAATACCTCCCTACTTCGGTTTGGGCACATGGGCAGGCTTATCGGGGGGAGCGGAAAACAGAATCTTTATTGGGAGATTTCATGTTGGCCTATAAAAAAGACTTTGGTTTGCATCAACTAAATGTATTGGGATTGGCGGAAGCTCAGAAAATGATAACGAGAGGTTTTTATACGACTGCGACGAATTTCAGTAGCGATCGTTTTGGTTATGATAATTTACAGGCAGGTGCGGTACGTTTATGGGAGGGGACCGGTTCTTACTATGAGGCTCCTCATCTGGCTTCTTTCCTTGGACGTGTGAATTATATTTATGATGGAAAGTATATCGCTACCGTGAATGCCCGAGCGGATGCCTCTTCGAAAGTGGGGGCAAATAATAAATGGGGATTTTTCCCTTCGGCTTCTGTCGCTTGGGTGTTGACCGAAGAGGAGTTTATGGAAGGTGTCTCGTGGGTAAGGAATTTAAAGATTCGTTCGGGATATGGCCTATCCGGTAATCAAGACGCGATCGATTCTTACAATTCTTTGCGATTGATGAAGCCTAATGGGGTTGTTTCCGTAAATGGTGCACCCACCGTTACCTTGGGTACGATCCGTAATGCGAATCCGGACTTGAAATGGGAGGTAAAACGTACGTTCAATGCCGGTATCGATGCCGGGTTTTTCGACAATCGTTTTATTCTCGCCGTAGATTATTATAATTCCAAGACGGATGATATGTTGTATTTATACGATGTAAGCGTTCCGCCTTTCGCTTATAATAAAATGTTGGCGAATCTGGGATCGATGCGAAATAGTGGCGTGGAATTGGGTATTGGCGTCACGCCCTTGCGTACGAAAGATATGGAATTGAATATAAACGTAAACGTAACTTTCCAACGGAATAAATTGCTCTCCTTGAGCGGTTACTATAAAGGGGAATATATGTCCGCCCCGGAATATACCAGCATCTCGGATTTAAATGGGGCTGGTTTCCATGGAGGGTATAATCATATCGTTTATCAAATGGTCGGACAGCCTTTGGGGGTTTTTTATTTACCGAAATGTACAGGTTTGGTTTCCGACGGGAATGGCGGCTATAAGTATGAGATTGAGGACTTGAACGGGAACGGGGTGAGTTTGGAGGATGGTGAGGATCGTTATATTGCGGGACAAGCCATGCCGAAAACACTTTTAGGCTCTAATATCAGTTTCCGATATAAACAATTCGATCTATCAGTACAGATTAACGGAGCCTTTGGGCATAAGATTTATAATGGAACATCGCTAACTTATATGAATATGGATATATTCCCGGATTATAACGTGTTGCGAGAAGCTCCATCCCTGAATATTCAAGATCAGACGGCTACGGATTATTGGTTGGAGAAAGGGGATTATATCAATTTTGATTATTTGACGTTGGGTTGGAACGTGCCTCTGGGTAATTTAAGGAAATATGTAAGAAACGTACGGCTTTCGGTTTCCGTAAATAATTTGGCGACAATTACAGGTTATTCGGGATTGACTCCGATGATAAATAGCTCTATCGTAAATAATACGTTAGGTATAGACGATAAGCGATCTTATCCGGTGGTTCGTTCCTATACGATGGGGTTGAGTTTTAATTTTTAAAAAGGTGTTCGTATGAGAAAGCTTTCTATTTTATCCTATATATTTGCGGGTTTGATGTTATCGTCGTGCGATGGCTATCTGAAAGAGGACCCTCGTGATCAGCTTTATCCGGAGGATGCGTACGATACCCCTCAGAATGTCTATCTGAATACGGTTGCTTCCTTATATAATTATATCGGAGGTTATAGCGATAGCCAAGGATTGCAAGGAACGTACCGGGGTGTCTACGACTTGAATACCTTTACGACTGACGAGGCCATGCTCCCGACTCGTGGCGGCGACTGGTATGACGGTGGTTTCTGGCAAGGTCTCTTCTTGCATAAGTGGGGAACGAATAGTGACGCTATCCAAGCTACTTGGGAATATCTGTATAAAGTAATCGTATTAAGCAATCAATCTTTAGAGATATTAGGCGAGTTGCGGCAAAAAAAGGATTATAACGATTTAGATCGGTATGAGGCGGAGGTTCGTGCCTTGCGTGCGATGTATTATTATTATTTAGTCGATATGTTTGGCCGTGTCCCTCTTATCGTTTCTTCTTCCATTCCGGTGAAAGACGTGCGGCAGAGTGACCGGAAAGAGGTCTTTGATTTTGTTGTAAAAGAATTACAAGAATCCCTTTTGTTATTGAGTACGGCGCATAGTAATTCGCCCGGCGATTATTATGGAAGGATTACGAGACCGGTTGTTTATTTCTTATTGGCGAAGTTGGCCTTAAACGCAGAAGTGTTTACGGATAACGACTGGACGGATGGTCTGCGTCCGAATGGACGGGAAATCTATTTTAGGGTAGGCGAGAGGAAGTTGAACGCTTGGCAAACGGTTGTGGCGTACTGTGATTCAATAACGGACTTAAACTATAGCTTATCTCCGAACTATGCGGATAATTTTTCTGTATTTAATGAATCGTCCGGAGAGAATATTTTCACGATTCCGATGGATAAGAACTTATATACGAGCCAAATGCAATATCTTTTCCGCTCCCGTCACTATAATCATGCCAAAGCATATGGATTGGGGGGAGAGAACGGCTCTTGCGCTACGATAGAGGCCCTTCGGGTATTTGCGTATGGGACGGACTCGGTCGATACCCGGTTTTATGAGAATTATTACGCCGATACGATGTTTGACCTCAATGGTGATACGATTCGGTTAGATAATGGGACTCCTTTGGTATATTTACCTCTAGAGGTTAGGTTGGATTTGTCTAGGTTGCCTGCCGAGAAAACGGCGGGTGCCCGCATGAAGAAATACGAGATCGATAAGATGGGGACGAAAGATGGAAAGCTATCGGATAATGATATCGTATTATTCCGTTATGCGGATGTCTTGTTAATGAGATCGGAAGCGAAAGTTCGTAATGGAGAGAATGGGGATGAAGAGTTGAATGCCGTTCGTTTCCGTGTGGGAATGTTACCTCGTAAGGCGACATTAGAAAATATTTTGGCTGAGCGTCAACTGGAATTGGCTTGGGAAGGCTGGAGGAGGCAGGATTTGGTACGTTTTGGAAAGTTTACCCGCCCTTATACGGATCGCCCTCAATTGCCCCATGAATCGAATGGCTATACCACCGTTTTCCCAATTCCCGATAAAGTCCGTTCCTTGAATCCTAATTTGATACAGAATCCGGGATATTAGTAGATTTGGATTGTATTTATCAATTATGTAATAATTTGGAATATAGGAAGATTTTATTTTTCTTTGTGTAAAAAGTAAAACGTTTGTCTATGAGATCGCAAAAAGAGTGTATAGAATTGCTACGTGGCTATTTTCAAAATAAGGCTAAAGATTATGGCATTGTTCGTATGGCCCTTTTTGGTTCAGTCGTGCGAAATGAACAAACAGAGGAGAGTGACGTAGATATTGCTTACGAAGGGGAAGCTAATCTATTATTACGTAGCCGAATGAAACAAGAGTTAGAGTCTTTGTTTGGATGTAGAGTCGATATCATTCGTCTTCGCAAACAACTTGTTGATAGTGTATTTGGACAAAATATCGAAAATGATTTGATTTATGTTTGATAAGGTACGGATTGGCTCATTGTTAGATCGAATAGAAAATTCGATTCTCTTAATACAGAGTAAATCGGGGGAGATAAATTGTCCGGATGATTTCCTTTTGAGTCAAGATGGTATGTTCATTTTAAGTGGCATCTGTATGCAGTTGGTTTTTATTGGAGAAAGTGTCAAGACTATTGATAATAAAACTAATCATAGTTATTTAATAAAATATACAGATATACCTTGGACTGCTATTATGGGATTAAGGGATATTATAGCTCATGAGTATCATCGTATTGATGAGGAAGAGATCTTTGCGGTTGTGAATAAAGACTTAATTTCTCTTTTGAAAATAATTCAGCAAATGAAAATGGATTTAGAGACAATAAATTAAGGGTGAAAATAATATTCAATTTCTCACCCTTAATATCTATTTTACTCTATATACAATACCAATCCCTTTAAATATTCACCTTCCGGATGGTAGATATTCACCGGATGGTCTGCGGGTTGGGTTAATTGATGCAAGATACGAACGCTACGGCCGGATTGGGCGGCGGCGCTAAATACAGCTAAACGGAAGTTTTCCTTGCTGACAACCTGTGAGCAGGAGAAGGTAAACAAGATTCCTCCCGGCTTGATCTTCTCGAAAGCGATCGCGTTTAATTTGCGATACCCTTGTAAGGCGTTACGTAGTACATTCTTATGTTTAGCGAACGCAGGAGGGTCCAATATGATTAAATCATAATTACTTCCCATTTTTTCCAAATACTTAAACGCGTCTTCCGCATATGCCTCATGACGGGGATCTCCCGGGAAATTCAACTCGACATTCTTTTTCGTCAAAGAAATCGCTTTCGCCGAACTATCTACGGAATGAACCACCTTAGCGCCTCCTCTCATCGCATAGAAAGAGAAACCGCCCGTATAACAGAACATATTCAATACGGAGCGATCTTTTGCGTAATACTCCAACAAAGAGCGATTCTCCCGTTGATCCACGAAGAAACCTGTCTTTTGGCCTTTCTGCCAGTCTACACAGAATTTCAGTCCGTTTTCTATAGCGATATCTTCCACTTCGCCTCCGAATAAGTAACCATCTTCGCTACCTAAATTCGCTTTATAAGGTAAAGTCGCTTCCGATTTATAGTAGATGTTTTGTAAAGTATCGCCCAATACCGCTTTCAAAGCCTCCGCGATCTGATGACGGGCATAATGCATTCCTACCGAATGTGCTTGCATAACCGCCGTATGCGCATACATATCGATCACCAATCCCGGTAAGTTATCGCCTTCGCCGTGAATCAGGCGGAACGTATTATTATTTTCTACCCCAGCCAGCCGCAAGGTCTTTCTGAGTTCGTAAGCGATACGGATACGTTCAACCCAAAAAGCATCGTCGATGGCGATTGGGGTGAAAGATAACACACGTACGGCGATACTGCCGATTTGGTAATGGCCGATCGCCAAAAAACGCTGGTTCGCTCCGTATACCTCTACCAAGTCACCCTCTTCCGGATCGCCTTCAACAGATTGGATCGCTCCGGAAAATACCCATGGATGGAAACGCAATAGCGATTCTTCTTTCTTAGGCTTGAGAAAAACTTTACAATACTCCATTTATGCTTGATTCAATAAATTATATATTCTTAGGCAGGCCCAAGCATCGAGGGCCGCATATTTCTTTTGTGAGTCTGTCAATACATCCGCCTCCCAATTCGTGAGGCGTTGTCCTTTTGATATCTTTTTTTGGAAAAGTATCGCATATATCTTTTGCAGGCTGGCATCCTCGATGCCGAACTGGCCTACGTAATTCTGTAAATCAAGGAAATTGGCGGGTTCTATATCCGAACGCTTCCGTATCGCCCCGAAATCATCCCGTAAAGATAACCCGATCTTTAAGGTCGAACTGCTTTTCAGGAATTTCTCCAGAGATTCCGGTATACCGATATGATTCAAGCGGAACAAGAAACAAGTATCATCCGTTGATATCTGCATCAATGAGATCTTGTAACGCTGTCCCTTCTTAAAGCTGGGACGGGTCTCCGTGTCAAAACCGACGATCGGAAAACGCAGCAAGTACTCTACGGCCTTGTCTGCCTCCTCTTTACTAAGGATCGTAATGATACGTCCCTTGAATTCCTCTACGGTAAGTTTCGCTATTTCCTCTTTAGCAATTGTATGTATAAATTGTTGTATCATTCTTCCTCTTCATTCTTTTCCAAATCCTCATCACCACTGTAACGCACAGCGTGCAACGCTTTCAAGGCATTCAATAATTGCTGTCCCCAGTATTCTTGGAAGTTCGTGCGGCACAAAGCGATAGCCTCTTGCATAACTTCCTCGTTTCCTTGACGGAATAAAGATACGAAATTTCCTGTATCTTGATAGACATCAGCCAAGTTCTCGGAAATAAATGCTGCGATAGGAGTATCGCTATACCGCATATCCGCATGAAATGTTTCCAGATAGGAATCTCGTTCGCCAAGCAAACCGGCTATCCGTGAACGAACCGACTCGTACATGTCTTCTGAAACGGAAAGCTCGAGTTCGGTTTCCTCTTCAGATTCCACTTCGGGCAACAGGCTGGCCTTTAAGTATAATAGAGGCAGGAGTTTTGTCGCCTTATCTACGAAGTCGAAAAGCCCGGTATTTCCGGCGGTCTCAACAAAGGTACAATATTCCAGTGCTACCGTAACAAATTCTAGCGTGTTGCGCTCGTATATCGGATTTTCTTCTTTTTCCATGTGCCTGTTCGTCTAATCATTCTTGATAACAATTCGCAAAAATACAACAAAAATCCGTTTTTTTCGTGATAAAGTCCCGAATATTCTTTTTAGTCGGGGATTGCTCTCCTATATATTTCCTGTTTTATTATTTTTGTGCAATTAATAGAAGGAATGTTAATGATAGACTAATGTTGGATATACTAATTAGGATAAAAAAACCGATCGAGTTATGAGTTCATGTGGAAAGAATGAGAACCCTCAAGAGATGAATCGCCGTAAATTCTTGAAGGTATTTGGGGGTGGGGCTGTCGCCTCTTCGGCGGCGCTTTACGGTTGCGCTCCCAAGAATGAGCCGGGGGCGGCTGTGGCGTTAGGTGAGGTTCCTACCGATAAAATGACCTATCGCCAACATCCTACGAATGGCGATAAGGTTTCTATTTTAGGATATGGTTGTATGCGTTGGCCCTTGAAACAAGGATCGGACGGTAAAGACCAGATTGATCAAGAAGCCGTGAATCGTTTAGTGGATTATGCGATAGAACATGGGGTGAATTACTTTGATACTTCTCCTGTTTATGTACAAGGTATGTCCGAGAAAGCGACCGGTATCGCATTGGCACGCCATCCTAGGAACTCCTATTATTTGGCCACTAAACTGTCAAACTTCCAGAACTATACGAGAGAAAACTCGTTGGCGATGTATCGGCAGTCGTTCCGTGATTTGCAAACCGATTATCTGGATTATTATTTGCTTCACTCTATCGGTGGGGGGAATGGTATCGAGCTTTTCAATGACCGCTATATAAATAATGGAATGCTTGATTTCTTGGTGAAAGAACGGGAAGCGGGACGTATCCGTAACCTAGGTTGGTCTTTTCATGGGGATGTAAAAGTGTTTGATTATGTGTTGGATATGGGCGTGAAATGGGATTTCGTTCAGATCCAGCTGAATTATCTGGACTGGAAACATGCCTCGGGGCGTAACGTAAACGCTGATTATCTGTATGGCGAATTAGAGAAGCGAGGTATTCCGGCGGTTATCATGGAACCGCTATTAGGAGGTCGCTTATCGAATGTTCCGGATCATATCGTTGCTCGTTTGAAACAGCAACGGCCTGAGAATAGCGTGGCTTCATGGGCTTTTCGTTTCGCCGGCTCTCCGGATGGGGTCTTGACGGTGTTAAGCGGCATGACGTATATGGAGCATTTGCAAGATAATATCCGTACCTATTCCCCGCTTATTCCGGTAACGGACGAGGAGAAAGACTTTTTGGAAGAGACGGCCCAGCTTATGATGAAATATCCGACAATACCTTGCAATGATTGCAAATATTGTATGCCTTGTCCATATGCGTTGGATATTCCGGGCATTCTTTTACATTATAATAAATGTGTGAACGAAGGAAATGTTCCGAAAAGTGCGCAAGACGAAAATTACGCGAAAGCTCGTCGTGCCTTCTTAGTCGGTTATGACCGGAGTGTCCCAAAGTTGCGTCAAGCGAACCATTGTACAGGGTGTGAGCAATGTAATCCTCATTGTCCGCAGGGTATCGATATCCCCAAAGAGATGCAGCGTATCGATAAATTCGTGGAAGAGTTGAAAGTGAATGGTTAACCTTTAAACAAACGGAAAATTATGTTACGAAAAATAAGAATATTCGCCGCCACCTTTTGCTTTGTGCTGATAACCCTGTTATTTCTTGATTTCACGGGTACGATTCACACTTGGTTCGGATGGTTGGCAAAGATACAGTTTTGGCCTGCGTTGTTGGCTTTGAATGTCGGTGTTGTGGTAGGGTTGGTAATCTTGACTCTTTTATTGGGGCGTGTATATTGCTCCGTTATCTGCCCTTTAGGGGTATTGCAAGATATTATTTCGTGGTTTGCTTGTAAACGGAAGAAATACCGCTTTTCCTATTCTCCCGCATTGAAGTGGGTACGTTATGGTACCTTGGTTGTTTTTATAGTGGCTTGTATTGCTGGTGTCGGTTCCTTGGTAGCGTTGATTTCGCCTTATAGCGCTTATGGGCGTATCGCTTCTAATTTATTTGCGCCAATCTATCAAGAGGGCAACAATCTATTGGCCTATTTCGCGGAACGTATGGATAGTTACGCTTTCTATTCGGTGGACGTATGGGTGCGTAGTCTGGCTACGATGGGAATCGCTATTCTGAGCTTTGTCATATTGGCGATTTTAGCTTGGAGAAATGGACGTACGTATTGTAATACGATCTGTCCGGTAGGTACGGTTCTCGGTTTTTTGTCGAAGTATGCTTTACTTAAACCTCGCATTGATACCGATAAATGTAATGGTTGCGGATTATGCGCACGTAAATGCAAGGCTTCCTGTATCGATTCTAAGAATCATGCGATCGATTATAGCCGTTGCGTGACTTGTATGGACTGCTTGGATAATTGCCGTCAAGGCGCGATTTCGTATACGAGGGCACGCAAGGCTGATAAAGCTACTTCGGTAAAAGAATCCTTAACGAAGGACACTACGGATGTTTCCCGCCGTCGAGCCTTGTCGGCTACGGCATTGGTAGCCATGTCTTCCGTTTTGCATGCTCAGCAGAAAAAACTGGAGGATTATGTGGAGATGAAGAAAGACGGAGGCTTTGCGCCGATTAAAGAACGTAAAGAGCCGAATCGTTTGGCGCCATTGGTTCCTCCCGGAGCTTTGAGTATCGGGAATCTGGCGCAACATTGCACGGGGTGTCAGCTTTGTGTATCTGTCTGCGAGAATCATGTCCTGCGCCCGTCTACGGATCTGATGAAACTGATGCAGCCGAAGATGGCATTCGATAGAGGGTATTGCCGTCCGGAATGTGTGAAATGTTCGGAGGTTTGCCCGACGGGAGCGATCAAACCTATTACGAAAGAAGACAAATCTGCTATACAGATCGGTCATGCCGTATGGGTAAGAGATCTTTGTATTGTCAATACGGACGGTATGAGTTGTGGTAATTGTGAACGCCATTGCCCGACAAAATCGATCCAGATGGTGGCGAAAGATCCGGCAGATCCAAAGTCGTTAAAGATCCCGGTGATCAATACGGAAACTTGTATTGGTTGTGGTGCTTGCGAGCATCTTTGTCCGTCTCGTCCTTATAGCGCGATCTATGTGGAAGGGCATGAGATGCACAGATCTATTTAATGCCGTTAAAATCTATCCCTAAAAACATGTACGTGTTTCTGCGAAAACATGTACATGTTTTTCAGAAAACACGTACGTCTTTTTTTCAAAGGTTCGTCAGACTCGATTTTTCTATGTACATTTGCGTGTTATAAAAGAATTATTGAGAAACTATTTATGGCAAAGAAGACAACAACAACGAAGCAAAATCATACAGAGCCGAGCTGGTTCGCAGCCTTGAAGACTTTTTTTACAAATGAACGGACCCGTTTCATTACAGGTTTGATTATCTCTATACTAACCATTTACGTAGGGCTTGCCTTGATTTCGTTTTTCTTTACAGGAGCCGCCGATCAAAGTAAAATAGAGAATGTTCCTTTAGGGGATTTGTTGACCAATCGAGGATCGGTAGAGAATTGGACGGGCGTACGCGGGGCGTATTTGTCTGATCTGTTGATGAACCGTTGGTTTGGCATCTCTTCTTTTATGATCCTCTTTTTCTTGGGATCGGTTGGGGCGAAACTCATGAATTTAAATAAAGTATCCTTGTTGAGACGTTTCTTGTTCAGTGCTTCGGCGTTGATCTGGGGATCTGTGTTTTTTGCTTTCATATTTATCAAGGGATATGAGGATACGTTTATTTATCTAGGCGGTCAACACGGATATTACATCTCGGAGATGTTTATTACCAATATCGGAATTCCCGGAACGATCTTGCTTTTATTAGGCTCATTCTTAATCATCGCTATTTTTACCAGTAAGAAGACTATTCCGTTCTTGCAGCGTATGTTCTCTTTAGGTTGGGTGAAAAATCGTTTGAAACGTGAAGGCCGAGAAGATGAGGTTGAAGTGGATCAGACGGAAAAAGAGGATATTGTAATTCCTCGCTCTAAGCCTGTCGTAGAGCAACCGGATGAACAACCGGAAATGGATGATTACGAAGAGTTTGATACGGAGGCTGAATTGTTGAAGGCCGAAGCGAAAGAAAACCGTAAAACAGTACCAGAATATGAGGAGGAAGAGGTCGCTGCTGCTGATGATTTAGTCGTTACGATCGCAAAAGGTGACGATGATCCGATAAACGAAAAGACAGAGGAGATAAATACCCCGGAATTAGGGGATGAGGAGGATGCCGGATTCACGGTGGAAGTTGCCGCTGGTAATGATGAGACCTACGATGCCTCGGCCTTGGGTACGTATGATCCCCGTTTGGATCTTTCCCGTTATGTATTCCCTACCTTGGACTTGCTGAAAGCGTATGATAGTGGGAGCATGGAGATCAATCGGGACGAATTGGCGGAAAACCAACGCTTGATCAAGCAAGCCTTGGAAGATTTCAATATAAAGATCGCTTCGATCAAAGCGACAGTCGGACCTACGGTTACGCTTTATGAGATTGTACCCGAGGCGGGTGTCCGTATTTCTAAGATCAAGAACTTGGAGGATGATATCGCCTTGAGTTTATCCGCTTTGCAGATCCGTATTATCGCCCCGATGCCCGGAAAGGGAACGATCGGTATCGAGGTGCCGAATAAGAATCCTCAGACGGTATCGATGCAATCTGTTATCGCTTCACGCCGATTCATTGAGGGTAAGTATGAGTTGCCTGTGGCGATGGGTAAGACGATTACGAACGAGGTGTTCATGTTCGATCTTTGTAAGACACCGCATCTATTGGTAGCCGGTGCTACGGGACAAGGTAAGTCTGTCGGTCTAAATGCGATCATCACTTCCTTATTATATAAGAAGCATCCATCGGAGTTGAAATTCGTGATGGTAGACCCGAAAATGGTTGAGTTTAGTATCTATTCCAAGATAGAACGTCATTATCTGGCGAAACTTCCGAATGCGGAGAAGCCGATCGTTACGGAGCCAGCTGACGCTGTCGCTACATTGAACTCGTTGGTGATCGAGATGGAAGACCGGTACCGTTTACTGGTGAACGCGAATGTTCGTAATATAAAGGAATACAACGCTAAGTTTATCGAACGGCGGTTGAACCCGCAGAAGGGACATCGCTTCTTACCCTATATCGTGGCGGTAGTGGATGAGTTTGCCGACTTGATCGCAGTGGCCGGACGTGAGATCGAGTTGCCTATCTCTCGTATTGCGGCGAAGGCCCGTGCGGTAGGTATCCATATGATCTTGGCTACGCAACGCCCGGATACAAAGGTGATTACCGGTACGATCAAGAGTAACTTTCCGAGCCGTATTGCCTTTAAGGTTGCTTCTATGATCGATTCACGTACGATTCTGGATGCTCCGGGCGCTAACCGTTTGATCGGACGGGGCGATATGTTGATTGTCGTGGCGGGACAAGAGCCGGTTCGTGTGCAGTGCGCTTTCGTAGATACGCCCGAGGTGGAGGATATCGTGGATTATATCGGTGAGCAGACTGGTTTCCAAACCGCTTATTTGCTTCCGGACTATGTGCCGGAAGGTGGGGAGGCATCAACTTCGGGAGCAGTCGATTTATCAGATCGAGATCCCTTATTTGACGAGGCGGCTCGTTTGATCGTGATTCAGCAACAAGGTTCTACTTCTTTGATCCAGCGTAAATTCGCTATCGGTTATAATCGTGCCGGACGTTTGATGGATCAATTGGAGGCTGCCGGTATTGTTGGCCCGTTTGAGGGAAGTAAGGCCCGTCAAGTATTGGTGCAAGATGAGTATTCGTTGGAGCAAGTATTAAATGCTTTGAAATAAATATGAGAAGAGAACATAAAATAAGAGTGTGGCGGTGTATCGCGTTTGTCGGATTATTCTTGTGTTTCCTGTTGGGACTAGGAGTGGGGGCGCATGCCCAGAATGCGAATGATATCTTGGGGAAGGCGGCCGCTGCTTATGAGAATTCGAACGGGATAAGCGCTTCTTTTACGATGTTTACCCGTTCTGCCGGTCAGAATGCGGGAGAGAGTTTTGAGGGAACCATCCAGATGAAAGGTGATAAGTTTACATTAGTCACGCCGGATGCGCTTATTTGGTTTAATGGTACGACGCAATGGACGTATGTGGAACGGAACGATGAGGTGAACGTGACGAATCCTACGGGAGAAGAGTTGCAATTTACAAATCCCGCTCTTTTATTAAATAGTTATAAGAAGGGATTCACGGCGGCTTATAAAGGCGAGAGTACGGCACCGAACGGAAAAGCCGCTTACGATGTGGAATTGACACCGAAGAAAAAAGGGGATATCGTGAAAGTGGAGTTGCAAATCGAGAAATATTCAAATTTCCCGGCTCGTATCACGGTTACTTCTAAAAACGGCGTTAGCAGTACGATCCAGATCAGCCAATTGAAAACAGGTATAAACCAACCGGATCGTTTTTTTGTTTTTAACGAAGGGGATTATCCGGACGTAGAGGTGATAGACCTTCGATAATAGAGAATTGAAAATTGATAATTAATACTTAGATACTATGAGCGATTCAGTGAATGAGAAAGTACGTTGCCTTATTATAGGCTCGGGTCCAGCAGGTTATACGGCAGCGATTTATGCTTCCCGTGCGAATTTATCTCCGGTGCTTTATGAAGGAATACAGCCGGGGGGACAATTAACGACAACTACGGAGGTGGAGAATTTCCCGGGATATCCGGACGGTATAACCGGTCCTGAGTTAATGGAAGATTTAAAAAAACAAGCCGTCCGTTTTGGTGCGGATATCCGTTTCGGTATCGCTACCGCCGCTGATTTGGGCGAGGCTCCTTATAAAATTACGATTGATGGTGAGAAAGTGATCGAGACGGAGACTTTGATTATCGCTACGGGTGCTTCCGCGAAGTATCTGGGTCTTCCGGATGAGCATAAATATGCGGGTATGGGTGTATCCGCTTGCGCTACTTGCGATGGTTTCTTCTATCGTAAAAAGACGGTAGCGGTAGTAGGTGGTGGGGATACGGCCTGTGAGGAAGCGATTTACTTGGCAGGTTTGGCGAAGCAGGTTTACTTGATCGTGCGTAAACCCTATTTGCGTGCTTCAAAAGTAATGCAAGAACGTGTCTTCAAGACTCCGAATATCACGGTGCTTTTCGAACATAACACCCTGGGTTTATTTGGAGAGAATGGCGTGGAAGGTGCTCATTTGGTAAAACGTATGGGAGAGCCGGATGAGGAGAAAGTGGATATCGCTATCGATGGTTTCTTCTTGGCGATTGGCCATAAACCTAATTCGGATATCTTCAAGCCATGGATAGATACGGACGAGATCGGTTATATCGAGACAGTTCCGGGAACTCCCCGAACGAAAGTTCCGGGTGTGTTTGCTGCTGGAGATGTCGCTGATCCCCATTATCGTCAAGCTATTACCGCTGCGGGAAGTGGTTGTAAGGCTGCTATCGAGGCTGAACGTTATTTATCAGAGATCGGAAAATAGTTGGCAGTTGACAATTGATAGTTGACAGTTGCGACAAGCGGTATTTAACTGTCAACTTTCACTTGTCAACTATCAACTGTCACTTGTCATTTGTCAACTAATTTAATTTCCATGAATTTAAAATCTACTCTTCTTTTGCTACTTTGCCTGATGATGGCAGGAATGGTAGCGGCAAAGGATAACACGAAAGTGATCGCCCATCGGGGGTATTGGAAAACGGAGGGCTCTGCTCAGAACTCTATCCGTTCTTTGGAACGTGCCAGCGAGATTGGTGCCTATGGCTCGGAATTCGACGTACATCTTACGGCGGACAATGTGCTGGTAATATTCCATGATAATGATATCCAAGGAAAACATATTCAATCCTGTACTTATGATGAATTGAAAGATTTGCAATTGAGCAACGGCGAAAAGCTCCCTACTTTAGAGCAATATTTGAAACGTGCGAAGAAATTGAAGAATGTCCGGTTAATTTTAGAACTGAAAGCTCATGAGACCCCGGAACGCAACCGTGAGGCTGTTAAAGCTGTTGTAGATATGGTGAAGCGTATGAAATTAGCGAAACGTACGGATTACATATCTTTTAATATGGATGCTTGTAAAGAATTTATCCGTCTATGTCCGAAATCTGAGGTTTCTTATCTGAATGGAGAATTATCCCCGATGGAATTGAAAGAGCTTGGTTTTACAGGATTAGACTACCATTATAAAGTCTTGCAATCTCATCCGGATTGGGTGAAGGATTGTAAAGTCCTAGGCATGACTTCGAATGTCTGGACCGTAGATGACCCTAAATTAATGGAAGAGATGATCGATATGGGAGTCGATTTTATTACGACTGATTTACCGGAAGAGACTCAAAAAATACTACATTCGCGGGCTCAATAAGGCATTATAAAGATGAGAAAGTTTTGTCTGTTGCTTATCCTGTCGCTGGCTTTACCCGTTTTTTGTCTGTTACAAGCGGTAGAGCCTCCCAAAAAGGAAATTCGTGCGGTTTGGTTGACTACGGTTTATGGTCTGGATTGGCCTCATAAACCGGCTACTACCGAGGCGGGACGAAAAGCCCAGCAACAGGCATTGCTTGATATCTTGGACCGGCTTCAAGAAGCGAATTTTAATATGGTCTTCATTCAGGCTCGCTTGAGGGGAGACGTGATGTATCGTTCGGCTATCGAACCAGTCAGTAAGACATTCTCCGGTAAGTATGGAGAATTACCGGGATATGATCCGCTCGCTTTTGTCGTGGATGAATGCCATAAGCGTGGAATGGAATGTCATGCGTGGTTCGTAACTTTCCCGCTAGGAACGGAAAAAAGCGTGAAGGAGCAAGGAAAGCTTTCCGTGGTTAAAAAGAAACCAAAACTCTGCAAACGGCATAATGGGGAGTGGTATTTGGACCCCGGCGTACCGGAGACCGCTGATTATATCTTATCCTTAGTCAAGGAGATCGTGAATGGCTACGATATAGATGGCATCCATTTTGATTATATCCGCTATCCCGAAGAGGCGAAAACATTCCCGGATAAAGCGTTGTATAATAGATCCGGTAAGAAAAAGTCTCTGGCAGACTGGCGTAGGGAGAATATCAACCGGATGGTTTACCGTATTTACGATTGGGTAAAGCAAACGAAACCTTGGGTGCAGGTGAGCAGTTCGCCACTCGGGAAATATAATCGTATTGAACGGGTACCTAACGCGGGTTGGACCGCTTACGAAAGTGTCTTCCAAGACCCGAAGATGTGGATGCAACAAGGTAAACAAGATATGATTGTTCCGATGATGTATTACCTGCATAAGAATTTCTTTCCTTTCGTGGATAATTGGGTGGATAATTGTAACGGGCGTTTGGTCGTACCCGGCTTGGGAGCTTATCGGATGGACAAGAGTGAGGCGGACTGGGCCGTGAATGATATAACGGACCAGATCGATTATAGCCGTTATTACGGAGGAGCCGGCTGTGCGTTCTTTCGTTGTGGAAATGTCCTGTATAATGACAAGGGACTTTATAAAGAGTTGAGAGACAATTACTATAAATATCCGGCCCAATTGCCTCCATTGACTTGGCTGAATGATTCGGTACCTGCCGCACCGGAGGGGATCAAAGTGGAACGTTTGGACGATGAGTTGCACTTAACTTGGGAGAAACCTGTGTCGGAAAAGCAGGACTTAACTTATACCGTTTATTATTCATTGACAGATTCGATCGATACGGCTTCGGCAAAATCCATATTAGCTACAAATATTTATGGCAACGAGCTTTTTCTTCCTATCGATGTAGAGTCTGAACGTGGGTATACATTTTCTGTAACGGCTTCCACCCGTTACCGGATAGAGAGTGAACCTTCTCCGGATACCTATTATTACCTGTCTAAATTTATCAAGTAAAGGGGGTATTTTGATTTCGAGTTTTTTTGCTTATTTTTGCGGCATATGAGACGATTTGCCACATCCTTGTTTCTTGTAATTCTTGCTTCCTTAATCTTTTATGGGGGAGCGGGGGTTAATTTCGTATCTTATTGTTGTGGCGTTTGCGAGAAAGAGGGAGTGGAGGCTTTATTGGAAGCTAAGTGCTGTGAGATTCATGGACATGATCATAGTCGTGATAATCTTGCGAATAATACGGTGGAGTGTTGTGGCATGAACGGCTGTGGCATTGAACGGGTTGATTTTGATTGGAATTCTGTAAATATACAAGTGCCGGATCTGCAACCAGTCGTACATGATTTGCTCTTTTCCTCTATTTTCGAGAGTTTACAAATCGCTTCCTTATTTGCTGATTCCTATGAGATTAGGGTGACAGGTCCTCCCGTAGCCTGTCCTCGTGTGTACCTTTCTTTATTGACTACGCTTTTGATTTGATTGTATTCGTGAGGGTGGAAGCTGCTCGCTGAATACCCTTTGGTTTTTAAGGTAGGGGATGCTCTATCCCTGCGGAAGCATGTATTTAACGATTCAATCAAATAACAACTATCATGTTAAGACAATTATATCTGATATTTTTATTGTCCTGTTTGACTTTTACTTTGACTTGGGCCGAGGATTCCGGCAAGAAAGTGAAAGGACGTGTATGTGATGAAAACAAACAACCTATTATCGGTGCAAATGTATATTGGGAAGGAACCCAAAATGGAACCACGTCCGATGTGGATGGAAATTTCGAGTTAGAACGAAAAGGTGACTCCAAGAATCTGGTGGTTAGCTATATCGGTTATATGACTGAGGTCACCCCTGTGGATGAGAAGGACGATGCTATGCAGATTATCTTAAAAGGTGAGATCGCCTTGGATGAGGTCGTGGTTAGTGAGCGCAAGATGGGAACCATCGCTTCCCGTACGAGCGTATTGCAAACTCAGAAAATTACGTACGATGAGATTTGCCGTGCGGCCTGCTGTAATCTGGCGGAGAGCTTTGAGACAAATCCGTCTGTCGATGTATCGTACTCGGATGCGGCTACAGGTGCCCGGCAAATTAAGCTGTTGGGATTGGCGGGAACCTACGTACAAATGTTGACCGAGAATTACCCGAATTTCCGGGGGGCCGCTTCCTTATATGGGCTGGATTATGTTCCGGGAGCTTGGATGGAAAGTATTCAGGTGTCTAAAGGAACCTCTTCGGTTAAGAATGGGTATGAGGCGTTGGCCGGACAAATCAACGTGGAATTCAAGAAGCCCCCTACGGCGGATATTTTCTCTGCTAATGTGTTCGCTAGTGATGCCGGACGTTATGAAGGGAATGCGGATGCTTCTTGGCATATCAACGACAAGCTCTCTTCCGGTTTATTGGTACACTACTCGAATGATAAAATGCAACATGACGGTAATGACGATGGTTTTCTCGATACGCCGCTAAGGGAACAGGTGAACGTAATGAACCGTTGGTATCATAAATTGGATAAATACGTGGCTCAATACGGAGTTCGCTATCTGCATGAGAGCCGTACCGGTGGGCAGGATACGAAACACCATGATTTCACCGACCCGTATCGGATTCATTTAAATACGAACCGGGCCGAATTATTTACGAAGCAGGCCTATATTATCGATAAGGAAAAGGTAGAGAGCGTGGCATTGATACTTTCCGGTTCTTATCATGAGCAAAAATCAAGATATGACCGTACGCCCTATAATGTATATCAGAATAATGTATATGCCAGTTTGCTGTATGAAAAGGAGTTTACGCCGATGCATAGCTTGAGTACCGGATTAAGTATGAACTATGATGGTTTCGACGAGAATCTGGTTCAATATGCGGGAGGAGAGTCGGTCCGTCATGCCTATGACCGTACGGAAGTCGTGCCGGGAGCTTATGCCCAATATACGTTCAATCTGAATGATAAACTGATCTTATTGGCGGGTGTACGTGCGGATTATAGTACGTTGTATGATTTCTTTGTAACCCCTCGTGTACATATTAAATATAATCCTTTTGACTGGTTCCATATCCGGGCTTCGGCAGGTAAAGGATTCCGGACAGCGAATGTGCTGGCAGAGAACAACTTTTTGTTATCCAGTAGTCGAAAAATGTATATCGCCGACAATCTGGATCAAGAAGAAGCGTGGAATACCGGTCTGAATCTGTCATTTTATATACCTTTGTTCGGGAAGGAACTGAGCTTGAGCGGGGAATGGTATTATACCGATTTCTTGAAGCAAATCGTGGTGGATATGGATAGTGATCCTCATGCGGTTCGTTTCTACAATCTGGATGGGCGTTCCTATTCGAATAGCTTCCAAGTGGAGGCTTCCTATCCTTTTTTCCGGGGATTTACGTTAACGGCCGCTTATCGTTATACGGACGCGAAGACCGATTACCGGAATGAGGAGGGTGTGGCGCATCGATTGAAAAAGCCGTTGGTTAGTGATTATAAAGGTTTATTGACCGCTTCTTATCAAACCCCGTTGAAAAAATGGCAGTTTGATTTGACCGGCCAGTTTAATGGAGGCGGTCGTATGCCGATACCGGATGCGTCTAATCCGTTATGGGAGCCGAATTTTAAGGCTTATACGGTAGTGAATGCGCAGATTACGAAATATTTCCGTCAATGGTCTATTTACGTGGGAGCGGAGAACCTGTTTAATTACAAACAACCGAATCCGATTATCGATGCCAGCAATCCCAGAGGGGATAACTTCGATGGATCTATGGTGTGGGGACCGGTGCATGGACGGAAAATTTATGCGGGTATCCGCTTTAATATAAGCAGGGATTGACACGTATATACGTATAAGCCCGTACGTATATACGTGTAGGCCTATGCGTATACTGGTGTGCCCCTACGCCTATATACGTGTAGCCCGATGCCTATAGTGGTGCTTTTCTTTTGGTAGATATGAATGGATAATTAGAACTGTTAATATTAAAAAACAATTGATTATGAGACGATTAATTATGTTGCTATTTTGTGCCGTATGTACGGTATCGATGACATTCGCCCAAGAAGCGAAAAAGAAGAAGGACTCTGTGACATTCTTTATCGAAGCGATGGATTGTGATCACTGTATCAAGAAGATCGAGAAAAATATCGCTTTCGAGAAAGGAGTGACCGACTTGAAATGTGATCTGAGCACCCGTACGGCCATTGTGACTTACAAGACGGATAAGACTTCGAAGACCCGCTTGACCGCGGCCTTCAAAAAGATCGGTATGGAAGCGGTTCCGGTAGATAATGGCGCCGGCTGTCCGGTACCTCCGGCGAAAAAAAGTGAGCATACTCACGCTCATTAACATGGAAATTCATAAGAACATCTTATCTTTGCAGATGTTCCGTGAGGGCGGGCCGGAGTGTCCGCCCTGTTTATGAAATAATTTTTCTACGGAATGCAGCGTTTGTTTAATTATTTACATCCTAATATTGTACAGTCTCCAGAAGGGAGACGTTCAAGGCACGACTGAATGAATGAGCTACAACTGATAGAGGGTTGTCGGAAGGGGGAGAGACGAGCTCAAAAAGAGCTTTATGATGCGTATTCCCGAAAAATGATGGGAGTTTGCCTTCGTTATGTGAACGACAGGGAAACGGCTCGTGATTTGTTGCAGGATGGCTTCGTGAAAATCTTTACCAGTATGGATTCCTATACAGGGAGTGGTTCATTTGAGGGGTGGATGCGGAAGATCTTTGTTAATTGTGCGTTGGAATATCTGCGAAAGTCGGATGTGTTGCGTGAAGCGACCGATCTTGACAATACGGCGGAACTGATTCAACCCGATAGTTCGGCTATCTCGGACATGTCGGCGGCTGAGTTGATGAATCTAGTGAAGGAGTTGCCGGTTGGCTTCCGTACCGTATTCAATATGTTCGCGATAGAGGGATATTCTCATAAGGAGATCAGTGAGATGTTGAACATTACAGAGAGTACTTCCCGTTCCCAATATACCCGTGCCAAGCAGTTATTACAACGTAGAATTAACGCATTGTATTGAGATAAGATGAGTAAAAAGGAAAGAGATATATGGGATGACGCGATCCGATCGAAGCTAGAGGATTTCGAGATGGATACGCTACCCGGCGACTGGGAGGCTATAGCCGATCGATTGCCCGGAAAGGCTCCGGTTCCTTTGCGTCGTACGCTTCGCTACTGGGTTGCCGCCGCCGTGATCTCCTTATTGGTCGTATCGGGTGGTATCTATTTATATGACAGGGAGATGGAAGATCTACCTATAGCCCAAGAAATACAGTCTTCACAAGAGTCGACATCTGTGGATACCCCGGTTGTTCCGATAGAGAAAACAATGGAGCAAGCGCCCGTATTAGCGACTATTCCTGCTGCTGCGGTCGTGAAGGCAAAAGCGGCATCTGGAGCGGTTAAAGTGGGAGCTAAGGCTAGGATGGCAGCGTTCCGGCAAAATGTAGAGAGTGCAGAGGATCGGCCTATTTCTGAGTCGGAGGTAATGTCTGCTGATAGATCGGCGAATGAGAAAGATACCGTTGAACCGGAGGTTGAAAGGAATAATGATGAGATAGTTGTTCTCAAGAATGATGTACTTGTCGCGGATGCTACTCCTGTTGCTAAAAAGAAGCCGGAGAAGACCGCGTCCCGGAAATGGGGGTTCGGTATGGGAGGTGGAGGTCTTTCTATGGGCGCTGATAATCTGGTCCCTCAGTATGTGACGAATAGCAGCGTGCTTAAGAGTGAGAATCTGATGAGCTTAAATTCGTTCGATGCGGAGAAGAAAGATCCTGCTAAGACGGATATTCATCATAAGACGCCTATTGGGGTGGGGATCTCAATTAGTCGTTATTTGAATAATCGTTTTTCTTTGCAGACTGGATTAACTTATTCTTACTTAAGATCGGAGTGGAGTACGAATAATACGTATCATATAGAGAATGATCAGCGATTGCATTTTATAGGAATTCCATTATCATTGACTTATAAGATCGCGGAATGGAATCGTTTTATGTTTTACGCCTCAGCCGGAGGTATGGCGGAAGTGAATGTCGCTGGCAAACGTAGAATGAAATTATTCTCGGATGAGGTAGAGATCGCAAAGCAAAGCGAACATATTCGAATGAAAGAATGGCTATGGTCTGTAAATGCCCGTGCGGGTGTAAGTTATCCGATTATCCGTTTTGTAAGCGCTTTCGCTGAGGTGGGAGCCAGCTATTATTTTGATAATGGTAGCGAGATCGAAACCATCCATTCGGAGAAGCCGTTTAACATGAGCCTTCAGTTTGGATTTCGTTTTGGTTTTTAATACTCGATAGATTAACAGTGTAAATACAAATACTTAAAAATAGAAAAATTGAATTATGAAAGCATTTAAATTAATTGGAGCAGCGGCGGCTGCGTCATTATTGTTGTTGACCTCTTGTCTTGGAGAATCGAATAATACGGTGACTCGTGCCGGCTTTGGTGTCGCAGGTCTTTCTGAAAAGACATATAAAACGGTACTGAATACAAATATGGGAGCATTATACTCTCCGTCTTTATCGGCACAAGTAGTTGACGGAGCTTGTTACTTGATCAACTATGAATTAGACCTAAATTCTCCGGAGAATGCGAATGCGGCGACAAATGGTTATTTAACAGCGACAATCTCTGTGGCAGATGAGATAACAAAAGGACAGCCAGTCTTTTATAATGTGCCAGATTCGGCCAGCTTACTTCAGAATGAGATACCTGTAAAAAACCTATTTAGCAATGGCGACTATGGGGTGTATGTAGACGGTTATTTATTCTTCTTTATAACAATGGATATGTTTAAGGATCAGAAAAATTCTTATACTTTATATTGGGATCGTTCAAAGGAGCCTACTATGGTGGATAATGTCCCGACATATGACTTGTTCTTGCGTGTCGCTAAAGTAGCGGACGGAACAGGTTCTGCTGCATCATCCATAGGAGAAGTCCGTGCGTTTAATGTTAAGTCTGTATTGGAGTCTGTGAATAGCGCTGAGGCTAATAAAGATTCAAAGTCTTTTAATCTTAAGGTCAATTATCTAAATACGATTAATGAAAAAGATAGTACGGATTTGAAATGGGCTTCTTATACCGTTCTATTCCAAGTCGTGAAAAACTCATAAAGAAATTAGTATAGAAGTTGAGGGCGTACCGATAAGAAGATTATCGATACGCCCTATTTTTTTGCCGTTTTTTTTATGTATATGGGTAAAGATCGTATCTTTGCGTACTTTAAGAGGAGTATTGTGAAATGAGATACAAGAATTTAATAGGTTTTGTCTGGGTGGCGGTTATCATGGGTCTGTTTACTTCTTGCCTAAAAGACATAAATAACGTCTATAATCCGGGAACGACCGCCGCTGTGGTTCGTCAACATGGAGATAGCGCGTTGATGATGGCTAATACCCGGTTCGGTTGGATCTATTCGACGAAGCTGAGCTCATACTCAGAGGGTAAATGCTTGTTGGTGAGTTTTGATTATGATCCTAGCTTGCCGGAAAATACGGGTGCGGAACAAAAAGGGTATTATACGGTGACGATACAAGGGGAAACCGCCGTTAACCAGCAAAACGCTGAGAGTCCTCTTACGGATACGCATAAACTATTGACAAATGAGCAACCGATACTTGCGGTTAATCCGAACGACTCTGTTCTGTACGTCAAATTGGAAGATTATTTGTTTTTGCCTTCCGCCTGTTGGACAACAAAAGACCGGGCTTTAAATTGGCAACTGACTTATGATCCGACTCAACAACCAGTTGTTGAAAATCGGAAATCAATTTATTCCTTATATTTACGGGCTGCCGCTACGACCGGAAAGCCGGAGGACAAGGCAGAAGAGGCTATCGCGGTTATCAATGCCTTTAATCTGGGGAACTTTATCAAAGATATGCGAGAACAAGGTGGACGTGATGCGGATATGTATGTTCGGATTCATTATATCGATCAAATTAATCCGAAAGATAGTACCCAGTTTACATGGGGAGTAACAGATCCTTTACTTATAAACTAAAAAAGATGAGAAAGCGAATTTTATACGGCTTATTTTTATCCTTGTTTTTCTTAATGACCTCTTGTATGGGGGATGGAAGTAATTCCATCAATTATCATCGAGTAGGAGTGATACGTGAGAATCCTATGCGATGTATCTACACGGCGGATGATCAAGGGGAGATCTTTATCGTCTCTTCCTCTGAGTTTGAGAATCGGACGGATTTGAAAGATGGCGATTGTTGTGTGGTTGATTTCAAGACGAATTTTAGCGAGGAATTGGGCAATGGTGTTTACAACGCTGAGATTTATAAGTATGATTCGGTCGCTGTATGGCCTTTGCATGAGACATTGACTGATACTACGGTCGTATTGGACAAGGAGCGTCTGGTTACGCTGGACTTTAAGAAAAGTATTTATTTGGAAGGACGTTTCTTCTTGCAAACCCAACATATAAATCATCAGGTAGACCAAAAGGATATTTTCAATTTATCCTATAACCCTGATCAGGAGGTGGAAAAAGATGATGACGGACAACGGATCTATAACCTATATCTCCGGGTAACCCAAGAGGGGGGTACCGGCGATTCCACTAAATGGATCAATACGACCGCTTTTACAATCGATAAGTTTTTGGACCAAGCCAAAGCGATAGAGAGTAGTGAGGGGCAAAATGTGATAAATTTTAAAATAAATTATGCCGAACGCTATAATGCGGATACAACCGCATGTGTTTGGGGGGCTACCGACGTATTTACGTTGCGTTTTACGAATTAAATATATACTTTTGCTATTTAAAAGTAAACAGAGATGTATAAGGAGATATTTAGGTGGGTAATCGCTATCATCTCACAGCCAGCGAAGGCGTGGGTCTTGTTAGCGAAAAAAGGAGAGAAGCAGGAGGAGTTCTTATCCCGATTCGTGTATCCTTTGATCGGCTTCGTTACTGTTGCGGCTTTTCTGGGCGTATTGTTTACGCG
The DNA here is from genome assembly GCF_003635485.1 of Parabacteroides sp. AF19-14. Lineage (NCBI taxonomy): Bacteria > Pseudomonadati > Bacteroidota > Bacteroidia > Bacteroidales > Tannerellaceae > Parabacteroides > Parabacteroides sp. AF19-14. Next base: position 51,398 of record NZ_QTMJ01000020.1, on the reverse strand, counting down.
GAAGGAGTTTGATTTAGAGCTGGCCTTGAAGTCGTCTATCCGGACATTGGTGTCCTCGTTCGGTGGTTTTTACCTCGGGGCTTATCTGATGAACGAGATATGGCAAGGTATATTTAAACGGGAGAAGGATTTGAAACTGTGGTTGCGCTTCGTCGGGTATTCCTCGTCGTTGATGTTCGCTTTGAATATCGTATTGATGTTGCTTCCCGAGTTTTTCTTCTTGCGGATATTTATCCTTTATACATTCTATATTGTTTGGGAAGGCGCTGGTCCGTATATGGGAGTCGAGGAGAAGATCCGCTTGAAGTTCGTAGGATTTACAACCGCCATTATATTACTGACTCCGGCAGTTATCGAGATTTTGTTATCGATGCTGATGCCCGGTTTGAGTTTTTGACAGAATAACACAAGATGAAGGAGAAGATTAGTAATAACATACAGATAAAGAATAAGCGGGCGACGTTCGACTACGAGTTGCTCGACACTTTTACGGCCGGGATCGTACTGACCGGAACGGAGATTAAATCGATCCGTTTAGGGAAGGCGAGTTTGGTAGATACGTTTTGTATCGTGGAAAAAGGGGAACTGTGGGTGAAGAATATGTACATCGCCGAATATTTTTACGGTACGTACAATAATCACAACGCACGGCGGGACCGGAAATTACTTCTTACCAAAAAGGAATTACGAAAGATCGAGGGTGCGGTTCGTGCTAGTGGTTTTACGATCGTTCCCACTCGTTTGTTTATCAATGAGAAAGGATTGGCGAAAGTAGTCGTCGCGATCGCACGAGGTAAAAAGGAATATGATAAGCGAGACTCCATCCGGGAACGTGACGACCGACGGGAGATGGATCGGGCTTTCAAACGATAAGTCGAGATGGAAACAGGGCAAGGCGTGATCGGTAGGGTTTGGGGATGTATCCTGAAAGCTCTGCCTAAAGCAGGCAAGACGTGTTTATGGCTGCTAAAGATTATTTTGCCTATTTCTTTATTGGTCCGTATATTGCAATATTCCGGAATATTAGGTCAGATCTCGGATTGGTTAGTGCCCGTGTTCTCGTTGGTGGGTCTGCCGGGGGAGACAGCCATTGTTTTTATAACCAGTATATTCTCCCCATTATATGCTCCGATCGCTTTGATCACCTCGATGTCTTTAGGAGTCCGTGAAGCTACGATATTAGCATTGATGTGCCTTACTTCCCATAATCTAATGGTAGAATCCTCCGTACAGGCAAAGACTGGGTCTTCTTTCTGGGAGATGACGCTGCTCCGTTTGATCATGAGTTTCGTGATCGCCTTTTCTTTGAATTGGGTAATGCCCCATGAAGGATGGGGACAGGTCGGGATCGCTCAAAGCGCGGCTGTATGCGATAATTGGTTGGAAGTATTCGTACTTTGGTTTACCAGCTCGATGAAGGTGGTGATTTCTATTTTGATAATTGTTACGGCTTTAATGATCCTTCATTATATATTGGAAGAGTTTAATCTAATGAAAGGATTGTCCTCGGTCTTTTCTCCACTGATGCGATTATTTGGCTTGCCTCAAGATGCCGCTTTTTTGTGGTTGGTAGGTAATGTGGTTGGACTGGCTTATGGCGGGGCTATTATGGTAGAGCAAATGGAGCAGAGGAAGTTGTCTTACGGTGACGGCAACTTGCTGAACCATCATTTGGCCGTGTGCCATTCCCTGTTGGAAGATACGATCATCTTTGCCGCGATAGGGGTACCCGTTCTTTGGGTGGTGCCTACCCGTCTGTTTTTCGCCATCGTTGTGGTATGGATCCTCCGGGGATATAGTTATATGTACGCAAGAAAGGTAAAACATATTTATGAATAAGGAACGATTTCTGCGACTCTTGAATGAGCGCATTTTGATCTTGGATGGTGGTATGGGTACCATGATCCAAAGTTTCAAACTAAACGAACAAGATTACCGAGGCGAACGTTTCGCCGATTTTCCGGGACAATTGAAGGGGAACAATGATTTATTGTGTATCACCCGCCCGGATGTAATCCAGTCTATTCATCGTCAGTATTTGGATGCGGGAGCGGATATCTTCGCTACGAATACGTTTAACGCGAATGCTATTTCCATGGCAGATTATGCGATGGAGGCCTATGTACGTGAGATAAATCTGGCCGCCGGCCGATTGTCGAGGGAAGTGGCGGATACCTATATGGCAGAGCATCCGGATCGTACGATCTTCGTGGCCGGATCGATCGGTCCTACCAATAAGACAGCTTCCATGAGTCCAGATGTAAGCGATCCCGCTTATCGTGCCGTCACTTATAAAGATTTGTATAATGCCTACAAGGAGCAAGTCGAGGGACTTGTTGACGGCGGGGTGGATATCATCCTTTTCGAGACTACTTTCGATACGTTGAACGTAAAAGCGGGATTGGAAGCGGCTGAGGTCGTGTTGAAAGAGAAAGAAAAAGACCTGCCTATTATGTTGTCTTTGACTTTGTCTGCGCAAGGTGGACGAACATTTTCCGGACAGACTTTATTGGCCTTCTTGGCTTCCATACAGCATACACATATTGTTTCGGTTGGCTTAAACTGCTCTTTCGGAGCGGCGGATATGAAGCCCTATTTACAAGAGTTGGCGAAGTATGCCCCCTATTATATCAGCGCTTATCCGAACGCTGGATTGCCGAATAGTTTTGGTACCTATGACGAGACGCCGGATAAAATGGCCCAACATGTGAAGCCTTTTGTGGAAGAGGGATTAGTGAACATTATCGGAGGCTGTTGCGGAACGACTCCGGCGCATATCTTCCGGTATCCGGAGTTGGTGAAAGGAGCTAAACCGCATATCCCGGCTTTGAAACCGGATTGCCTGTGGCTGTCGGGCTTGGAACTGCTGGAGGTGAAACCGGAGAATAATTTCGTGAACGTGGGAGAGCGTTGTAATGTGGCCGGTTCTCGGAAATTCTTACGCTTGATAAAAGAAGGCAGTTATGAGGAAGCGTTGACGATCGCTCGTAAGCAAGTGGAGGATGGCGCCCAAGTGATCGATATCAATATGGACGATGGTATGTTGGATGCCGTGAAAGAAATGAAGACATTCTTAAACTTGATCGCCTCCGAACCGGATATTGCCCGTGTACCCGTCATGATCGATTCTTCTAAATGGGAAGTGATCGAGGAAGGCTTGATGTGCGTGCAAGGAAAGAGCATCGTGAATTCCATCTCCTTGAAAGAAGGAGAGGAGGTCTTCCTTAAACATGCCGCCCGTATTAAGCAACTGGGTGCGGCTGCGGTCGTGATGGCTTTCGATGAGAAGGGGCAGGCGGATACCTATGAAAGAAAGATTGAGATTTGTGAACGGGCCTATCGCCTATTGACTGAAAAGATCGATTTCAATCCCCAAGATATTATTTTTGACCCGAATGTATTGGCGATCGCTACCGGTATGGAGGAACATAATGGCTATGGTCTGGCGTTTATCCGTGCCGTTGAATGGATCAAGAAGAACTTGCCGGGCGCGAAGGTGAGTGGTGGTGTAAGTAATTTATCTTTCTCTTTCCGGGGGAACAATCATGTACGCGAGGCTATGCATTCCGTATTTCTATATCATGCGATCGGGAAGGGGATGGATATGGGTATCGTGAATCCGTCTACCTCCGTACTTTATGAGGATATAGAGCCGGAGTTCCGTACCTTGTTGGAAGACGTGATCTTGGCACGCCGTCCGGAAGCTGCCGAGGAATTAATTACTTATGCTCAAAATTTACATGTTCAAGCTTCCGGAGAAACTCCGGAGAAGCATGAGGCTTGGCGTGAGCTTTCATTGAAGGAGCGTTTGGAACATGCCTTAATCAAAGGGATCGGAGACTATTTGGAGGACGATTTACAAGAAGCCTTGCGGATTTATCCGCATGCCGTGGATATAATTGACGGTCCGTTAATGAGCGGAATGAATAAGGTCGGCGAGTTATTCGGTGCCGGAAAGATGTTTCTCCCTCAAGTCGTGAAGACCGCACGTACGATGAAAAAGGCCGTGGCTATTTTACAACCGGCCATTGAGTCTGAAAAGAAAGCTTCCGGCTCCGCAAAGGCCGGTAAAGTGATTTTCGCTACGGTAAAAGGGGATGTACATGATATAGGTAAGAATATCGTCTCTATCGTATTGTCTTGTAATAACTACGAGGTGATTGATTTAGGGGTAATGGTTCCCGCAGATGTGATCATAAAGAAAGCGATCGAGGAGAAACCGGATCTGGTTTGCTTATCCGGCCTGATAACCCCTTCTTTAGAAGAGATGGCGCATGTCGCGGACGAGATGCAGAAAGCGGGACTTACGATTCCTATGATGGTGGGTGGCGCTACGACCTCCAAATTGCATACGGCAGTGAAGATCGCTCCGCATTATGATTATCCGGTGATTCATGTGCTGGATGCCTCACAGAATCCGTTGATCGCCGCCAAACTATTGAATCCAGATACCCGTGACGCTTATATCAGGGAGTTGGAACAAGAACAAGAAGCCTTGCGTGCCTCTTTAGGGCAGAAGAAAGAGACCTTGGCTTCTCTTTCAGAGGCTCGTAAGCATCCGATAGAAATAGATTGGACCGGGTATACACCGGTTGTTCCGGCCCGGATGGGGGTACATGTTATCCCTTATATCCCCTTGGAAGAAGTGATTCCTTATATCCACTGGACCTTCTTTTTTAGCGCATGGAAATTGAATGGCCGTTTCTCGGAAATCTCCCAGATACATGGTTGCGATTCTTGTCGTGCCTCTTGGTTGGCCGGATTCCCGGAAAAAGATCGTGCGAAGGCTACCGAGGCGATGCAATTATACAAGGATGCTGTTAGGTTATTGGATCGGCTGGTCAATATGAAGGTTGAATATTGTAAAGCGATTTACGGATTTTTCTCAGCGAATAGTGAAGGGGATACGATCCGAATGGGTGATATAGCGCTGCCTTTATTACGTCAGCAAGTAAAAAAAGAGGAAAATATTTATAAATGTCTTTCCGATTATGTAATACCGGTTTCCGAGGAGCGAACTGATTATGTAGGGGCGTTTGTCGTTACCGCTGGAGCTGGCGCTGATTGTTTGAAGGATAAATTTGAGGAAGAAGGCGATACCTATAATTCAATGTTGCTGCAAACCTTGACCGATCGCCTAGCGGAAGCTACAGCCGAATATCTTCATGAGAAAGTACGTAAAGAATATTGGGGATATGCTAAAGACGAATCCTTGTCTATCCCGGATCTTTACAAGGTGAAATACCAAGGAATCCGTCCGGCTATCGGTTACCCTTCTCTACCGGATCAATTATTGAATTTCACATTGGATGGATTGCTCGATATGTCGCGAATTGGTGTTTCGTTAACCGAGAATGGTGCCATGTATCCTACGGCTTCGGTTAGTGGGATTTATATTGCCCATCCCTCTTCTCAATATTTCATGATCGGTTCTATCGATGAGGAGCAGATGAGAGATTATGCGAGCCGCCGGAATTTAACGGAGGAGCAAGTCCGAAAGTTATTGAGTAGGAATATAGGATAATTTAGTAGCATCACTGCAACCCGGGTTGCAGTGATGCTGCAATGCCTGTGCAGTAATACTGCAACACCTATTGCAGTAACACTGCATAGGCATTGCAGTAAAAAATCGATCAATACGATCTATCTGCCATAGTAATGCTTGGCGGAAGGAACCATGATAACGTTCAATTCCGGATCAGCCATGTCTGGATCGATCGGGAACATCGGTCTCACGATATTCTTATAGGGAAGCTTCTTGAAGTCCTGATCCACGCCTCCCCTTGTAAAAGCCATCACCCAATCCGCTTGTATATTGTACCATTGGGTTACAAGGTAACCCTGTTTAACCATTACGATATCCATTTCCTTCGGGTCAATTCCTGAACCCTCTAGGTTTGGAGTGGGAGACGATGTGCCTACTACCACATAAACGCTTCCGGTCTTTACGATAGCGATATCTCTTTTCCGTCTCCATGATTCCGCGTTCTTGTCTTCTTCCGGACTGACATAAACCACGGTACCCGACAATTTCACGGGACCTTCGTAGGAATTATCGACCATGGCACCTACCATGCCTTCTACGTGTCCGCCTACGCCGACCTTACGTGCCTGCTTAACCACTTCTTCTCCCGGGATGGAGCAATAAAGAACGCTCTTTCCCTTATCAGTCTGGAATTCCGGACGCTTCAAGAGTCTCGCCAAAGTCCAAGTGACCTCGCCTGAGCCGCCTCCGCCGGGATTATCTCCCATATCACTGATAAAGAAAGGCTTCTTTTTGCTTGCTATTGCCAAATCGATACATTTCTCGAGCGAATATCCCGGAGCTTCCAGCGAGAACTGCTTACGGACATCCCAGAATTTCTGGGCGAGTTTCTTCGCCCCGGCTTTTACCTGTTCCTCATCGTCACCGTAAACCATCACGGTTCCTTGGTTCCGTGGGTTGTCTCCCCAAACATAACCGATCCAGATCCCTGCGTCTATCACTCCGGGCATGGCTTCAACCTCGGGAACCAATGCGTACAGCGATTTCGCAGGCTCGACACGGGTACTCGACCATTCGCCGGAAACTAGGACAGGAACAGCAACCCATGCCTTGTATGCCGGACGTCCTTTCCCCGACTCAAGACGTTCCAACAAATTGACGACCCCTCGCCGATGTGATTCGCGAGAATCCGCATGCGGTGCTTGACGATAAGTCGTAATCAAATCGGAGTTGAGAGCTACCAACCAAGACGTATTTCCGTGAAGGTCCATCGTGGTGGTAGTCAAGACATCGTTTCCGATCAAGCTACGCACCTTCTCCATGAATTCGCCCTCGGGATCGGCTACGCCTTCCACGCTACAAGCTCCGTGGTTATAAAACCAGAAAGCGTCATAGGGCATATTGGCCTTGATCATCTCCAATGTTTTTTCCACAAATGCGTCGTACGATTCTTTTGTCACGGGGCCTCTTCCACCGCCATAGCCAATCTGCGTGGGAAGCCAAGTGGCCGCCTGTCCCATTGCGGAGTCTGGGCTGAGATAGTCCGGCATTCTTACGGGGTGTCCTACGAGCGGCTGCCTATTCGGGACGAACACGCTGTTTTCTATCTGTATACCGGCAATACCGATACGAGGTTTTTTCTTCTGTCCAAAGACCTCTCCAACGAACGATACGGCCAAGAGACAGATTCCGAGCAATACTAAATTCCTATTCATACTATTATGATTTTTGCGAATTGTTATTTCCTTATTAATTAGTTATTAAACCGTCACTAATATCAATCTCGGTTTGAGGTATAGGCAATACTTCCGCACCGGCGCTGAAAGGAGTCTTAGCTCCAAATTCCGCCTTCTTGGTTCCGTTAAATACTTTCTCGCCCCATCCTACACGTACCACGTCAAAGAACCGGAAACCTTCCATTCCAAACTCCAGATGACGCTCGTTCATGATGTCTTCAAACAATTGGCTTCCTGTATGGTTTTTAGGAGCCAAGTTGACATGGCTTCTTACCTCATTCAGATACTTTTGCGCATTAGCGATATCGCCGCTGAAATAGCAAGCCTCGGCATAGTTCAAATATACCTCCGCGAGGCGGATAAGCCTGAGGTTCGTGGGTTGATTATTTCCCCGATTCTCCTCTCTTTGCCCGGGCGCGAGATATAGTTTGCGATTGTACCAACCGGTTCGGTCGTCCGTAACGGGTGCCACATCGCCTTTGGCCGCGGTCTCGATCTCTATGGCCTCTTCCGTGGAGAGGAGAGTGGTCTTCTTTCGTATGATATCCCCCTCGGCATCATAAGCGTCTGCCAAGGCCTGTGTAGGTTGTGCGCAACCGAAGCCGATCGTCATGTTTCGGGGCATAGACATCAGCACGTGACGGTTGCCGTTATTAACGCCATACCCGCTTTGGGTTGTGGAGGTATACATATTTACTTCAAGGATTGAAGAAGAGCAGTGCTCGCCGTCCAGTGAGAATTGCCAAGCGTAATCCTCCGGAGCGACCAAGCTATACTCACCCCCGCACTCATTCTGGAATTTCTCGAATGCCTTTTTTACCTCATCGTATTTTTTCTCATACAGATAAATACGTGTTTGCATGGCGATGGCCGCGCCTTTGGTAATCCTTCCCGCATAGCTTGACTCGTAGTTAGCCACCTCACTTTTCTTAGGTAATACGCTAACCGCATCGTTTAGGTCTTGCTCGATAACCGAGTATATCTCTTCGACAGACGCACGTCCGAGTCTCTCATGATCGAGATCCAAGACTCCCGTATAGCAAGGAACACCACCAAAGGTTTTCACAAGCTCGAAATAAGTATAGGCGCGAATAAACTTGGCCTCACCGATCATCTGTTCCCTGTTATATTTCGAGAATAGGGCATCGTCTGCCATTTCCATATCCCGTATAAACAAATTGGCCTTATTAATACATTGGTAAGAATACCGATATTTGTTCAAGATCTCGGTATGATCCGCTTGATACTGATAATTCTCCAGCAACGTGAAGGTTTGTGCGTCGTTCGAAGAACCGCTGTAGGTCGCGTCATTCGACAACACGTCGCCGAAACATTGCATTGACCATGTGTAACGGAAGTCCTTCATGACGGAATAGACAGCGGTCAGACGCAAGAAAGCTTGTCTTTCCTCTGATATCTCTCCAGCCTCCGGACTTCCTAACGGAGCTAAATCCAAATCTGCACAACTGCTGAATCCTGTTAAAATCGCTAGTACGATTCCTATGATATATTTGTTTTTAAACATGACATTATAAATTTTAAAAAGTAACATTAATACCTCCGGTGAATGAAATGTTCTGAGGATAGATACCGTAATCTATGCCTCTAGACAAAGAGCTGGACTGACCCACTTCCGGATCCATACCCGAGTAACTGGATATCGTAAACAAGTTCTGGCCGCTTACATAAAAACGTACTTTTTGTAGTTTTATCCTCTGCGTGAGAGAAGCGGGCAGGGTATAACCTAGCTGGGCGTTTCTCAAGCGGAAATAAGTCCCGTTTTCTACGTACATGTCCGAGAAGCGGTCATTGTCGTTTACGTCCGTAGCCGTCAGGCGAGGGATGTCCGTATTTGTATTATTTGGCGTCCAATAGTTCATTAACGCTCTATCCTTGTTCGTTATATCGTTCGGGAAGTAGGTGTAATAACGCATCGCGTTGAATATCTGATTACCGATTGTTCCACCAAACTGCAAATTGAGGTCGAAGCCTTTCCACGCCATACCCATGTTGATACCGTATATGATATCCGGAATAGGATTACCGATCATGCATCTATCACTTGAGTCTAACTTGCCATCGCCATTCGTATCTACGAACAATACATCGCCCAATTCGGCATTAGGTTGGAAATCCGCCCGCTTAACGGCATTCAACTGTTCCTGTGTTTGGATAAGCCCGTCTGTCTTATAGCCCCAGAACGCGCCGATAGGCATACCTTCATTCGTATAGGTGAGGTACATGCTTCCGTTTCGGAATGGTCCATCGGAGATTGGTGTGCCACCATTCAATTTCGTCATGCGGTTACGGATGGTCGACATATTTACTCCCACGTTGTATTCGAAACCGCTTTCGGTCTTGTCTCTCCACTCGAGATTCATCTCGATACCGCGGTTGTTCGCCTCGCCGATATTGGTGTAGGTGTTGCTGGCATATCCCATATAGATAGGCATAGGAGCGGCCAGCAGCATGTCCTTCGTTGTCTTGTAATAATACTCGAAGCTGAAGACCATGCGGGTGTTAAAGAAGCTTGCGTCAAGACCGATATTCAGAGATTCCGTGGTCTCCCATTTAATATCCGGATTGCCCAATCTGCTCACGGCAATACCTTGATACAAGGTCTCATTCTCTCTCGCTCCGAATAAAGCACCGTATTGCGTACTCAATGACAGCAAACTACGATCCACATAATTGGTGATATTCTGATTTCCGATCTGTCCCCAACCCCCGCGGAGTTTCAAGGAGGAAACCCATTCGGCGTTCAATTTCTGGAAGAACGGTTCGTTGTCGATTCTCCAACCTAGAGCGAACGAGGGGAAGTTACCCCAGCGATTCTTGGAAGAGAATTTAGAGGAGCCGTCTCGCCGGAAAGTGGCTGTAATAAGGTATTTGTTATTGTAATCGTAGTGTAGGCGGCCCAGATAAGACATCAAACCATATTCCGTAGCGCTATTGCTGGCCGTGGTCTTGTTCTTGTCCAGCGTAGCGTCTATATAATGCAGGTTATCCGACTCTCCGATAAGATCTCTCGCATTTACGCTCAAGGTTTCCTGCTTACCCCATTCATTGGTATAACCTACGAGAGCGGATATGGAGTGCTTCTCGGCAAACGTTTTCTCATACGAAAGGGTATTCTCGAACGTATAGTAATGCCCTTTGGTCTGCGACTTCGATAAACTACTCTCTAAATTTCTTTGGCTTGAGGATACCTCATAGACAGGCGAGAAGGTTTTATTGTCTACCCTTCTGATTTCCGCTCCGAAGCTACTCTTGAACTTCAATCCTTTTATAATCTGCCATTCCCCATACATATTGCCGATGAAAGCAAGTTTCTCCCGTTGATTATCCCGATACATGATACTTGCCAATGGGTTATAGTAGTCAATATAAGGAGAGTAACCATATGAACCGTCTGCGTTTTGGGCGGGAGTTACCGGATCCAAACGGATTGCGTTACTTACGACACCATAGTCGGAGTCGTACACATTACTACTGTTGCGCTCGCTAATACTTGCGTCGGTAGATCTTGCGATCGACGCGTTGGTACCCACTACCAAATGATCTTTGAGCACCGTTTTTTCCGTGCTTTGACGGACACTGAACCGTTCGTAGTTGGATTTCTTGATCGTTCCATCTTGGTTGATATAGTTCAAGCCCAGATTGAATTTATAGTCGTTCTCTTTACCACCGCTTATGCCGACACTGTAGTTATGCATAAAGGCCGTATGCGTAATCTCGTCCATCCAATTGGTGGAAACATTACGATTGACAAGGGCCAAGTTGATGGGAACGCTCCTCACTGTGTTCAACTGTTCTTGATAGTCGTACCATTCCGGACCTGACATCAAATCGAGATTATTCAATATTTTGTTCATACCCCAATATGCGTCGAGCGTAACGGTGGTTTTTCCAGCGGCGCCTTTTTTCGTAGTGATAAGGATTACGCCGTTCGCGCCACGGGAACCGTAGATAGCGGAAGCGGAAGCGTCTTTAAGCACCTCCATAGACTGTATATCCGATGTGTTCAGGTAGTTTATATCCGTCACGGGCATCCCATCCACGACGAACAATGGCTCCGCGTCGTTTACCGTACCGACACCTCTGATACGGATCGTGGCGGCGGAACCCGGAGATCCGGAACTGGAAGTGACGGATACACCGGTAGCCAAGCCTTGCAATGCGGTAGAAACATTGGCCACTGCTTGGCGAGCGATTTTCTCCTCGCTCACGGACGAGATAGCCCCCGTGATATCACTTTTCTTCATCGTACCGTAACCAATCACTACCACCTCATCCAACTTTTGTGTGTCCTCTTGCAAGGAGATGCTTAAAACCGATTTATTGCCTACCGAAATCTCCTGGTTCATATAACCGATATAGGACACTTGCAAAATAGCGTCTTTGGCTACTTCCAACGTGAATTTTCCATCTATATCCGTTATTGTCCCGTTTGTTGTCCCTTTTACCATCACATTGGCGCCAATTATCGGCATACCGGTAGCATCAATCACGGTTCCGGTGATCTGACGGGTGTTTTGTTGCGGGGTGGATACGATTGATGGTTTCTCTATAATCTTGATGTCGCTTTTAATGCGCATGTTTGGGGAGTGTACGGAAGCGTATACCCCTGTGGTAAAAATAAATAGCGGGATTGAGGTTAATTTCATGACTCTGCCCAATTTAGTTTTTGTGTTTAATCGGGGTTTAGGATTCCCCTTATAATTTTCATTCATACATTTGTAATGTTTTAGTGTTAGTATTATTTGATTTAAAGGCGCTTAGAAACTTGTTTGGCTGGGTTATGTTGCCATATCTTCCAGCCAGTTTCCCTGTTAGATATGGTTCATGATGGTTCCTGTTTCATAGGCTCTCCTTTCTTTAAGATTAACTTTAGTAAACTAAATATGTTTATTTGGTTGTTTGATTTGCAATATTCGTGAAAAAAAACGACACCTGCAAGCAAGTCTCTGCTAATTTAATATTGTGTATTCAATCGATAGAAGTCATTAATACGGCTTAATTATGTCAATTTGTCATTTCTCTCTCCTTCTGCTTCTTGTATTTGAGATAGGATAGGGTGTGTGTGTATTATATGCGATTCTCTGGTAGTTAAGCCCTGACGAATAGAATGTGTATGAAGGAAAATACTTGCAGTTTGCCTTCTTTTTATCAATATCCGCCGAATTATTATATCTCTTGTTTCAGAAAACTAATAAATGCCTCCTGAATGATATTTGAAAATCAGTCGACTTTTTTGCCGTTCTAGAGCGCAAAGGCTCTATATAGTCTCGTTTTTCAGTGTACAAAAGATTGAGATTAGGAGTAGACCCCAGCTAAATTAGAGCAAGTGCCGGATAATCCGAACTAGATGCCGGGTAGATGTCGGTTATCTGCCGGGAAATAGAAATTATAAGCCGACTAGATACATACAAGTTCAGGATATATCCTAAAAAATGTGCTATTTTGGGTACTAAAGTTCCATAATATTGGTTTAAACGTAACTGTTTTGAAAAAGTATGTGTTTAAAATATGTTTAGAAAGTAAACATTATGATAGTGTTTCGGTAATTCTTTTTGCATTCAGATAGTATGAGTTACATTTGTCAATTCATTTCAAATATTATTTAAAAACAGAGAGATATGGATGAGAAAGGATTCGTGGAAGGGGTGAGAAGGTATATGTCCCAGTTACGAGAGGAAAAGCGTTATTCCTCCGCCAAAAGTTATCAGGATGCGTTGAACTCCTTTATAAAGTATAGTGGAACAGAGAACATTTCCTATTCGGATATCAATAAGGCCAATCTTCACCGATATGAGGCTTATTTGTTGGAGAAAGGCTGCATGTGCAACACGGTTTCCACTTATATGCGTCGTATCCGTTGCGTCTATAACAAGGCGATCGAAGATGGTGATGCGGAATATATCCCCGGTTTGTTCCAAGGAGTTTTTACGGGAGTGGAGAGTAAGCGCAAGAAATCCCTATCCTTAGAGAACCAACATAAGTTGATGACGGTGAAGGTAGAGAGTGAGGTGCTAAGGGAGACACAACTGGTCGTTTGTTTGTTGTTTCAGTATGCAGGAATGTCGTTCGTGGACTTCGCCCACCTAAAAGAAAGGAATATCAAAAACGGGATATTGGACTATAATCGGCAGAAGACAGGCACACCGATGAGACTGGAAATCTTGGATACGGCAGAATTGATGCGCAAGGAATTAATGGGTGACAAGAAGCCGGCCTCAGGCTATTTATTCCCTTTTTTGAGTGGAACGAAGACGGGCTATGAGGCATATCTCGAATACAATGCGGCCCTATCCCGATTCAATCGAAATTTGAAGGCGTTGAAAAAGGCCGCTGGAATAGCATCGGATGTTACTTCTTATACGATCCGCCATTCCTTTGCCATGGCATTGAAAGAGCAAAATGTCCCTATAGAAATGATCAGTGAATTATTGGGGCATAAGTCTATCAAGACCACCCAGATTTATCTGAGAAGTTTCTCTTTAGAAAAAATGACAGAGGTGAATAGCACTTGCTTTGGTTGTGTCTATAATTATGTGTCGAAAGTGGGATG